>JASEHZ010000003.1 GCA_030018585.1 Patescibacteria group bacterium | reverse complement strand
ATGATAAGAATTCAATCCGATGTTTCTGTAAATGCTTGGACGGGCAGTGTTTTGGTTCCGCCAGAAATAAAAATAAGCAAAATTATTACCTCGCCGACCATAACCGAAATTTGGCAGAAAAATCCCGAATTTCAAAATAATCAAATAGATTTTGTCGGCGGCAAACCAAATGGCTTTGAAGGCGATGGCGTAATTTTCAAAATCATCTTGGAAGGAAGCGGAAAACTGCAATTTTCTTCAACAACATCCGCTTATTTAAATGATGGAGCAGGCAGTGATGTTTTAGCATTACTTGATTCTTTGGATTATTTTTCAAAAAGCGATTCAGTTGCTGGCGTTGTTGACAATACCGCGCCGCAAGCTTTTTTGCCTGAATTTTTTCAAGATGAGAATTTTTTTGACAATAAGCCGGTAGTAATTTTTGGCGCTGAAGATAACGAATCCGGCATAAGTCATTATGAGGTAAAAGAAGTAACCGGAAGTGGAATTATTGATTGGCACGTGGCTGAAAGCCCTTATGTTTTAAATGAAGGCGTGCAAAAAATTCAGATAAAAGCTGTGGATAACTTTGGTAATGAGAGGATAGAAGTATTGAATTTAGAAAGAGCGGGCTATTTGAAATACGCAATGCTTTTTATTTTTGCGATTATCGGGATTATAGTAATAGTATACGCAATCAAACAATGGAAAATAAAAAAATCAAAACATTCTTAATTGCAGGGTTGGCGTCTGTCGTTTTTTCGTCGGTATTTGCAACTAAAGTTTTTGCTGCCAGTTTTGATTTTTCGCCGGCTTCTGGTTCTTATGACAGCGGCGCGCGTTTCTCGGTGGTTTTATCGGTTAATAGCGAAGGCGTTTCAATAAACGCGGCCGAAGGAATAATTTCTTTTCCATTCAGATATTTGAAAGTTGAAAGCGTTTCTACGGCCGGTTCAATTTTTAAATTTTGGTCTCAAGAACCGGTGTTTTCAAATACCGAAGGCACGATTTCTTTTGGCGGCGGATTGCCTTCGCCCGGGTTTACTGGTTCAAACGGCAAAGTTATTTCAATAAATTTCAAAACCGTGGGCGAAGGACAGGCCTCGTTTCAACTTACAAGCGGCGCGATTTTAGCTAATGATGGAATGGGCACGAATGTTTTAAATTCAACTCGGGAAACATTGTATAAAATTAGCGCTACGGTTTTGCCGATGCCTCAGGTTATTTTGGAAGATAAGCCTTCGGAAGAAACACTTGGATTGCCGTCAAAGCCGGTTATTAGTTCAAAAACTCACCTCGACGAAAATAAATGGTATAACAGCCAATTATTGGAAGTTTCTTGGGTTTTATCCGAAAATGTTTCCGGCGTAAGCTATGCTTTTGTTAATAACTCAAATTATTCATTGCTGGCTGTAAGCAAAGGATTGGTTTCTCAAACAAAATACGATCTTAATAAATTTAAAGACGGTATTTGGTATTTTTATGCGAGATTTAGAGATTCAGGCGGTACTTGGGGACCGGTTGCGCGGCGAGTAGTAAAAATTGATCGGACACCGCCGGAAGTTTTTTCTGTGACTCGTGGGGATAATGAAGATCCAACTAATCCTAAGCCAATTCTTCAGTTCTCCGCGACTGATAAAGTTTCGGGTATTTTAAATTACCTTGTTAAAGTCGGTAGCAAACCATGGATTGACGCCAATACTCTTAAAAAAGATGACCAATATGTGCTTCCGGTCCAGTTGCCGGGCAATCATTTTGTGGTTGTAAAAGCTTATGATTTAGCGGGAAATTATCAGGAATCTAATCTTTTAATTCAAATCACCTCGTTAAAAAAACCAGTTATTAAAAAATATCCGTCTAAATTTAATCCGCCCCAGCAATCTTTATATATTGAAGGAGAAGCATTGCCGAGTACGTATGATAATTTAATGGAAGTTTTGATTTTTTTGCGAAAAGGCGATCGGGTTGTGAATTTTAAGACGCCGGTAGATGAACAAGGAAAATGGAAAGGAGATTTTAATTCTTCGCTTAAAAACGGAGATTATGAGTTATATTCTCAATTAATCGATCTAAGAGGGGCGTTAAGCGAGGAAACGGAGAGAATCAAAGTTAGAGTTGGCGGCTGGGCAGAAGGAGTGCTTAAAATTCTAGGGGAGTACGGAACAGTTATTGTCGGCAGCATTCTTATACTCGGCGTAATTGTTGTGGTTTTTTATTTTGTTTATTCAAGGGTATTAATGTTTCGTCGCCGTTTTATGCACGAATTAAAAAGTTTTAGAAGCAAGCTTAAATCAGATATCCAGCATCTTGAAAAAGACCTTGATGAAACTGCTAGTGGAACCGTTGATCTTAGCGCGAGCACTCAAAAAGCAAAAAGAAAACATTTAGAAAAAGACATTGAAGAAGTAAAAGAAGATATTGAATCGGAATTAAAAGATCTGGATAAAATTTAACCCTCCCATCTTTTTTATCCTCCCATCTTTGCGGAAAGATGGGAGGATTAATTTGATTATTTTTTCAAAAAGCTCTTAATTAAAGAGTATGTTTAAGCTTGTCTCAAAATACAAACCAGCCGGTGATCAACCCTCGGCTATTAAAAAGTTAAATCAAGGGTTAAAAAAAGGATTTAAAAACCAAGTGCTTTTGGGCGTTACTGGTTCCGGGAAAACCTTTACTATAGCTAATGTTATCGCGGAATTTAACAAATCAACCCTTGTGATTGCTCACAATAAAACTTTGGCCGCCCAGTTATGCAATGAATTTCGTGAACTTTTTCCAGAAAATTCAGTTAATTATTTTGTTTCTTATTATGATTATTACCAGCCAGAAGCTTATTTGCCCGTATCTGATACTTATATTGGCAAAGAAGCGACAATTAATGATGAGATTGATAAGCTTCGTCACGCGGCGACAACTGCGCTTTTAACCAGAAAAGACGTTATTGTGGTTGCTTCGGTTTCTTGTATTTATGGTCTTGGCGCGCCGCAAATCTACGCCGAGAATATTTTTAATTTTAAAATTGGTGACAAAATTTTAAGAGCTGAATTTGTAAAAAAGCTTATTGAATTGCAATTTACGCGGACGATTGCTGATTTAAAACGCGGCACTTTCAGGTTAAGAGGCGATAATTGGGAAATTATGCCGCCAGATCGGGAAGTTATTTACGCTTTTAAATTAAAAAACGATCCGGCAAATCCTGTGCAAAGCAAGATCATTGAAGAAATATACGAAGTTAACCCGGTTAAGGGATTTCAAATCGGTAAGACGCCGAAATTAAAAGAGATTTTTATTGCGCCGGCAAAACATTTTATTACGCCGCCGCTTGATCGTGAACGAGCAATTCAAGCTATAAAAGAAGAATTAAGAACTCGTCTAAAGTTTTTTGAATCGCAAGGCAAGTATTTGGAAGCTGAACGGCTTGAGCGGCGGACTAAATTTGACTTGGCAATGATTAAAGAAATCGGTTATTGCAATGGCATTGAGAATTATTCTCGCCATCTTTCGGGTCGTAACGAAGGCGATCCGCCGGATACGCTTCTTAATTATTTTCCCAAACATTTTTTAACTGTTATTGATGAATCTCATGTTACTATTCCGCAGCTTAGCGGCATGTACGAAGGTGATGCTTCGCGAAAAAAAACTTTGATAGAATTCGGTTTTCGTTTGCCTTCAGCGGCTGATAATCGGCCGTTAAGATTCAATGAATTTGAAAAAAAGATTAATCAAGTAATTTATACTTCGGCTACGCCCGCTTCTTATGAAAAAGAAAAAAGCGAACAAATTATTGAACAAATTATCAGGCCAACCGGGCTTGTTGATCCGAAAATTATTATTCGGCCGGCGCGTGGCCAAGTAGATGATTTGATTTTAATGATTAAAAACCGGGTTGGTTCGCAAACAAACGGAAAAGAAAGAGTTCTTATAACTACTTTAACCAAGAAAATGGCCGAGGATTTAAGCGCTTATATTGAAAATCTTAAAATTAAGGTTGCTTATTTACATAGCGATGTTAAAACTCTTGATCGGATTAAGATTTTAACTAATTTGCGTAAAGGAAATTTCGATGTTTTGGTGGGAGTTAATTTATTGCGTGAGGGTCTGGATTTACCGGAAGTGTCGCTCGTGGCGATTCTTGACGCTGATAAAGAGGGTTTTTTGCGGAGCGAAACCTCGCTTATCCAAACAATTGGCCGAGCCGCAAGAAATGTAAAAGGCGAGGTTTTGATTTACGCTGATAATATTACTGGTTCAATTAAGCGGGCGTTTCGGGAAACCGAAAGGCGGCGCAAGCTCCAATTCGCTTATAATAAAAAACATAAAATTACGCCTAAAACAATTGAGAAAAAAATAAGCGATATTATTCCGGTTCAAGAAATTCTGGATTTAGAAACAAAACCGATTCCAAAATCAAAATCCGCGCTTAAAGAGTTGATTAATAAGAAAGAAAAAGAAATGTTGGAAGTGGCGAAAGGGTTAGATTTTGAGTTGGCTACGATTTTGCGGGAAGAAGTTAAAAAGTTGTCTAAAAAATTGTAATTTTTTGCGGTCGTTTTGTACTTTTTTCGTATTTGACAAAGGTAGAGGATAAACTACCATCTTAATAGATCATCTGCTAATGTTGTTATAGTGATTTCGCATTAGTATTTACAACTTAATAAAATAAAAAGAAAGGGAATAGTTATGAAATGCTTTGTTGTTTTTTTAACGCTACTTATTGTTATTGTGTGGTTAGGGTCTTCTATGGTAGTTGCTCAACAAGTAAATTTCTGGCAACAATTAGATAGTTCGTTTTTGAATGTTCAAGATTTTCTCTTTTATCCAAATGGAGACATTTTCGCTGCTTGTGGAGATGGAAGTGAAATAGCCATACCTTTTAGAGGGATATTGCGTTCTTCAGATAATGGGCAAACGTGGACGAACATGTTTGCGCAAAATGTAAGAAAATTAGCGTTGAATCAAAAGAATGGAGATCTTTATGCGGCTACTTTTCATAGACTTTTTCGGTCTAGCGATAGCGGGATAACGTGGATTGAGCTCGTTACTCCACCGGGGGTACGGGATCGTGATGGTCGACCTTGGTGGCCTATTGTAGATATGGTTATAGATTCGAGCGGACATCTTTTCCTTGGGGTTTTGAAAAATCGTATTGGCGCCAGAATTTATACATCAATTGATAATGGTAATACTTGGCTAGATGATTTTAAAGTGTATGCTATTCGATCATTAAGTGATATGCTTTTTCATCCAGATGGAAAAGTTTATCTTGGGACAAATAGAGGAATCCATTATTCTCTTCGGAAATCGTCGGGTGATAAGACTGTTTTTAGGTCACTTTCCAGACCGGGATTCCGTCACCCGAGAGATTGTTTTGCTCTTGGAGTAAATTCAAAAGGCGATATTTTTGCTTTGGTGCAAGGAAATCGATTAATACGGTATCAGTATGCGGTTCGTAAATTTCAACAAATTCCTCTTCCCATTTCTCTTTCTTTTCCTACGGGCGGCAGACATTGGTATGTATTGCATATTGATCCGAACGATAATATTTATGTGCAAATGGTTGAGGGCGAAGAATTCAAGATTTACAGAACTGCAGACTTCGGAGTAACCTAGGAATCTTTGATGAGTGGTTTTTCTATTTCAAACCCGCAGGTATTTTCGCTTGCTACCAGTCCATTGGGATATATATTCGCTGGAGGGTTGGGAGGAATTTATCGAAGCGCGAATCCAATTTCTTTTACAAATTACAAGCGGTTTGTTTGGTTTAATACAAATGATGAACCAGTTTTATTCTCGTTGCATCAAAATTATCCTAATCCATTCAATCCAACGACAGTAATTACTTTTGAGCTTGCTGAAGATGCGTTGGTAACTATGAGGGTTTACAACACACTTGGGCAGGAAGTTGTAATATTAGCTGAACAGGAACAGTTTAGTAGCGGGTTTAATGACATGGAATTTGATGGTTCTGGTCTTCCATCGAGCATTTACTATTATAAAATTATTATAGAGAATGCAGAGACTCAAAGAATTTCTTATACTAAAGTTAAAAAAATGTTGCTGCTGAAATAACATTGATTTGCAGATTGTTTAAAGCCAATCCAACTAAATATAGATTGGCTTTTTTGTAAAGTTGTTTGACTTTTTAATGTTTTATTCTAAACCCAGTAGAGAAACTGTGATAGTTTTAGCTCAATTCTTTTTTTGATTCTTTAAAGACAAAAATTAATTTATACTTGCTCTTATTTTTAAAACAATATAATCTTTTAGTTAAAGAGGAATTGTAATCACAGTTCTTCTACTGGGTAAGGTTTGATTGCATACCCCTTAGAGTTTTAAGAAAGGGGCATTTATGCGTTTTGTTTTAAAAAACAATGAACGATTTTATAAAAATTAAAGGAGCAAGAGAGCATAATCTGAAAAATATAAATTTAGAAATCCCGCGCGGGAAAATGATAGTTTTTACCGGGCTTTCTGGTTCGGGGAAGTCCAGCTTGGCATATGACACGATTTTTGCTGAAGGTCAGCGCCGTTACATTGAGTCTCTTTCTGCTTATGCTAGGCAATTTTTGGGTCGGCTTGATAAGCCGGATGTTGATGAAATCGAGGGGTTAAGTCCGGCAATCTCAATTGATCAGAAAAGTCATTCCCACAATCCTCGTTCAACGGTCGCGACCGTAACGGAAATCTACGATTATCTCCGTGTGCTTTTCGCGCGCGTGGGGAAACCCTATTGTCCAAAATGCGGCAAAGAAATAAAAAAAATGACCAATGAAGAAATTGTTGATGTGGCAATTAATATTTCTAAACAAAATAATTCCGGCCGGAATATGGTAGTTTTATCACCAGTTGTTCGTGGGCGGAAAGGCGAGTATTATCAAATGCTTTATGATTTTTTAAATTCAGGATTTTCCGAAATTCGCATTGATGGAAAGTTTTATTCTTTGCGCGATCGGATTGAACTTGACCGATACAAGCAACACACAATTGAGCTCGTGATTGATCGGATGCCCACGGGCATTGATTTTAATGAAAAAGACAATCGGTTGCGCCTTTCCGAAGCCATTGAAACGGCTTTAAAGTACGGCAATGATGTGGTGACTATTATTACTGAAGAGGAGACTTCGCTTTCGGCAAAATTTACTTGTCCGCATGACGGTTTTTCTTTTCCAGAGATTGAACCGCGGCTTTTTTCTTTTAACAGTCCTTATGGCGCTTGCGAAGCGTGTCATGGCTTGGGTGTGGAAACAATTTGGTCAGAAGCGTCATGCCCTAAATGTTTGGGCAAGAGATTAAAAGAAGAATCTCTAAATGTTCTGATTAAAGATAAAAACATTGCGACCATAACCGCTTTTTCTATTTCAGAAAGTTTTGATTTTTTTGAAAAACTGATAAATTTGAAAGACAGCAAATTTAAAGAAATCGCCGAATTACCGTTAAAAGAAATAAGAAACCGCCTTAAATTTTTAATTGATGTCGGGCTTGACTATTTAACGCTTGATCGAAAGGCCGGCACTTTATCCGGCGGGGAAGCGCAGCGTATTCGTCTGGCATCGCAAATCGGCTCAAGATTAACAGGTACGATTTACATTCTTGACGAACCGACTATTGGCCTTCATCAACGCGATAATGCCAAGTTAATTTCCACGCTTCATGATTTGCGTGATTTAGGCAATACCGTAGTGGTGGTCGAGCATGACGAGGAAACGATCCGCGCTTCAGATTATTTAGTTGATATCGGGCCGGGGGCCGGTATTCATGGCGGTTTTATAGTGGCAGAAGGTTCAATTCCTCAAATTATTAAAGACAACAAGCAGAAATCTTTAACTTTAGATTATTTACGCGGCAAGGAATTTATAGAAGTGCCGAAAAAAAGGCGAGCCGTACCAAATCCACCGACTAGCGGTCACGAATTTATAAAAATTAAAGGCGCGAGCGAAAATAATCTTCAAAATATCAATGTTAATATTCCGCTTCGGAGATTTGTGGCCGTGACCGGAGTTTCCGGTTCCGGGAAAAGCACTTTGATTTACGATGTTTTGTATAAAACTTTAGCCAACAAATTCAACGGCGCGAATTTTAAAGTCGGCGTTCACAAAACGATTTTGGGCTTGGAATATATCAATCGGATTATTAATATTGACCAGTCGCCGATTGGAAGGACGCCGCGTTCAAATCCGGCTACTTATGTCGGCGCCTGGACTTTTATCAGAGATTTATTTGCCGCAACCGAGGACGCCCGAGTAAGAGGTTATAAGCCGGGTCGGTTTAGTTTTAATGTTCGGGGCGGCCGTTGCGAAAACTGCGAGGGTCACGGCACGATAGCGATTGAAATGCATTTTTTGCCAACAGTTTATGTTGTTTGTGACATTTGCAAAGGCAAGCGTTTTGATCGGGAAACATTGGAAGTTGAATATTTACCCTCCCACATTTTGTCCGGCAAAAAGTGGAGGGGCGAGGGTAAGAATATTTATGATGTTCTTCAAATGACTGTGGAAGAAGCAGCAGATTTTTTTGAAGATATTCCATGGCTTCATGACCGGTTAAGAGTTTTGGAGGAAGTGGGTTTGGGTTATTTAACTTTAGGACAATCAGCGACTACTTTATCTGGCGGCGAGGCGCAGAGGATAAAATTAACTGCCGAACTTTCTAAGCGTGATACTAGGAAAACTTTATATTTGCTTGATGAACCGACAACCGGGCTTCATTTTGCTGATGTTAAAAAATTGCTCGATGTTTTGGATCGTTTAGTTAATCGAGGCAATACTGTGGTAGTAATTGAGCATAATTTGGATGTAATAAAAACCGCTGATTGGGTAATTGATTTAGGACCGGGCGGCGGAGAAAATGGCGGTAAAATAATAGCGGAAGGTCCGCCAGAATATATAGTAAGAAGGGGGAATAGCGCTACCGGCGAATACTTAAGGAAAGTTTTAAAGTAAAATAATAGAATGATTGAGTTTAAGATTTTAAAAAAATCCAAAAAAAGCAATGCCCGCTTGGGCATATTAAAAGCTTCTCATGGTGAAGTTGAAACTCCGGCTTTTGTGCCGGTAGCGACTCAAGCAGCAGTAAAAATGTTAACAGCCGAATCAGTTAAAAAAACCAAAACTCAGATTTTAATTTGTAATACTTTTCATCTTCATTTAAAGCCGGGTGAGAGAGTGGTAAAAAATCATGGCGGTCTTCATAAATTTATGAATTGGAAAAAACCTTTAATGACTGATTCCGGCGGTTTCCAGGTTTTTAGTTTGGGTTTTGGTAAGGATTTTGGAATAAATAAAATTGTTAAAAGTAAAACTAAAGGAATAATAAAAAAAGGACAACAGCCGAAGCTTTTAAAGATCACAAACGACGGCGTATTTTTTACTTCTTATCTTGATGGCCGAAAATTATTTTTAGGACCCAAAGAATCTATAAAAATTCAGGAAGCGTTAGAGGCTGATATTATTTTTGCTTTTGACGAATGTCCGCCGCCTTTTGCCGAACACGCTTACCTAAAAAATTCTTTAAAAAGAACGCATGCGTGGGCAAAAACTTGTTTGAATGTGAAAAAATCAAAACAAGCGCTTTACGGCATTGTTCAGGGTGGACGATATAGGGATTTACGTATTGAGAGTGCTAAATTTATAGGTTCATTGCCGTTTAATGGTTTTGGTATTGGCGGAGAATTTGGTAATAAAAAAAGAGATATGATTTTAATGCTTAAATGGATGAATAAGGAATTGCCGGAAAATAAACCTCGACATCTTTTGGGCATTGGTCATCCGGATGATATTTTATCTGTTGTGAAATCAGGTATTGATACTTTTGATTGCACATTACCCACTCATTATGCTCGGCATGGTATTGCTTTTACTTCCGAAGGCCGGTTAGATATGACAAAATCAATATTTTTAAGTTCTAGTATTGTAGAAAAAAAATCGCTTGATAAGAATTGTGATTGTTTGGTTTGTAATAATTATTCGCGGGGATATATTACTCATCTTTTGCGGGCACATGAGGCGACCGGACCGGAGTTTTTAACATTCCACAATCTTTTTTTCTTTAATAACCGGCTAGAAAAAATAAGGCTTGATATTGCCAAGGGGAAAATTTGACGAATTACATATAAATTTATTATATTTTTATTAGCAAAGATCAAGTTTATTCTTAATAATTAAAAAGGCTTACAGTGGAAAAAGTAATATCTGAAGAAGAAATTCAAAAATTTTTAGAAAAGTTGCAAAAAGTTGCAGCAGAAAACGGTTTAGTTCTTCATGGCGAGTATTATGAAAATCCGGCTATTGGAAATTATGGTCTGGCAAAGTTTATTTTAGAAAAAGGAGGAATTTGTCCTTGCGAGCCTTTGCGGGGGCCGTGTCCCTGCGAACAAGGATTAAAAGAAGCAAAAGAAAATGGGAATTGTCGATGCCACGTGTTTTTTAAGAAAAAAGATACACAAAACCCCATTCAATAACGGGGTTTTAAATTTTTATCGAACCTTATTTGAGAAAAATATTTATCTGGTAGATACTAATTTTGCCATGACAAAAGATTTATATAAAAAACTACCTGAAACGCCGGGTGTTTATTTAATGAAAAATGCGCAGGGTGAAATTTTATATATTGGCAAGGCTGGAAATTTAAAGCGTAGAGTTTCTTCGTATTTTGAACGGGCGCATGATTTAAGAATTGAAAAATTAGTACAAGAAATACAGAAGATTGATTATAAAAAAACCGATAGCGCTTTAGAAGCATTGATTTTAGAATCCGAATTAATTAAAAAATATCAGCCGCCGTACAATATCAAAGAAAAAGACGATAAAAGTTTTTTGTATGTGGAAATTACGAGTGAAGAATTTCCGCGGGTGCTTTTGGTTCGCGGCAAAGAACTTGCGTCTGCTAAATCAAGCAAAATTTACGGGCCTTTTGTTTCAGCAGTAAATTTAAAAGAGGCTTTAAGGATTTTGCGGCGCATATTTCCTTGGAATACTCATCCGGAGAAATCGGTTAATAAATCAAAACGCCCTTGTTTTGATTATGAAATTGGTTTGTGTCCGGGCGCTTGTATCGGGGCAGTGGATAAAAACGCGTATTTAGGCAATATCAGGCGGTTTAAGTTATTTTTAGAAGGCAAAAAGAAAAAAATAATAAAATCTTTGGAAGACGAAATGAAAAAACAAAGTAAAAATCTTAAATTTGAGAAAGCTGAGAAAATTAAACGTCAGATTTTTGCTTTAAAACATATCCAGGACATTGCTTTAATTAATGACAACGACGTGGAAAATTTAAGAATTAAGAATCAGGAATTAAGAATTGAAGGATATGATATTTCCAATATTTCAGGAGTTTTTGCCGTTGGCTCAATGGTAGTTTTTATAGGCGACAAACCGGTTAAAAGTGAATACCGTCATTTTAAAATAAGAACAATTAAAAAAGCCAACGACATTGGAATGTTAAAAGAGATTTTACGAAGGCGGCTTAACAGATTCCTGCCAGTCGGGGGATGGCAATTGCCTGATTTGATTTTAATTGACGGCGGGAAGGGTCAGGTGAATGCCGCGGAAACTGTTTTGCAGGAATCCGGCTTAAAAACCCCCATTATTGGCATTGCTAAAGGCAAAAAAAGAAAAAACAACAAATTTATCGGAAAAATTCCTGATGGAATTGAAGAAAAAACTTTAATTAAGATTCGTGATGAAGCGCATCGTTTTGCTATTGCTTATCATCGGAATTTAAGGAATTTAAATATAAGATCCTATATCGGAAAATAAAAAGGTTCAATTAATTGAACCTTTTTATTTTTGCTTCCGTTTAATAAATATTAAATAAACAATGATAGGGTAGTGCGGATAATATTCTTAAAGTTTAAGTGCTTTCGAAATCATTTTCTTTTTCATTATTTTTTTGTGTTGGATTATTGGGGGGTAAATTTTCTACATCTCCTAGGAGGTAATTTTGAAGATATTGAAGAGTGTCTTTTTTAATTTCTTCGTCCGCATCTTTATTGGAATTAAAAATAAAGTTTTCTATGTCGTCTTTCAAATATTTTGCTAATTTATGGGCCTTTTCTTCGCCGTTCATATTTTGTGTTCTTAAAATTTCAGTCACAATAAAATCTTTTACGGTGCCTTTAATAGCCGCAACATCGCCCTGAAGGCCTCTTATTTTTTCCAATGCTTCATCAATAACAATTTCAGACTTTCTGGCTGTAGGATCAATGTCAAATTTTTCCGGTTTCATATTGAATATTTTAACCCCTCTATTTTTAAAAGTAAATATAAAAGCCGTAGATTTTTGATCTGCGGCTTTTTTATAATAAAGGGCTTTGGTTTAGTCTTATCAGATCTTGCTTCGCCTCCGGGCTTAACTTGATTCTGATGGGTTCTGGCCGCTCTGGGTCCATACTTAGGTTGCGCTCATTGTTGTAATCTTCCGGCCAGAAACAAAATAGCTTTTCCGATTCAACGCAAAGTCGCACCTTCAACCCTCATTAAAACAAAATGAGTTTAGACTGTTCCTTTAAGCTAGCATCGCGGAATCATTTTTTATTTTCTTCCAAAGCCTTATTTTTAAGTTCTGGATAGAATTATAACTTTTTAAAATTATTTGTTAAGTATTTGTTGTGAAAAATCTGTGATTCTTAATTGAAAGAGTATTATAGTTGACGAATTATAAATAATTTTAAATAATCCTCCGACCTTGGCTGGGGGATTTTTTATTTCGTAAAATATTGAAATTCAAGAATTATAAGCACTAGCCAGCCAATTTGCAAGATAAAGAATAAAATAATTTGTAAAAATTCAGCCCGATCTTTGCTGGAAAGAGTAAAATTCTCTATAAAAATAGAATAAATTCCTTCAATGGCTTCCATTTTTTCTTTCAGCAAATTACGCCATTCGCTGATTTTGAATTTTTTGGTAGCAATATCGTAAATGCGGGCCGAATACCAGTCGCCGATTAATTTAATTTCCCGTTCAACGGTTCTAAAACTGGTTACAGACTCCATCCGGTGTTTAAGAGCCTTTTTAAGATTTTCTTTGAGTTGAGGATTGGCTCGGAAAGAGAATTTTGATTGGGGGATTTTAACAAGATCAGCCATGTGCTCCAGCCGTTCATCAAGTTGTCGGTCAAGAATGCGATAACGTAGAAGTTGGAGATTGGCGAGAGTTAGAAGTTCAATTGTCGCTTCAACATCGCCTTCGGGGTCAAAAATAAACGCACCGTCCCAGTCAATAATCGTGGCGTCATTTTCTGCGTATTTAATTTGAGCCGCTAAAGTATAATTTACTTCATCAGGATCAAGTTTTAACTTTTCGGATTTTAAAAGAGAAGCGATGATATCGGCATTTACGAAAAATTGGTCGGGGTCGCCTTCGTAGCCGGAAACAGTGAAAACCGAATAAGTTTCACTTGTCTCTTTTTTGCCGCCGTTTTTATTCAAAATTTCATAAGCGTGTTCCAAAATATGGGTTTCAAGAATACTTATCCTTTCCCGGTCGAAAATATTCGGTACTTCCAGAGACGTTTGAACAACAAGAATATCGGGCGCATAACCTTTAACTTGGACTACGACTTCACGGCCGTCAATATCAACCTTATCCTCGTTAATAATTACTTGGTTGGGGACAGAAATCTCAAAATAATGAGGCGCGCTTTTTAAGGGCTTTCTTTGGAAAATTTGACCGCGGACCGATCTTCGAACTTCCCCTAAAAGGAGGACGGTTAGTTGATGTTTCATACTATATATTATATACTGGAATCCATGTTTAGTCGAAAAAAGAAAACATTGGTTCTGGTTTTGTTAATTCTTGTTGCGCTTTCTTTGGGAGCCGCTTTTTTTGATTATGATCCGCTTTGGAAAAAAGTAAGTTCTTTTAGGACTTGGAGTCTGGGGTTGGATTTAGCAGGTGGCACTTATTTGATTTACGACATTGATTTAAATCAAATTGCCTCAACAGACCGCGATTACGTTGTAAAAGGATTAAGAGACATTATTGAAAAAAGAGTTAATCTTTTTGGCGTGAGCGAGCCGAAAGTTTATACTCAAACTACTGGTGAAACAAACCGTTTGGTGGTTGAGCTCGCTGGCATTAAAGACGTAAACCAAGCTATTGAAGAAATCGGCGAAACGCCGTTTTTGGATTTCAGGGAAGTTGAAACAAGTGAAGAGGTTGGAAAAGATAATACGACTTCAACGGCATTAAAATTTACGCCGACTAATTTGAATGGCCGTTATATTACGCGGGCTCAAGTTTCTTTTGATTCAGTAACGCGGACGCCGGAAGTCCAATTAGAGTTCAACAGCGAGGGCGCGAAAATTTTCGAGCAATTGACGGAGAAAAATGTGGGTAAGCCTTTGGCAATATTTCTCGATAACGAATTAATTGAAATGCCGACGGTCCGGGAAAAAATAGCCGGCGGCAAAGCCCAAATAACAGGAAAATATACCATTGATCAGGCAAGAGCTATGGTTGAGCGTTTTAACGCTGGCGCGCTGCCCGCACCAATCAAGCTTATTAATCAGCAGACTATTGGCGCTGAATTTGGCAAGGACGCTTTAAGCAAGGCAATTTTCGCTGGCGCGATCGGCACTCTGACAGTTATGGTTTTTATGATTGTTTATTATCATTTGTTTGGTATTTTCGCTTCGGTTGCGCTTTTGATGTATATTGCTTTAACTTTGGCTATTTTTAAAATTACGCCGGTGACAATAACTTTGGCTGGCGTGGCAGGATTTATTTTGTCTATTGGCATGGCCGTAGATGCTAATGTTTTGGTTTTTGCGCGGACTCGAGAGGAATTGAAAAAGGGCTTTTCAAAACAAGCCGCCATTGAAGAAGGGTTTAAACGGGCTTGGACTTCTATCAGGGATTCAAATATCAGCACCATGATTACGGCAGCCGTACTTTATTTTTCCACTTCAAGTTTTGTGAAGGGATTTGCTTTGACTTTATTTCTTGGCGTGGTGGTTAGCATGTTTTCAGCCATCACGATTACTAGGACTATTCTTAGAGTTTTTACGAAAACCGATGATATAAATTTACCGGTCGGGAGACAAAATCAAAATATCAAAAAATAATTATGTTTGATTTAATCGGAAAGAGAAATATATTTTTTGTTTTTTCTGGAATTATTTTGACTGTGGCGGTGGTTTTTATAATTATTTTTGGCTTTAACCCCGCTATTGATCTGACGGGCGGCACTGAATGGCATATTGGTTTTAAGCCATTTACCGCTAGTTCGGCTTTAGTTGCGCCAGAAGAAATTATCAAAAGCGTTTTGAGCGATTCGACGCGCAGCATTGAAGCGTCGGTAAAAAGCGTAAGCGACGGAAGTTTTATTATTCGATTACCAGCCATTGATGAAAAAAATCACCAATCTTTTGTTGCTACCTTGAAAGGATTAGGCGAATTTGAAGAAAAAAGCTTTTCGAGCATCGGACCGACTATTGGTTCAGAATTAAGACGAAAATCAATTTGGGCTATTATTTTAGTTCTGGTTGGCATATCGCTTTATATTGCTTGGGCTTTTCGAAAGGTTTCACAGCCAGTAAAATCTTGGAAGTATGGCGTGGTGACATTGCTTACTTTAGTTCACGACGTTTGCATCCCCGCGGGTTTGCTTGCGCTTTTAGGCGAACTTAAGGGCATAGAAATTGATACTAATTTCATAGTTGCTCTTCTTGTAGTTATGGGCTTTTCGGTTCATGACACAATTGTTGTTTTTGACCGGATTCGGGAAAATCTTTTATTAAGAAGAGGAAGATCAACCTTGGCTGAGATTATTAATTTTAGTGTTAATGAAACTTTCGTCCGATCAATAAATACTTCCCTGACTCTTATTTTCGTGCTTCTGGCTTTGCTTTTGGTGGGGCCAGCCTCGCTTTTTTACTTTGTTTTGACAATTTTAGTAGGTACGGTTTTTGGCACTTATTCCTCGATTTTTGTGGCTAGTCCCTTACTTTTCCTGTGGAGCAGGAAAAGGTGTACTTGACAGCTTTAAAAGGTCTATGATAAGCTTATAGTAATAATAAAAGCAATATGATTAAAGATATAGATCAATTTATAGAACAGGTTACGGCGGATTTTAACCCAAAACAACATAAAGTTGTAGGCGGTCGTTTTGGTTTAAAAAACGGCAAAAAAATCACTCTCCAGGAAATTGGAGACGATCTTGGTATTACGCGTGAACGAGTAAGACAAATAGAAGAGCAGTGTTTAAATAAGTTGGCGCCTCGGGTTAAAGAAGGGGCGGCTGAACTTATTAATGGCGTTGTGGCTCATCTTGTAAAAATGGGCGGCGTTAGACTCGATAGTAATTTTATTAATGACGTGAAACAAATTTACTTTGCCGGTTCTAAAGCAAAATATTTAGATCAGAAACTCCGTTTCGTATTTTTGACAGCAAAAAATCCTTTTTATTCTCGTGAAGATGATTACAGCAACGCTTATTGGTATGCTGACGACGCAGCAAAGAAAAAATTTGTTGAGTTCATAAAACAAATGACGCAATTTTTTGAAACTAGCGATCGCAAAGATTTAATTGACAACAAAACTTATTTAGCTCAATGCCGCGATGTTGCTTCAATTCATCTTCTTTCAATTCCAAAAAATTTCGGGACAAATGTTTTCGGCGATATTGGTCTTAGGGAATGGCCGGAAATTGACCCCAAAGCTATTCGTGACAAGGCTTATTTGGTTTTGCGGAAATACGGCAAGCCGTTCCATTTTATTGACATTGCAAAACACATTATTAAATATGGCATTGATAACAAACCAGCTCATATTCAAACCGTTCATAACGAACTTATTAAAGATGATCGTTTTGTTTTGGTTGGCCGCGGCATTTATGGTTTGAGAGAGAACGGTTATGAGCCGGGCACGGTGCGTGAAGTTATTGCTCGGATTCTTAAAAAGAAGGGAGCGCTTCACTCGCAAGAAGTTGTTCGTTTGGTAAACGAACAGAGGATTTTGAAAGAAAACACTATTCTGTTAGGTCTTCAAAATCGGCGCTATTTCAAACGGCTTGATGATGGGAGATATCACGTTAAAGAAGTTTAAAATCGATTGTTTTAGCCCAGCCCCTCAACAGAGGGGCTGGATTATTTTATAGACCATTCTTGATTTTGGCTGATTAGTAAGCTTTAATAAAAAAGACGTGATAAGAGAGATTTTTAAACACATAATAGATTTTCTTGTTGAAGCCTTAAGAAAGGAAGAAATTTGGCTTCTTTTGATACTTGTTGTTGTAGGAGGAACGTCCTTAATTTCCGCCTCAGATTTGTTGTCAGTGATTTTACGTTACTTTCTTATGTTTTGGTGGTTTTGGTTTTTTATTATTTTATTTCCGATTTTCGGATCGGTTTATCGGTATTATCGGCAGGAAGTTTTTAAACGCACAATTGAGTTTGCTCTTTTGGAAATTAAAATGCCGCGGGAAATCACCAAAAGCCCTCAAGCCATGGAACAGGTGCTTGCGGCTATTCATTCGCTTCGGAATTCTGCTGACAGTTTTAAAGATAAATATATTGACGGGATAGTAACGTGTTGGTTTTCTTTGGAAATAGTTAATTTTGCCGGCGAAAACGAAATTCATTTTTTCATAAGAACACCGGCTCAACATAAAAATATAATCGAAACCGCCCTTTTCTCGTATTACCCCGATATTGAAGTCGAACTAGTTGATGATTATATTTCAAAATTACCCGCAAACGTAAAAGAACTTGAAGAGCGGGATTTAGATGTGTGGGGCGCAGAAATGGTCTTGGCTAAAGAAGAGGCCTTGCCTATCAAGACTTATCCGTATTTTGAGAGTGCGGCAGAAGAAAAGCAGATTGATCCAATTTCCAATTTTTTGGAAGTTTTAGGAAAAACAAAAAAGGATGAGACTGTAGGTATTCAGATTTTAATTGCGCCGGCCGGAAGTTCTTGGAAAGATAAGTGGGGAAAATTTGTTATTGATTTACAAAAGCCGACCACGATTAAGTCAAAAAGCGAAAGTGGTACGTCTGAAATGTCGCTTGGTCGTTCGCCTGGGAAAAACGAAGTTCTTGAAGCGGTTGAAAGGAATCTTTCAAAGCCGGCTTTTGATACCTTAATTCGACTGCTTTATTTAGCGCCTCGGCCGACTTTTTTTGAAAGTTTTGTAAAAGGCGGATTGATAAGCGCGTTTAACCAGTATTCAGCTTTAAATTTTAATTCTTTTAAATCAAATTCAGCGGCCGGCACTCAATCATCGCCAGTCAAAAATCCGACCGATCAATCAATGATCAGTGGTTGGGCTAGCAAGAATCGGTTTCTTTATAATTTTATACACCGGGAAATACCGCCGGAAACTTGGGCTGGTTTTTGGTTGGGTGGCAATTTTTCATTAAATACCTCATATGCTTCGCGCAGATTTGTAATGAACATTGGGGGGTTGGCTACGCTTTTTCATCCGCCAACCGCCATTGTTTTAACCGCTCCGCACATAAAAAGAGTGGAGAGTCGGAAAACCGGTCCGCCAGCCGGTCTTGCGATTTTTGGCGAAGAAGAAGATTTGGAAAGGTTTCAATAAGAATTTTATATGAGCATCTTGATGTCAATTTTAAAACCACTTTTCTTTGTTTCAGCTGTTATTTTTATAGTAGTTGATATTGTGCTTGTGGTCGGAATTATTTTAACTGTCCAAAAAATAAAATCATTAAAACCGGATTTTGGTTCAGTACCGAAAGCCGATTTTAAAACACCTCTTCTTAAGGACGAGAAGTTTAAGAAAAGGTGGGAAGCAGTTTTGATTAAAGCTTATTCTGCGCCGCCAAATTCTTATGTTCTCGCGATTATTGAAGCGGATAAAATTATGGACGACATTTTGGAACGTTTAGGTTTAAAAGGAGTGCATACCGCTGATCGTCTTGAGGCTTTAGCTTCTTGGGATTTAAAAAGTATTGATGAACTTTGGCGGGTGCATAGAATTCGCAACGAACTTGTCCATACGCCAGGATTTAACCTTTCTTTAGATGAAGCAAGAGAAGTTTTGGGTGGTTATGAGAAGTTTTTTAAAGAGGTGGGGGTTATTTAGTTTTGTTTTTGGTTATGCCTAATACGAGTAAGATCCAAATAGTTAAATACGCGCCGCCGCCGCCCGAACTTCCCATTTATGGTAGAGAAAATTCTGCCGAAGTTTCTTTTATAGGACGTACTAATTATGTTGCGGCACTTGAAGAAAAGAAATTCATTTTCGGTATTAAAAGAAGCGATCGGCGGCGCAATGTTTATGTTATTGGTAAGAGCGCGGTTGGAAAATCAAAGCTTTTAGAACTTTTAATTCGGCAAGATATTGCTTATGGACATGGCCTTTGTTTAATCGATCCTTATGGTGATTTAGCGGATTCAATTTTAGATTTTATTCCGGAAGAACGAGTGGAGGATGTAGTTTTTCTAGATTTTTCTGATGAAAAGCATACTTTCTTTTTCAACCCGTTAGTTGGTATTGATAAAAATTTAAAACATCAGGCAGTTGAGGGGTTAATCATCACTATAAAAAAGTTCTTTGGCGCCAGCTGGTCGCATAAATTAGAGTATATTTTCAGATTCATTTGCCTCGCTCTTTTAGATTATCCGGAAGCAACAATGCGGAGTATAACTTTGATGCTTACTGATGCTAGTTTTCGGGAAAAAGTTTTAGGCTTTGTGCAGGATGAAATTGTTAAGCATTTTTGGGTTGTTGAATTCCAGCGTTGGTTTGACCGTTTTGAGGGGGAAACAGCAATGCCGCTTCTTAATAAGTTCGCTCAATTTATCTCCGATCCGGTGCTTGGGAAAGTTTTTGCCCAAAAAGAAAACAGAATAAATTTTATTGATTTTATCAGTCAAAAAAAGATTGTGTTGATAAATCTTACTAAAGAAAAATTAGGTGAGGAAAATTCAAGCTTTTTGGGGGCGCTTTTTGTTTTAAAGCTAAAAGAGGCAATGAATTATCGAGCTTTCAGAAAAGATTCAAATTACGAAGATTTTTATATTTATATTGATGAATTTCATAACTTGGTTAGTGAAATTTTTGAACAATTAGTTTCTGAAGCAAGAAAATATAAGTTTTGTCTTACTTTATCGCATCAATATTTAAAGCAGCTTTCTCCGACGGTCCAATCAATTGTTTTGGGAAACGCTGGCACGATTATAGTTTTTCGGGTTAGCGGAGAAGATGCGTTGCGGCTTGAGCCAGAATTATCACCAATGTTTAAGGTGAAAGATATGATAAATTTAGGCGTCCAGGAATTTTATATAAAGATAACCATTAACGGGGAGACGTATGATCCATTTTCTGCCGAAACATTAAAAGTTTTTTCCCCTGCTCACGAGTCTTTTCGGGGGAAAATAATAACCGTTTCGAAAAAGGTTTTTGCCAATCCTTCTAATTTTATCGAAGCATCGGTGAAAAATCATTAGCTATTACAGTAGTAAGGCAGGAATAGAAGCACAGAGTCGTTTTTTACTTGTGTTATAATATCAATAAGTGGTTAACCTTTTAAACAAGATTTCGAATTTATTTGGCGGCAAAACTGAACGTTGTTTGGTTATTGAAGAACTTGATCATTGTGTTGAAGTTGTTGCCGCGCAAGTTGATAATTTAGATAAAAAGATAATGATTGAAAAAAGCAGAAAAAGCGGCCGGTTAAACAATTTACGTCGTCCATTGAGGCAGTATGATCGTTTGATTTTAGGCTTAAATTCAAAAAAAGCAACCACCATTGAAAGCATCGTTAATTTAAAAAGATCCGAACCGACAATTCCTTTAAACGAAACGGAGATAGACAATCTTTTATTTCGGGGTCTTTGGGAATTTTTAAATCACTATCGTTCGTGGGCGGCTAAAAAAATGAATGTCGCTGAAATGGATTTAATTCTGTTTAACGTTGAAGTGGTTGACGTTAGGTTGGGCAATCACCATGTTTTTAATCCAGAAGGATTTAGAGGGAAAGATTTTTCGTTGAGGTTTCGCGGTACTTTTATTCCAAGGTCGGTGAGTCAGCTTGTGGAGAAATTCAGAGTTTGGGCTAAAGATTTTATTGTTGTTGAAGCGACGGCTATTTTAGTTTCGATTCTCGCCAGCTTGAATGATTTGGTTGTTTCTGTGTCTGATGAATATACGACAGTTTTTGTCTACAAGGAAGACGAATCCCTTTATTTAAAGGGGTATGACTGGGGCAGGGTGCGTATTTTGGATGAGTTGGCGAAAGATTTGAGAATTGATAATGACGTTGCTTCTCAGATTTTAAATAGTTATATAGAACTGCGCATTTCATCAAAATTTCAAAGGTTTATAGAACAAAAAATAAGAAAGCAAGTTAAAGACTTCTTAAAAATGCTTTCGCCGACTTATTCGAGTATTTCGGGTTTAAAATCAACAACCCATTTTTTGTTCCGTTTCAACCTACCTTTTTTAGAGACCTTTTTTAATCGGGTTCATTTTCGATTAGCGGCGGTTTGCGAAACATTAAGATTGCAAGGTTTTTCAATAGATATTAATAAACGCGTCAAAGATTTTTCGGTCAAGCTAAATCAAAATATTTTAGCATTGTTGGTTTATCCTTTTAGTGCGCCGAAGTACGAGTTTTTAAATCAATTACTCCGGCGGAGAGCCAAATGGCTGATCGCTAATAATTAATTTTATGTCTAAAACAGAAAAGAAAATTTTTCTTGATCGTTCAGACGGCATTGAAGCGGCCGTTGATCGTTTAATTAAGGCTTCGGCGGAGAAAGTTATATTGAACGTACCCAGAGATTCTGTTCTCGGTTCGTCAGTGAATAATTTTCAAATTTTAAAAAGAGAAAGTAAGACCGCCGGTAAAGAAATTTTAGTAGAATCTGTTGACGAACATATTTTAGAATTGGCGTCGCTTACCGATATAAAAGCGACCAATCCGGTTTTTAGGATCAGGGAAAGGGCGGTTTCTGATATTTTACCCCGTTCGGATTTTAAAAAAAGACAGCCAAAAATCATAGAGGAGATTAATAAAGAAAAAATAACAATTAAGACATCGGAAGTATTAAAAAAAACCAAGAAGGATTTAAAAAAAGAAAGAGCTGTTGAAAAAACAATTTTACCGGAAGACGTAAAAGAAGTCGAAAAGCCAGTCAAGAAGAAAAAAACAAAAAATATTATTTTGAGATGGTTGATTATAATTGTCATTATCGCGTCTTTTTTGTTCGGCGTTCATGGTTTGGCTTTTAATGTTTTGCCTAGAGCGGATATTGCTATTGATTTAGAAGAGATATCGGCAAATTTTGACGAAACAGTTGTTATAAATAGTAAAGTTTCAACACCTGTTGTAAGCGAAAACAAAAGCATTATTCTGCCTGGTGAATTATTAATTGCCCGACGCAATTTGGAAATGTCTTTTTTAGCTCAAGGCAGAGAAAAAATAGAGACAAGGGCGGCGGGTAAACTTATTATTTATAATTCTTACAGTTCCGAACCGCAAATTTTAGTTGCTTCAACAAGGTTTGAATCTCCGACCAGCAAGATTTTTAAATTGGATAAAAGAATTGTCGTGCCCGGTGCTTCAATTGTAAATGGTAAAATTGTCTCTTCAAAAATCGAAGCAACCGTGACTGCGGCTGAAGCGGGGGAAGATTATAACGTACCGTCCTCTTCTTCATGGAAGATCCCGGGTTTGAAAGGTACGCCAAAATACGATAGTTTTTACGCCGAATCTCTAACGTTAATGAGCGGCGGTTTTATTGGTGAAAAAGCTTCTCCGACTAAAGACGATTTAGCCAAAGGAGAAGAAGCAACAGTAAAATCCTTGAAAGATGCTCTTGATGCGGAAATGCTGATCGTGCTTAATAACCGTTTTAAGCTTCTTGACAATAATAGTCATTTCAGCGTTTTAGCAAAAAACATCGAACCACTAAAAGACGACCCCAACAAATTTAGTGTTTTTATTGATGGCGAGATGAAACGTTTTATTTTTGAGGAGGAGGCGTTAAAAGAAAGTATTTTCGAGAAACTAAAGCCAGCCGTTTCTTACAATCCTGCAATAAAAGAAATGTCACTTGATTACGGTAAACCTCAGATTGATTTTGATAATGAAATAATGTCTTTGCCGATCAAAGGTTCGATAATATTTTGGCCCAATTTTGATATAGAAGATTTTAGAAATAATTTAGGGGGCGTTTCAGAAGAAATGTTAAAAATTAGGATTTCAGCTATTCCCGGATTAGACGGCGCTAAGGTTTCTTTGTGGCCTTTTTGGGTAAATTGGGTGCCGCAAGACTTAACAAGAGTTAATATAACAGTGGAATAAAAATAGGGAAGGATTGATTGACTTTTTTAACCCGTTTTATATAATTTAAAAATACCTTAATTGGTAATACATATAAATTAAATAAATGGCACCAGATTCGAAGATAGAAAGAATAGAAGGCATTGTTCTCGAAGCTCTGCCCAGTCTATTATTTAAAATTAAGCCAAATAATAGCGATCAGGAAATTTTAGCTCATTTGGGCGGCAAATTAAAATTAAACAGAATCAGGGTAATCCCCGGCGATAGGGTGATAGTTGAAATGACGCCTTATGATGCGCGGCGAGGCAGAATTGTAAGAAGACTCTAAACAGATTGTACAATTAAGATTTTTGCGGATATTTTGTTTTGAAGCAATTTAGCGTTCGTATTTTTTGTGGGGAATGAACCCGCTAGAAACAACCAAAACCAAATTATAAAATTTATGTTATGAATACTAAGCATTTATCCAAATCGATAAAAGGGACGAATCCCTCACCCTTTGAGGATTCTTTTCCAGGGTTATTTATCCAAATTTATTTATGACTATAATCAATATAACAAAAGGTCAATATTTTATAAGAGAATTATTCTTAATGATTCTCAAAGGGTGAGGGATGAAAGTAAGATCATCAGTAAAAAAGATTTGTATGAAATGCAAGACAGTTCGCCGCAAAGGGCGCGTTTATGTTATTTGTCAGAATCCCAAACATAAACAAAGGCAAGGTTAAAGTAAGGGCTTGATATAAATTTTCAATTCGTCAGCTGACGAAACAGAAAATTTATTAATCAAACCTTACCCCGCCCTTTTATGGCAATATTTATGAAAACATATAAAAATAAAGACGAAGTCGGATCGCTCCGTCCAGCACTACAACGAAGTTGTAGTGCTGGGCTCCGCTTTGCTTTGTTTCAGGATTCAAATTCACGAAAGCAAAAGGGCGGGGTGCTCGATTCTGTAGATAAATTTTCATCGTCTACAGACTCGAAAATTTATACATAATCGGCATGCGTATTATTGGAGTAAATATACCAGATAGCAAAAAAATTGAAATTTCTTTAATGTATCTTTACGGTATTGGTCGGTCATTGTCCCGACGTATTTTGTCTGAGACCAAGATTAATCCGAACAAGCGGGCAAAAGATTTGACGCCGGAAGAAGTTAGTAAAATTCAGTCCATGATTGAGAAAAACTATAAAGTTGAAGGCGAGCTTCGACAAATTATCAAAGGAAATATTAGTCGTTTAAAAGATATAAAAGCTTATCGTGGCATAAGGCATTTGCGTCGTTTGCCTGTTCGGGGGCAGCGGACTAAAACTAATTCTCGGACGATTCGCGGCAATGTAAGAAAAACCGCCGGCAGCGGTAAGAGAAAAATAGAGCTTAAATAATCTCATTATCAAATTTATTTATGGGAAAGAAAAAAGTAGCAAAAAAATTTAACGAGGAAACAATAAATGATTCTAAAAGTGTTTCAACGGCGATTAACGAAAAAACAAGCCGGGTTATTAAGCATAAAATTGAAAATGGTTGTATTTACATTCAGGCTTCTTTTAACAATACTATTATGACCGTAACCGATGATAAGGGCAATGTTATTACTTGGCTTTCGGCCGGTTCAATCGGTTTTTCGGGACCGAAAAAAGCAACGCCTTTTGCCGCTTCAAGGGTGGCGGAGGCTATTGCGGAAAAAATTAAACGTTCCGGCCCCTTTAATATCCGTATTTTTGTCCGTGGTATTGGCAAGGGGCGCGATTCGGCGGTGAGATCTTTGGCAGCGCAAGGTTTTAATATTTTATCAATAAAAGACATAACGCCCGTGCCGCACAATGGTCCGAAACCACCGAAAGTAAGAAGGGTTTAATTTAAAAGCATGAAAAGAATTAAAGAAAAAAAAGAAAGATCCTTAGGCACAAAACTTTTCTTAAAAGCAGATCGTTGCAATTCGCCAAAGTGCGTTATGGTGCGTCGGCCGCAGAAGCCCGGTATGCATGGGAAAAAAAGGAGAGTTATTTCCGATTACGGCCGTCAGCTTCAGGAAAAACAGAAAATTCAGATTTATTTCGGATTAAACAATAAACAAATGCGGCGTTTATTCACCAAACCAAAAGAAAAAATTATTCAAATTTTAGAACACCGTTTAGACCAGGTTGTTTTTTTGCTTGGTTTTGCTCGTTCGTCTAGAGTTGCGCGTCAGCTTGTTTCCCACGGCCATATTATGGTTAATAAGAGAAAAGTGACGATTCCTTCTTATTATGTTAAGATAGGGGACGTTATTAGCATTCGTGTCGAGTCAAAAGGTTTAAAGATTTTTGAGGATATTGGGCTTAGATTAAAACAATATGTGCCGCCGTCTTGGCTTAAATTAGACAAGGATAATTTAAAAGGAGAGTGCGTGGCAATTAGAGGCGGAGACAATATTTTTAATTTTAATATAGATTTAGTCGGCGAATTTTATTCCCGTTAAAAAATTCAAAAGATAAAAAATAATTTATGTAACTGTTATAATTTTCAAGTCGCAGTTACAGTATGGATCAAGTAAAAATATGAAATATTCACGTTTAAGCGAAACAGTCGAAATTAAAAAAATTTCCGAAAAAGAAAATATCGGCATTTTTTACATTGAAGGTCTTTATACTGGTTATGGCAATACTTTAGGCAATGCTCTCCGTCGGACACTGCTTTCGTCGTTGCCGGGAGCAGCCATTACTCAAATTAAAATTAAAAATATTGATCATGAATTTTCGACTCTGCCGGGAATGATAGAAGACATTGTTGAATTCACTCTTAATTTAAAAAAAGTTCGTTTTCATTTTTTTGCCGAAGAGCCGCAGGTTTTAGCTTTAAAAGCGAAAGGCGAAAAAGAAATAAAAGCATCCGATATTCAAAGTACGACTTTGGTTAAAGTTGTAAATCCAGAACTTTATCTTGCGAGCTTAACAAAGAAAAACGCTGATTTTGATGCAGAATTAACAGTTGAAAAGGGTTTGGGTTATGTGCCAGCCGAAGCGCGTCGTCTTGAGCGATTGCCGGTTGGCACGGTTGTGCTCGATGCTATTTTTTCGCCAATTGTGAGAGTGACGTTTTTTGTTGAAAATATGCGCGTCGGTGATCGAACTGATTACAATCGTCTGCAGCTTGAAGTGGAAACCGATGGTTCAATTAGTCCCTCAGAAGCTGTTCATAAATCAGCCAATATTTTGAAAGATCATTTTGATAAAATTTCCGCCATAGAAGTTCTTAAAGTTGAGGTTGTTAAACATAAAGAAAAAGAAAAGAAGGGCAAAAAGAAGTAAGGGCTTTGTATAAAATTACGATTCGCCAGCTGGCGAAGAAGTAATTTTATAGACAAAACTCCCGCACCTTCCCGCGAATGGAATGAGCGTCGAAGGTGCGAGGATCCCGCACTTCCCGAGCCCGTAAAGAGATGATAAGATTATGGGTTCAGGAGGGTGCGGGATCGCGCACCTAAACCTCTTCCGACCGCAGTCGGAGTCGGGATAGTGCGGTGACTTACCGAGCACATAAATTACTAAAGATAACATATGATATTCATCAATTTTAATAATACAAATCAACAAGTCGAAATATCGAACACTGGTTTTATGTTTTATGTGCTCGGTGCTCAAATTCGCAGCTAAATTTTCTGCGCTGCAATTGGGCTTGAAATTTTAGTCAAAAACAGCATGCGTCATTTAAAAAAAGGAAGAAAATTCGGTTTAAAAAAAGGGAAAAGGCGGTCCTTTTTAAAAATTCTGGCCAATAATTTAATTCAGCACGAACGCGTGACCACAACCGAAGCCAGAGCTAAAGAAATAAGATCTGTAGTTGAGCGTTTTATTACTTATGGCAAAAAACAAAATATTGCTTCCTTGCGGTTGCTTATAAAATATTTGCCAAAAAGAGCGGCTTATAAAGTTTATCATGAATTAGCGCCACGCTATAAAGATCGGAAAGGTGGTTATACGACTATTGTTAAATTAGCAAAAGTGAGGAAGCACGATGGTTCAAAAATGGCCATGATTAAATTTATTTAATTTTATGGATTATATTATTGATGCAAAAAATAAAAGATTAGGGAGAGTTGCTTCAGAAATTGCGGTTATTTTGCAAGGGAAAAAACATCCTCAGTATGAACCGAGGCTCCCGGGCACTGATCGTGTAATAGTAAAAAATGTAAAGCAGACAACCTTAAGCGGTAAAAAAACATTGCAAAAAATTTATTATCATCATAGTGGTCCATTAGGGCATTTAAAAGAAGAGAAATTTAAAGACGTGTTTCAAAAAAGTCCAGCTTGGGTTTTACGTCATGCAGTCAATTCAATGTTACCGAAAAATCGATTGCGTTCTAAAAGAATGATCAGGTTAATTATTGAGAAGTAATTAAAATATATTTAAATTATGATAAAGAAAATTGAAAAAATTGAAAAAGCACTAAAAATGGAACGTTATTTTGAAGCAATTGGCAGGCGAAAAACATCTGTTGCCAGAGTTCGCGTTTTTGTCAATAAAGCTGGCGAAAAAAGCATTCATATTTTGGTTAATGGCAAGGATTTTAAGCAATACTTCCCTTTAGTAAAACAACATTCTATTATTACCGGTCCTTTTAAAACTCTTTCAATTTCTAATTCCCGTGTTACTGTCCAAGTAGGTGGCGGCGGCCTTTTGTCTCAAGCTGAAGCGATTCGTCTTGGTATTTCAAGGGCGCTTGTTGCGGAAAAATCAGAATGGCGTCCAAAATTAAAAGTTTTGGGATTTTTAAAACGCGATCCGAGAATGGTGGAGAGTAAAAAATTCGGTTCTAGAAAAGCCCGCCGTCCGCAGCAATGGCGCAAGCGGTAAACACGTCATCGCGGTAGTTTTTCCACTTAAATATCTTATAATTATAATAACCCAGAATTTTTAAGGGAGTTATTAAATATGGAACAAGAAAGGAAATGTTGTTTAACTAAAAAGCAGATTTACGGCTGTCTTGTTTTTGTTGGCGCGATTATTCTGGCGTTGATCGTAAGTTATTTTAAAGAGTCGTCATTTTTTATTCCCAAACTGTCAGTTGATAAATTAGGAATGAGGCAAGGTGATTTTATAAAAATCGGCGCCATTTTGCCCCTAACCGAAAAACAATCTTCTTACGGCGTTCCTTTAAAGAATGTTTTGGAATTAGCAGTTAAAGAAATTAATGCTCAAGGCGGTGCAAGGAGCCATAATTTTGAGCTTTTTGTCGAAGATGGAGTGTGTAATAGCAATGATGCGGAGAAAGCTATGGAAAAATTAGTCAAAGAAGAAGTCAGGGTGGTGATTGGTGGTTTTTGCGACAAAGAAACATTGGGAGCGTTGCCGGTAGCGGAAAAATATAAAATTCCTTTAATTTCGGGTTCAACTAAAAATTCATTTAACTTGGGGCAGAATTTATTTTTTGTAAGTATTTTTCCGAATAAGTCGTTTTCGCCGAATTATAAAAACGAAAAATTCCAAAACTTATCCCGCCTTTATAAAGAACAATATAAAAAAGAATTGTCTCACCCGGTTTTTGCGGAATTAATGTATGATGCGGTTTTTTTAACACGGGATGCGATTATTGGCGTTGGCTTGGATGGCGAAAAAATTGCCAAATGGTTTAGAAGTGTGGTGGAGTGGCCGGGGGCATCAGGGCTTATCTCAATTAATGCGAACGGCGAGAGGGTTGGTTTTTAAATTATCCTCTTTACATTAGAGCGTATCTCGGCATAAAATATAGAGAAATCTACTATAAAATGAAAAGTAGTCTTTTAGATTTAAAGGTCGAGAAGTTTAGAATTTAATCAATTAAATTTAGGTCAAAAATATTATTAAAGTAAATTTATGGAAACCGTAGAAAAACAATCAAAGACATGGCTTTGGGTAATAATGGTGGTAGTTCTTGCTGGTATTATTTACCTTTTAGCCACATTAGGTGGAGGAAATACCACAACAACAAACCCAACTGGAGTAGCAGCCGATACTAGCCCAATTAAAATTGGCGCTTCTTTTCCAATGACTGGTGAGGCGGCAAGTTACGGCGAGGCTGTAGCTGCTGCCGCGCAATTGGCTGTAAAAGAAGTAAATGACGCCGGCGGCATTAATGGAAGGAAAATCGAGTTTATTATTGAGGATGACACCTGTACTTCAAAAAAAGGCGTAAATGCGATTACTAAATTAGCAGAAATCGATAAGGTAGTAGCAATGATTGGCCCGGTTTGTTCGGCAGCGGCTGGTCCTGGATTGCCAGTGGCTCAAAAAAATAATCTGCCGGTTGTAATTACAACAGCTTCGGCGCCGAATCTGACGAAAATTGGCGATCATATTTTCAGAATTTATTTTTCCGATGCTTTTCAGGGAAAATTTGCGGCTGAATATATCTTTAACACTTTAAAGAAAACAAAAGTTGCAGTTTTGTATGTGAAAAATGATTGGGGTCAAGGGATTAATGAAGTTTTTGTGAATCGTTTTAAAGAATTGGGCGGGCAAGTAGTATTTGACGAAGGGGTTGCTCAAGATATTAAAGATTTTAGAACTTTAGTTACAAAATTAAGAGCTGCCAAGCCTGATGTTGTTTATACTGCGCTTTATCCAGCAAGTGGTTCTGCTGCCATCAAGCAATTAAAAGAATTAGCGGTTAATGTTCCGATTGTCGGCGGCGATGCCTTTGATGGCGAGGAAATCTGGCGCGTTAAAGAAGCTGAAGGTGTATTGTATACAGTTGCTAAAACTTATGATTCGCCGGTATTTAGGGAAAAACTTAATAGTTTTGCTGGAAAAGAAGTTTATCAATCATTTGCGGCTTTTGCTTACGATGCCATAAAAATTCTTGCTCAGGTGATTGGTAGGGTTGGCACTGATCATAAAGCAATAATTGATGAGTTAGCAAAAACCGTTTATAAAGGAGCGGAGAGTATGCCGGTGATTGAATTTGGTGCTGATAGGGAAGTAAAAAATGTAGATTTTAAAGTTTTGATTATAAAAGGAGGGAAAAGTGAATTATATACAGAAAAGTGATTCTTAAATAACTAATTCTTAACGCGAATAAAAATTTACCCAGCCATTCCATGGAATGGCTGGGTTTCGTTTACAGCTATAATAAAAGAATTTATAATTATTCTATTGTTTTTAAAGTATAAATGTTGCCTCAACTTATTTTAAATAGCATTATTGCCGGTTCAATTTATACTTTGGTTGCGCTTGGATTTAACTTGATTTATAGCACGACCAAGTTCTTTAATTTGGCTCACGGTGTTTTAGCGGCCGTGGGCGCTTATATTGTTTTCTTTTTAGCGCAGATGCTTGGAGTTGATATTTATTTGAGTGTTGTCGCCGGAATTTTTGTTGCCGGATTTATCGGCTATCTTTTGGATAAAATTGTTTATTTACCGCTCCGGAAAAGAAAAGCTTCAAACATGGTTCTTCTGGTGGCGTCGCTTGGAGCTTTTACTGTGATTCAGGCGATCATTGCGATTCTATTTTCGAGCCAATTTCAAACGCTTTCGCGGAACATTGGTTTTGAAAAAACTTATGAAATTTTTGGCGGTATCATTACCCAAACCCAGTTAATTATTTTCTTGTGCGGCATTGTTATTATGGCTGGACTCTTAATTATGTTTAAAAAAACTTCTTTCGGTAAAGCGATTGTGGCAACAAGCGATAACGAAGAAGTGGCAAAAATTGTTGGCATTAATACCAACCGAATTATTGGCCGGGTATTTTTTATTGGTTCGGCGATTGCCGGACTTGCCGGTATTTTGGTTGGTTTTGATACGGGTATTGAGCCGACTATGGGTATGAGCTTGCTTTTAAAGGGCGTGATTGCGTCAATTATCGGCGGCATTGGCAGCGTTTATGGTGGTGTCCTTGGAGCGTTTTTCTTGGGCTTTGTGGAAAATTTCGGTATTTGGCAGATTTCCGGCGAGTGGAAAGACGCGATTGCTTTTGCGCTTTTGATAATTTTTCTGATTTTCCGTCCTCGCGGGTTAATCAATAAATAATATGGATCCCGTACGAAACAAATCAGACATGTTTTACGTTTATATCTTGAAGAGTTTAAAAAATGGTAAATTATATACTGGGTATACAAATGATCTACGGAAGCGTTTTAAAGAACATAATGATGGCAAGTCAACTTATACAAAAGGACGAGGTCCGTTCAAATTAATTTATTATGAGGCTTGTATTGATCAAGACGATGCAAGGTCGAGAGAGTTATATTTAAAATCAGGAGGAGGAAAACGTTTTATTAAATCTCGTTTAAAGCGTTTCCTGTTTCGTACGGGATGGAATATCTAATACATTTAGCAATCCTTATAGCGATTTATGTGATTTTAAGTTTGAGCTTGAATTTGGTTGTGGGTTATACGGGGCTTTTATCTGTTACTCACGCGGCTTTTTACGGCATTGGCGTTTATGCTACAGCAATTCTTGCCACAAAACTTGGAGTGAGTTTTTTTGTTTCTATATTGATAGGAGTTATTGTTTCCAGTATTATTGCGCTTGCAGTGGGTATGATTTTAAACCGGTTTAAAGATGATTATTATGCTTTAGGTTCTTTCGGTTTTAATGTGATTATTTTCAGTATTTTTTTGAATTGGCAGGATTTAACTCGCGGGCCGCTTGGTATTCCAGGAATTCCAAGGCCAAACATTTTTAGCATTAATTTTTCCGAGAATCTGATATTTTTAATGTTGGTTGTTTTATTTGCAGTCCTTGTTTATTTTATATCTTGTTTTGTTGTTGATTCTTCTTTCGGCAGAGTTTTAAAAGGTATTCGGGAAGACGAAAAAGCATTGCAGGTTTTCGGTTATAATACCCATCATTATAAGCTTTCTATTTTTGTTATTGGCGGAGCTATAGCAGCTGTGGCTGGTTCTTTGTTCGCGGCTTATATTTCTTTTATTGACCCGTCAACTTTTACTTTAAACGAATCAATTTTTATTTTGGCAATAATTATTTTGGGCGGGCTTGCGAATTTGCGCGGTTCAATTTTGGGCGCGATATTTTTGGTTTTAATTCCGGAAATTTTGCGCTTTGTGGGCATGCCTAATGAAATTGCAGCTCAAATGCGTCAGGTGATTTACGGGATTATATTGATGCTGTTAATGTTATATAGACCTCAGGGTCTGATCGGGGAATATAAATTATGATGCTTTACCCCCACACCAAATTATGTTCTACGTCTATATTTTAAAAAACTTGAAAGACGATAAATTTTATATTGGTTCGATTAATGATTTGAGACGACGACTTCAAGAGCATAATAGTGGAAAAATATTTTCCACAAAAACTCGTTGTCCCTTTGAGTTGTTGTGTTTCGAGGCGTACAAAGCGGAGTCGGACGCTCGACGCAGAGAATCAAGCCCAAAACTTCGAAGTCGAGCCTTTACACAACTCAAAAAGAGATTAGTGGAGAGTTTAAAATAAATTTGGTGTGGGGGTTTACCGTCCGCAAGGATTAATGGGAGAGTATAAGTTATAATTTATCTTATGGTGTGGGGGTAAAAAACATGCGTTCCGTTTAGTCGGCGGAAATAGCAGAAGCAGAAAAAGGTCAAAAACCCAGTAGTGAAAACTCGATTGTTTCGCTACAGGCGAATAAAAGATTTTTCGAGAAATCACGAAAATGGGCATAAAATACAAGAGTTATAAAACAAGTCGAATTTCATTAAATAAAAATTAATCGAGTTTCTACTACTGGGAAAAATGAATAAAAAGAAAAATCATGGAAACTAATAAATCAAAAAATATATGGTGGTGGGTGGTAGGTATTATTGTAGTCGTTGTGATTGTATATTTCGTGGGCAATAAACCGGTTTCGAATGAAACTATCAAGATTGGTGCAGTTTTACCGTTAAGTGGCAAGAATGAATTTTATGGCAAGGAAATACAAAATGCTATTGAGCTTGCTCGTGGAGAAGTAAATAGTGCGGGGGGGGGGGGTATTAATGGTAAGAATTTAGAAGTTGTATATGAAGATGATCAGGCGGATGCAAAAATCGGTGCCAGCGTTATGCAAAAATTAGTTGACGTTAATAAAGTATCAATTGTGTTGGGTTCTTGGGTCTCGGGTGTTGTTTTAGCAAATGCGCCAATCGCCGAGAAAGCAAAAGTTATTGTTATGGCAGAGGCCATTGCGCCGGCAATAAGCAGTGCCGGTGATTACATTTTTAGAATACAGCCATCAGCTTCTTATTATTCTGCTGAACTTATGAAAGTTGTAATCAGAGAACTTAAGCTTAAAAACATTGCGACAATTTATATAAATAACGAATTCGGCATTGCTTTAAGAGATACCGTAAAAAGTGAGGCAGAGAAATTAGGCGGTAGAATTATTACCGAGGAAAGCTACGCGCAGGGTGATCAGGATTTTAGAAGTCAGCTTACAAAAATAAAAGCAAAAAATCCAGATGCTCTTTTTATCGGTGGTTATCAAGAACAATCAATGGTTATCAAGCAGGCGAGTGAATTGGGTTTGAAAACTAAATTTTTGGCTGGTCCGCCATTTGAAAATCAGAAATTAGTTGAAGATTTAAGGGGGTTAGCCGAGAGGGTTATTTATCCTTATCATTTTCTGGCGCAAACTAGCAATCCTAAGACAATAGCTTATATGAAGGCTTATAAAGATAAATTTAATGTTGAAACTGGTGGTTTTGCACCTTTGATGTATGATGCGGTTTACATTATCGCCGACGCTCTAAAAGAATGTGGCGTTAATACCGATTGTATTAAAACAGCATTATATGCAACGAGTTATGATGGTGTATCCGGTTTAATAAAATTTGATTCAAATGGCGATCCAGTAATTCCTATTGTGGTAAAAACCGTAAAAAATGGTCAGTTTGTGAAGTATGAATAACATTTTATTTTGACTCAAGTATTAGAAACAAAAAATTTACCCCGTACGACAATTACTGTAATAAATCGTTTTACAAAATAGTTATTTATGGAAAATCAAACTGAATCAAATTATATTAAACCAATTGCAATTGTTGTACGGGGTTTAGTAAAGCACTTTGGCGGAGTGTATGCGGTTGACGGCTTATCAATTACGATTGAGAAAGGGAAGGTGACTGGCATTGTGGGGCCTAATGGTTCTGGCAAAACAACGCTCATTAACGCGTTAAGTGGTATCTTGCCAATTGATGATGGAAAGGTTTCTTTTGACGGCGTGTGGCTTTCAAAAGTAAAATCTTACGAGGTTTCTTCTTACGGCATAACCCGGACTTTTCAAGATGTTCGGCTTTTTAATCAAATGCTGGTTTTGGACAATATCCTGATTGTTTTGACCGAAAGAAATGTGTTTGGTTCTTTATTTGAAAAACATAGTGATTTTCATTTGAAAAGGGCCGAGGAAATTTTGCGTCGTGTGAACTTGTGGGAAAAGCGTCACGAACTTGCTAAAAACCTTTCTTATGGCCAGCGGAAACTCTTGGAAATTGCCCGGGCGCTGGCCATGAATGCGGAAATTTATCTTTTTGATGAACCGTTTGCCGGGATTTTCCGGGAAATGGCAAAAATCATAGCAGCGATTGTAAATGAATTGCGTGTTCAAGGCAAAACCGTGATTTTAATTGAGCATGATATGAATTTAATCCGTGAGCTTTGCGATCATGTTTTTGTTTTGGATAGCGGCAAATTATTAGCTGAAGGCAAACCAGAAGAAGTGCTCAAGAAAAAGGAGGTAGTTGAAGCATATCTTGGGGAGTAGAGACAAAGGTGTAAAGTTATCAAGCTAATCAAGTTTAGAAAGTTATAAAGTTTGTAAAGTAAAAAGTTGTAAAGATATGAAAATAGAAAAGTTTGAACAACTTATTTCTTGGCAAAAAGGCAAAGAACTTTCTCTGTTGATATATAAGATCTTGAAAGATAATCGCGATTTTAGTTTTCGAGACCAGATCCAAAGAGCGGTGATTAGCATAACTAATAATATTGCGGAAGGATTTGAAAGAAGGAGTAATAAGGAATTAAAACAATTTTTGTATATCGCAAAAGGTTCTTGCGGAGAAGTAAGATCGATGCTTTATATAGCACTTGAATTGAAGTATATTGGCGAGAAAGATTTCGGGCAATGTTGTAATTTAGCTCTTGAAACTGCGAGATTATTGTCGGGTTTTATTAAGAAACTTTAAGAACTTTAAACTTTATAACTTTTTAACTTTATGTCGGAGACATTATTAGAACTTAAAAATATCGCGGTTTATTATGGCGGCGTTCGCGCCTTGGACGGCGTTCAAATTAAATTGGACGAAGGCGAAATTGTGGCTTTGATGGGGCCGAACGGCGCCGGCAAATCAACGGTTTTAAAAACTATTTTTGGTTTAACGCCGATTCATTCTGGAGAAGTTTTATGGCATGAAAAGCGAATTAAACCAGTCACTTACGAAGTAATCGGCTTGGGAATTTCATTTGTGCCTCAAGGGCGGCAAATATTTTCCAGTTTAACTGTTTTAGAGAATCTTGAAATGGGCGGTTATATTGTGAGGGATAAAAAGGAAGTAAAAAGGAGAATTAGCGAAGTATTGGAAACTTTTCCGCTGTTAAAACATAAATTAAAAACAAAATCGAGCATGCTTTCAGGCGGAGGACAGCAAATGCTTGCCTTGGCGCGTGGATTAATCGTTGATCCGAAAGTTTTGTTATTAGATGAGCCATCGCTTGGTCTTGCGCCAAAAATAGTTAAGGAAGTTTTTCAAAAAATCAAAGAAATAAATGAGCGTCATAAAACCGCGATTATGATTGTTGAACATAATATTAAGTCAGTATTAAGTATTGTTCGTAGGGCTTATATTTTGGACAAGGGTAGGGTAGCAATTGAAGGCGCGCCCGAATCAATTTTGGGTAGCGATGTATTAGAAAAAGTGTTTTTAGGGAAATTGGAATAACTCTTTTTTTGAAGGGTTGAATTTAGTATTTGGGCGTAGTAAAGTATTACCATATTTATGTTTATTAGAAAAATTGGCATTGATCTTGGCACGACGAACACTATAGTTTTTTTGCCAGACAAAGGCATTGTGATAAATGAACCAACGGCCGTGGCTTTAAGAAAGCCCGATAATACGGTTTTAGCGGTTGGCGCTGAAGCAAAAGAAATGGTTGGCCGGACGCCGGATGATATTGTGACTTATCGTCCTCTTAAAGACGGAGTGATTGCCGAGTATTATATTACCGAGGCAATGCTTAGATATTTTATTTCTAAAAGCATCGGGCCTTTTAATATTTTCCGGCCGGAAGTGGTGATTTCTGTGCCGGCCGGCATTACTTCAACCGAATATCGGGCAGTAATGAACGCGGCTCGCGAAGCCGGCGCCAAAGAAGTTTATTTAGTTAAGGAACCGCTCCTGGCTTCGCTTGGCGCGGGCATTCCCATTCATTCGGCTGAAGGCAATATGGTTGTAAATTTGGGCGGCGGGACAACTGAGGTGGCGGTTATTTCATTGGGCGGCATTGTGGCATGGTCAAGTTTGAGAGTAGCGGGGAATCGTTTTGACCAGTCAATCAGCGATTTTATTCGTAAAAAATACGGTTTGGCGATTGGGGAAACTACTGCGGAAAATATAAAAATTGCCGTCGGTACCGTTTTGCCTAATCGCAATAAATTGGAAATTAAAATTCGCGGCCGCGATCTTTCTTCAGGTTTGCCGCGCGATTTGGTGATAAATTCCAATGAAGTGGCAGAAGCAATTAATCCGCATTTGGTTGATATTATGAGTTCGGTGCAAGCGGTTTTCAACGTGACGCCGCCGGAGCTCGCGGCTGACATTATGGAAAAGGGCATTATTCTTTCGGGTGGCAGCGCGCAGCTTAGAGATATTGAAGAATTTTTCAAGCGGTCTTTGGGCGTTTCAGCTTACGTTGCTGAAGAGCCGATTTTGTGCGTGGCTAAAGGCACGGCAACGATCTTGGGGCATTTAGATGTTTATAAACGAACACTTTTAAATAAACGGTAATCCAAAAACTTTTTCTCGTTCATATATAATATAATTGGATATGTTTTTCGGTCATGAAGACAAAGTAAAAGCTTTTAAAAATTTAGTGGATGGCGGGGCTTTGGGTCACGCTTATCTTTTTTATGGCGATGCGCAAATCGGCAAATGTAACTTTGCTCAAAGTTTAACGTATTATTTAGAGTATAAAAAATTTGAGATTCTCGAAGAACCTTTGATTGATAGCATAATTCTTGGTCCTAATGAACGGGGAATAATCAGCGTTGATGAAGCAAGAAAAATAAGAAATTTTTTATGGCAAACACCGCTTAAATCTTCAAGAAGAACAGTAATTGTTGATCAAGCGGAATTACTTACTGATGAGGCGCAGAGCAGTATGTTAAAAATCGTTGAAGAACCGCCTAAACACGGTTTGATAATATTTATTGCTTATGACCACCAGGTTTTGTTTCCGCCGCTTTTATCCCGTTTAGCAAAAATCTATTTTACGAGATTGTCAAAAGAACGAATTAAAAAGATTTTAATTGAGAATTTTGCTGTGGCTTCAGAAAAAGCGAAAAGTGTAGCTTTAGAATCGTTTGGAAGAATCGGTCGGGCATTGGATCTAATCGAGGAAAAAAAGACCAAAAAACAAGAAGATAGTTTAGAAAAAAATCTGGAGGGAGCTATTATTGATTTACGCAACGAAAATCTTAAAAAAAACTCAAGTCTACTTAAATGGCTTTTAGAGCGCGAAAATTTTTTAAAAAGGTATAATTTAAATAATAATATCCAAAAAAAGGTCATAGATTATAAACTTCAAAGAAAATAATGTCAGCACAAAATTTATTGGAAGAATTTAAAAATCAGTCGGGGCACATTGTTGAAGCCTTAAAAAAGGAAATGAACGGAATTCGCACGAACCGGCCGGCAACGGCGCTCGTTGAAGATCTTAAGGTTGATTATTACGGCCAATTTTTGCCTTTGAAACAATTGGGCACGGTGGGAATTACGCCGCCTCGGGAAATTCATATTCAGGTTTGGGACAAGGGCGTAGTGGGAAGTGTGGTTAAAGCAATTGAAACTTCATCTTTGGGGCTTACAGCCAATACCGAAGGCAATGTTATTAGGATTTATCTTCCGGAATTAAGCCTTGAACGAAGGGAAGAATTAAAAAAGCATGTTAAGAGAGTAGCGGAAGATCGCCGGATAAAAATCCGCCATTTGAGAGATGAGATTAATAAAAAAGTGCAAAAAGCGTTTGATGACAGCGAATTAAACGAGGATCAGAAATTCAAATTAAAAGAAGAAATTCAAAAACAAACCGACAAAGTAAATCAAGATATAGAAAAAGTCATTGAGGCAAAAACAAAAGAAATAGATCTTTAATCTATGATTATTTTCCTCGTTATTGTTAGTTTGTCAGTTTTGATTTTTATTCACGAACTTGGCCATTTTTTAATAGCCAAGTTTTTTAGGGTTAAAGTTGAGGAATTTGGCATTGGTTTTCCGCCTCGGGTATGGTCTTGGGGAAAAGGCGAAACTCGCTACAGTATCAATTTTTTGCCCTTTGGCGGTTTTGTAAAAATTTTTGGAGAAAACGATTCATCATCAGAAAAGGATGGAGTGCCAAAAGACGAAAGGAATTTTGCTAATCAATTAATTTGGAAAAGATCAGCGATTATTTTAGCTGGTGTGGCAATGAATATTATGCTTGGCTGGGTAGTGCTCTGTGGCGTTTTTATTGTTGGTGCGCCGGAATATCTTATGATTACGGATGTTGTTTCTGATTCGCCGGCTTATGTAAGCGGCGTTAAAAGCGGCGACGTGGTTATAAAAGCAAGTTTCAGTGATCGCGTTTTATCCGCGCCAATTAAAAGTAATGATTTTATTGCTTTTGTGAAAGAACAAGAAGGGCAAGAAATAAATCTTAATTTAAAGCGAGGAGAAAATTTAATGGATATTAAAATCAAAGGAAGAATAAATCCGCCGGCGGGGCAGGGGTCGTTGGGGATTGGCCTTTCGGAAATCGGTTTTCCGCCAAATTCTTTTTTTAGCGGAGTTGTTGAAGGAACAAAAGCAACAATAAATACGTTGAAACTTATTACCGTCGGTTTTGCCCAATTTTTTTCAAAAATTTTTATAACGCCAAAAATAGTTGAAAGCGTAAGCGGGCCGGTAGGTATTGTCACAATTGCAATTCAAGCTGGTTCTTTGGGGCTTGTTTATTTATTTCAGCTTATGGCATTGATTTCTTTAAATTTGGCGGTTTTAAATTTAATACCTTTTCCGGCGCTTGATGGCGGTAGATTTTTGATGCTTGTTTTGGAAAAAATAAAAGGAGGGCCGATTTCAAAGAAAATCCAAATTGGTATAAATGCATTCGGCTTTGCTCTCCTTGTTTTGCTTATGATAGTGGTGACCGTGAAAGACGTGGTTAAATTGTTTTAATACTTTTAAGGTCTAGAACCTGCTAAAACCTGGAAATGCTTGGTTTTCCTTGATTTTTTGTGATTCCTCAATTCTGTAACATATGTTATAGAATTGAGGACTCCGAATAAAGTTCAATAGCTTGTATCCACTCAAATCATATCGATAGGTGATTTC
>JASEHZ010000026.1 GCA_030018585.1 Patescibacteria group bacterium | reverse complement strand
CCCACGTACGTGGGTTTTGTGAGTGGATGGGGTTTGTGAGGTGGTTTACAACAAATTTACGAGATTCAACCTCGTAAGATCGTTCGAAAAAATTTAAATTTATGAGGTTGAACCTCGTAAGATTCTTGTAAGATTATGCGCGGGCAATAACAAGGCTAATAATTTTTTTGGCTTGGGCGTTTTTTAGAGTTTTTACCGCTTCGTTTAAAGTTGCGCCGGAAGTAAAAATATCGTCAATAAGCAAAATATTTTTGTTTTTAACGGCTTCGGGATTTTTAACAAAGAATGCGCCGCTGATATTTTTTACACGTTCGTCATAGTTTAAACATTTAGTTTGAGAGCGGGTGTTTTTAATTCTTGATAAAATATTTTCTTGCAATAACGGAAGTTTTTCGCCCATTATCTGGTTCAGGGTTTTATAAACCAGCGTTATTTGGTTAAAACCGCGTTCTCTTTGTTTTTTGGGAGAAAGCGGTATTGGAATAGTAATGTAATTTTCAAAATTTATCAAAGATTCCCCACCTCGGTTTAAAAAAACATTTTCAATGTATTTTTTTAAAATTAACGTCAGCGATTCGGCGGTGCTTTTTACATTATTGTATTTTAAGGCGCGAATAAGATTTTGGATTGTTTGGTTTTCATAAAATGTTGCGGCGGCAAGAATAAATTTCGCTTCTTTGTGGCACAACGCTTCCGGCTTATAAAGCCTTTTTTTGCAAAGAGGGTAGTAAAAACAATTTGTTATTTCAATCGTATTAAAGCAATCCAAACAAACCGAGGAGTTTATTGAATCCAATTTATTAATTTTCTTTTGACAATTTACGCATTGGGACGGAAAAATCATGTTAAAGACAAAACCGGCCAGTTTTTTAAATTTATCTTTCATTTTTTCAGATTAATACAGAATAAAAAGCAAAACAATGTTTTTTGTGTTAAAATTAAGTCAAACAATGTTTAATTTTTCCGGCATAACGGATTTTTTTAAAGATATAACTAATTTTGTAAGCTCAAAAAATGTTTTGGGCGTGGATATCGGCACAGTCGCTGTAAAAATTGTTGAGCTGGCGCGAAGGAATAATGAAGTTTTTCTTGATAATTACGGCATGCTTAATTCAAAAGGTTATCTTGAACGGTCTAACGAAGCAATCCAAACAAGCTCATTAAAGTTAGTGGAAAACGATGTAATTAGAATTCTTTACTCTCTCTTAAATGAAATTGGTTCGGCGGCTAGAACCGTGGTAGCTAATATTCCGCTTTTTTCTGCTTTTGTTGTGCCAATTGAAATGCCGGTTCTTTCGCCGGAGGAAACTGCCAAGTCAATTGTTTTTCAGGCGCGCCGTTATATTCCGCTTCCTCTTTCTCAAGTTTCTTTTGAGTGGAACAAATTGGGCGAATTTGATAACCCTCAAGGCGGGCGGTATCAAAAAATTCTTATGACGGCTATCCCAAACGAACTTATCAGGAAATATAAAATAATTTTTAAAAGCTTAGGGCTTCATTTAACTTCTTTGGAGGTTGAGAGTCAGGCTCTTGCGCGTTCGCTTACCAAAAGAACCATGGCCCCGACTATGGTTATTGATATTGGCGGCGAATCAACCGGCATTTCTGTTGTAGAGGGAGGCGCGGTTTTATATGCTGGTCAAACTGATTATGGTGGCGCTTCGCTTACTCAAGCTTTGGCCAGAGGTTTGGATATTAGTCCTTGGCGCGCGGAAGAATTGAAATGCCGGCGTGGACTTTTGGGTTTTGGCGGCGAATTTGAGTTATCAACATCGCTTCTGCCATTTTTGGATGTTATAATTCAGGAAAGCGAACGTGTAAGAAGGCTTTATGAGCGTTCGCATAATCGGCCAGTAGAAGAGATTATTTTGGTGGGCGGAAGCGCTAATCTGCCGGGTATCGAAAATTTTATAACTAGCCGAGTAAAATTAAAGTTCGTCAGGCCGAGACCTTTTGCTGTTGTCAGGTATAAAAATGAGCTTGAACCGGCAATGCGTTTGTTGAATAACGAATTTGCTTTGGCTGTTGGTTTGGCCTTACGGTTTTATATTTAATATCAAAAATGGATATCCAAGAAGATAAAAATAATAAAGGACAACAAATAAGCGGCAGTCAGGAAGAGTTAGTTGTTGAACAAATGCCGATTGGTTGGCCGTGGCGTTTGCTTATTTTTACTATTATAGTTTTTGCCCTTTCGCTTTTTATTTATTTTGGTTTGCGTTTTGGTTATGGCGCCTATCTTGATACAGCTTCTAAGAATTTAGACAAAGATATTAAGACTCTTTCTGATAAAGTGCCGCCAGCGGATCGTGAAGAATTTATTCGGTTTTATTCTCAGATCATTAATTTAAAAACCGTTCTTGATAATCATCCTTATGGATCAAATATTTTCAAATTTTTGGAAAAAAATACGATCGGTTCAATTTATTTTACTTCAGCGGAAATGTCGGTTAGCAGTTTAAGTTTAAAATTAAACGGTTTTGGTAAAGATTTTGAAAGCGTGGCTCAACAAATGGCTTTGCTTGAAAAAGCTTCAGAGGTTGAACGCGTGTTTCTGGATCAGGTTAATGTTCAAAAAGAAGGAGTAACCTTTTCTCTTTTTTTGGATTTTAAGCGGGAGTTTATTAAAAAACCTCTACTTTAAAAAAATGATCAGAATTTCAACAAAAAGAATTTTAAGCATTGGCCTTTCAATAGTTTTTTTGATTGGGGCGGTTGTTGTTTATTCAACGCTTATTCGCAGCGAAATGGAAACAATCGATGACAAACGCGTTGAAATTGCTTCTAAAACAATCCTTTATAATAACCAGAAAAACGCCGTAAATCAGGTAAGTGAGTTAATCGCGAAATACAAAGGAGTATCCGAGCTTCAGCGATCTGTTTCTTTGGCCGTGCCGGCCGGTGAAAATACTATCGGCGCCCTAAGGCAAATTGAAGCAATAAGCAGGCTGAGCGGAGTTAAAATTTCTTCTTTGAGTTTTAAAGTTAGCGTGCCAAGGTTGGATGCCAAATCTTTTGCGAAAAAAATGGGCATTTTGGATATCATGATCGGCGCGAGCGGTTCTTATGAAACATTAAAAAACCTTTTGCGGCTTTTAGAAACTAGTGTTAGAGTCGCCAATGTGAAAACATTTGCATTTAAGCCGGGCATTCCCGAGCCGGGGAGTCGTGTTGTTGCTCCGAGCGATACTTTAAGCATTTCGGTCGAAATGTATTACCAAGCATTATAAATTTTTTATGGCTATTTTAGTAGAAGAAGACAAGCCGCCGGTTAATTGGGTAGGAATACTTACAGCAATTATTGTTGTGGTAGTTCTTTTTGCCGGCAGTTATTATGTTTTTTTTAAAAAACCTCAAGCATTGGAAAATATCGCTGTTCCGCCAGAACTAAAAGCTAACGAGCCGTTAGTTGGTATTACTTTCGATCCTTCTCCTTTTATCGAAAAATTAAATAAACTTTTTAGACAATATGCGGAAGATATTATTACGCCCGCAGCCGGAAGAGAAAATCCCTTTAAACCGTTTTAAGGGCTTAATATAAATTTTCTGCTTCGCCGATTGGCGAGTTGAAATTTTAGACAAAAATATCATGCTTGATCAAGATTTATTAAAAGAACTAGTAAAGAGAAAGTTAATTGACGAAAACCAGGCAAAAAGAATTTTAAGCGACGCTGATTTAGCTAAAAAGTCAGCTGAGGAATTGCTTTATGAGCGTCGAATTTTGGATGAGGTTGCGGTTGCTCGTATTAAAAGTGAGCTTACCAACGCCCCCTATAAAAAAGTTGATATTGATTCAATTTCACCCGATATTTTGAAATTAATTCCTCGGCAAACTTCAACTACTTATCGGGTGATTCCCCTGGTTTTTGATAAGAGCAAAAATCTTTTAATTGTTGGAATGCTTCGGCCCGACGATGTGCGGGCACAGGAAGCTTTAAAGTTTATTGCCAAGCAGCAAGGCATAAGTTTGGGTGTTTATCTTATAACTCCTTCTGATTTTAATGCGGTTTGGCGTCGCTACGCGCCCTATAAATCTGAAGTTGAAGCCGCTTTACAGGAAATCAGTAATTTGCCAGACGAAGAAAAAGCCGTTTCATTAGAAGAGGGGGGCAGCATAACCGATGCGCCCATTATTAAGATTGTTGCTTCAACTTTAAGCCAGGCAGTTGAAATGGGGGCTTCTGATATTCATATTGAACCTCAGCGTTCGCGGATAAGGATAAGATTTAGAATTGACGGCGAGCTTAAAGAAATGGTTTCTTTGCCGATTAGTTTGGCTCAACCGGTCGTTTCCCGAGTAAAGGTTTTAGCCCGTTTAAAACTTGATGAAATCCGTATTCCGCAAGACGGCCGTTTTAGAACAATTCTTTTTGGTCGAGATATAGATTATCGCGTTGCCACTTTTCCTACTCCGTCAGGAGAAAAAGTAGCAATTCGCGTTCTTGATCCAACCTCAGGCCTTAAGGGCTTTGATAATATCGGACTTATTGATTATAACAGCAATATTTTGGAGGCCGCGATAAAAAAACCTTATGGCATGATTTTGCTTTCCGGCCCTACTGGTTCTGGCAAAACAACAACGCTTTATGCCATTATGCAAAAGCTTAATAAAGAGAGTGTTAATGTTGTCAGTCTTGAAGATCCGGTTGAGTATTTTATTGACGGAGTTAATCAATCTCATGTCCGGTCTGAAATTGGTTATACTTTTGCTTCTGGTCTTAGACAGATTTTGCGTCAGGATCCGGATATTATAATGGTTGGTGAGATTCGTGATTCGGAAACAGCCGGTCTCGCGATTAATGCCGCTTTAACGGGACATGTTGTTCTTTCGACGATTCACACGAATAATTCGATTGGCGTTATTCCGCGCTTGATTGATTTGGGCGTGCCGCCGTTTTTACTTTCTTCTTCTCTAAATTTAATGATTGCTCAAAGATTGGTGCTTAAATTATGTCCCGAGTGTAAAGTTGAATATAAAGCGCCGGCTGAAATTGAAGAAATTATAGAGCAAACCATTTCTTCCATGCCTTCTGAAGTGCGGGGAACGATTAAATATAAAGCCCCGTTCAAACTTTATCGAGCAGAACCCAAAAATGATTGTAAAGTTTGTAGCGGCAAAGGTACGGCGGGCCGAGTGGCTTTGTTTGAAATGTTTAAAATGACAAGAGAATTGGGTGATTTGATTGGAGGTTCGTTTACGGAAGGTAAGCTTTTTGATGAAGCGAAACGTCAAGGCATAGTTGTTTTAAGAGCCGATGGCGTCATCAAGGCATTAGATGGTATTATTTCTATTGAGGAAGTCATAAAAGAAACAACATAAGATATGATGGATTATAAACAAAAGCTGAATGAACTTTTGCTCGTAACTGCGAGGCAAAGTGCTTCTGATTTGCATCTTGGCGTTGGTCGAAGGCCGTCAATTAGAATTGATAGCGTTTTGGTGCCATTAGTGAAAGAGCAAATTTTGAGCAAGGAGGATGCTGAAGGCTTAATTTTAGCGCTTCTTACCGATGAACAAAAAGACAGGCTTTATAAATTAAAACAAATCGACTTTTCTTATAATTTTGAAGACCGTGCCCGTTTTCGCGTTAATGTTTATTTTCAACGCGGCTTTATGGCGGCAGCGCTTCGATTGATTCCTGCTCAAATCAGAACTTTGGAAGAATTGAATTTGCCGCCGATTATGCATGATTTTACAAAACTTCATCAGGGTTTTGTGTTAGTGGTCGGGCCGGCCGGTCACGGCAAATCAACAACGCTTGCGGCGATTATTGACGAGATAAATCATAAAAGGACCGATCATATTATTACTATCGAAGATCCGATTGAATATCTTTTTGCTCAAGATCGTTCCATTATTTCCCAGCGTGAGGTTGGGCAGGATACCACTTCTTTTCATGAAGCTCTGCGCGCTATTTTAAGGCAAGATCCGGACGTGATTATGATCGGTGAAATGCGAGATCCTGAAACAATTGCGACTGCTATGACTGCGGCAGAAACCGGTCATTTGGTTTTTTCGACATTGCATACTAATTCAGCATCTCAAACCATAGATCGGATTATTGACAGTTTTCCGCCGGAACAGCAAGGACAAGTAGTTTCACAACTTGCTTCAACATTAGTCGCTATTGTTTCAGAACGTTTGGTGCCGAAGCTGGGCGGTGGCCGAATCCCGGCTACTGAAATTATGCTTACCAATTCTGCGGTGCGTAATTTGATTCGCGAGCATAAAATTTACCAAATTGATCTCGTTATTGAAACAAGCGTTCAGGAGGGCATGATGTCTTTGAATCGTTCTTTGGTAAGTCTTGTAAAACGAAAAGAAATTTCTCTTGAACAAGCCGAGAGTTTTTCATTAAATCCGGCAGAGTTGAGAATTTTACTTGAAAGAACATGAAGTTTAATTACACAGCAAGAACAAAAAATGGCGAGCTTCAAGTTGGTAACGTTGAGGCAGCTACTAAAGAAGTGGCGGTTAGCATTTTGACTGGTCACGATCTTTTTATTTTAAGTATTGAGCCGGCCAAAGAGGGTAGTTGGTATAATCGCGTTTTAGATTTTTTCGAGAGAGTAAAATCAGTTGACCTTATGATTTTTACCAGGCAGTTTGCGACTTTGCTTGCGTCACAGGTGCCGATTGGCGACAGTTTGCGAAATTTGTATGCTCAAACAGCTAAACCCGTTTTAAAGGACGTTATTTATGAGATTGTGGCGGATGTTGAAGCTGGTTTTTCTCTTTCTCAGGCCCTAAGCCGCCATCCTGGAGTTTTTTCAGATTTTTATGTGAATATGGTTAAAGCTGCGGAAGTGACCGGCCGGCTTGCCGAAGTTTTGGAATATTTAGCTGATTTTTTAGAAAAACAAGCGATCCTTATGGGTAAAGTGAGAAATGCCCTGATCTATCCCGGTTTTGTTGTCGGGCTTTTTATTGCTGCGGTTGTTGTTATGGTGACATTGGTTTTGCCTCAAATTACTCCGATTTTTACGGAAGCGAAAATTGAAGTTCCGTTTTTTACAAGATTGCTTATGGGTTCAGGCACTTTTATTTTAAAGTGGTGGTGGGCGATTGGAATTATTTTTACGATTATTATTTTTTCTCTTATTAATTATCGTCAAACCGAAGAAGGAAAGGCAGTGTTCAATGAATTAAGTCTTCGAGTGCCCATAATCGGCAAACTTTTCAAGCAATTGTATATTTCAAGGTTTGCCGAATCAGCGAGAGTCCTAATTCAAGGAGGGCTTACTATCCCTCAAGCTATTGAAATTTCGTCGCATACCATCGGCAATTATGTTTACCGTGATATTCTTCATGAAGCCGCCCAAAATATAAGAAAAGGGCAATTGCTTTCGCAAGCTTTGAAAAATACGCCTTATTTTCCGCCTCTAGTTTATCAGCTCATTGCGGTTGGCGAATCAACTGGTCGGCTTGATAATTTACTTGCCAAAGTCAGTGATTTTTACCGTCGGGAAGTGGAAAATTTAGTGTCCAATTTAGTGGAATTGATTCAGCCAATACTTCTTGTGGTGATTGGTATAATGGTGGCTTTGCTTTTTGCTTCAATTCTGCTGCCGCTTTACAATATAGCTCAAGCTATTTAGTCATATTTTAGAGACAACTAAATCATGTGAAATTTGCTAGTAACCAATTATTCAAATTAATAAAAGGGGTGGATATGCTATAATAGAAAAAAGATCCAAAAAGGTCGAAAGTGTTAAAAAATAAAAATTATCATGTTTAAAAATAAAAAAGGCTTTACTCTTATTGAGATGATGGTTGTGATTGGCGTAATCGGTATTTTGGCGGCTTTGGTTTTAACCGCAGTTGGTCCTTCAAGAAATAAAGCGCGTGACGCAAGAATTATTTCGAGCGTAAATCAGACAAGGGCTATTATCGAAACAATGTATAATCCTACTGACCAGATCTATAATATTGATGATGCCAATGCTAGTCTTGTGGCAGCCCAAACAGACGTTACCAATAATGGTGGGAATTTGACATGGGAAGGCGGCGGTACGAATGTTTATAGAGTTTGGTCACCATTAAATCTCGGAGGTTATTTTTGTGCTAATAGCGACGCAGCGACTTTTCAGGGGGCGGCGGCTAATCCATCGGGCAATGTTCCTGATTGCCAGTAGTGGTGAAAAGAGCATTAATTATGTTTAAAATTAATAAAAATCAAAAAATCACGTTTATTATCAGTAAGCGAGGTTTTACTTTGATTGAAATGCTTGTGGTAGTTGCGATTATTGGCGTGCTCTCTTCGGTTTTGCTTACAGCTTTAGGCCCGGCGCGTGATAAAGCCAAAGACGCGCGAATTATTCAAGAAATAAACCAAGTGCGGGCAATACTGGAAAGTATTGGCAATAATGGTAATTATAGTTTGATTCCAGAAGTTTCTGGTGGCGACGGTAGTACAGTCGATAATTCCGATTTGAAAGTTTTAGTAAAAGATATTTATGCTTTAGGCGGTGATCTTTATATTCGAAAAACCATGAGCGGCAGAGGTTTTTTGACTTATTCTAAGCTTAATATAAAACTTAGTACAGACGAAAGCCCGGTAACAAATTATTTTTGCGCCGATAGCAGCGGACGAGTCTCTTATACGACGACCGAACCAACGTCCGGAGATCGTTGTACGCTTTAGTTAGTTAATTAATAATTAAGCTTGTTATGAAACCCCGTCCTGACTTAAGTCGGGACGGGGTTTTTGGTTATTTTTAAGCTGTGGTAAAATCTTTTTATGCCCAGTACTACAACTTCGATGATGCGCTTCTATTATGTCTATGTTTTGGAAAGCATCAAAGATAGTAGTAGATACATAGGATTTACTAATAACTTGAAAGAAAGACTAGAAGCGCATAATAAAGGATTAAACTTTTTAACCAAACCACACATGCCATACAAGCTAATTTATTTTGAAGGATGTACTAATACTAATGATGCCAAGCGCAGAGAACATTATTTCAAAAAGACCGGAGGTCGCCGGTTCTTAGCTAAAAGACTTCGAGAATATTACAAGATGTAATATGTCGAAGTTGTAGTACTGGGTATGAATAGTTTTTTTTGGATCATTCTTTTTGGTTTGGGTATGGCTTTGGGAAGTTTTTTAAATGTTTTAATTTTTCGTTACGATCCTTGCGGGAAATTGTTTAATTTTAAGCGTTTAAACGGCAGGTCTCATTGTCCGCAATGCAGGGAAAATCTATGTTGGTTTGACCTTATTCCGCTTTTTAGTTTTTTATTTTTGCTTGGCCGGTGCCGATATTGTAAAAAACAAATTTCCTGGCAATATCCGATTGTCGAATTTTTAAGCGGCGTTATTTTTATTGCCGTGCCTTTGTTTTTAAATCGTTTTTATTGGGTTTCTAATTTGTCTTTTTCTTCACTTGAATTGTCTTTTTGGTATTATGTTTTTGTTTTTTGCTGGATTGCGGTCTTCTTATTATTTTTAGCCATGAGCGTAATTGATTTCAGGGATTATGTTATTCCCGATGAAATAAATTTATTTTTAGCGATCTTAGGGATTGCTATTACTATTTTTTTAACAGCCGAATCAGGATTATTCCCGCGATTTGACAGTTCTTTTTTGGGGCACTACGCGTTAATGTTTTCTTTTTTCGATAATATTATTTTAAATAGAATTTTATGTTCCTTGTTTATAGGTTTGCTTTTTAGCGCGCTTTCAATTTTAAGCCGGGGTAGGGCAATGGGGTTTGGAGACGCAAAACTTGCTTTTGCGGTTGGTTTGATTTTTGGTTGGCCCGATATAATTCTCGCGGTGATGCTTGCTTTTATTCTGGGCGGGTTGGTCGGGTTGGGGCTTATTGTTTTTAGGGGGAAAAATATGCGTGACAAATTGCCTTTTGCCCCGTTTTTTGTGGTCGGTATGATTCTTACTTTTTTTCTCGGTTTTACTTTAATTTCTTCTTACTTTAATTTGTTTAATTTTTTGGTTTGATTTTTTATCCCGTTAGAAATCCGTCCTCCGCCTATGGCGGACGGCGGCAGCCGCTAGGGGTGGCTTACTTCTAACGGGATTTATTAAAGCGATTTCTTAATATCTGTTGTATAATTGAAATATGTCAAAAAGACGGTCAATGTCGGGATTTACCATAATCGAAACAATGGTTGTTGTATTCATTACTTTGTTGCTTTCAACTATGCTTATGGTTTATAACCGTTCTTCGGAAAGGCAGCTTATAATTTTTCGCGACCAAGCAGTAATTTTTGGAACCATAAATC
>JASEHZ010000025.1 GCA_030018585.1 Patescibacteria group bacterium | reverse complement strand
ATCAAAGGTCAAATAATTGCTGTAAAAATTAATCGAGTTTCTACTACTGGGTATGACAAAAATAGCAATTAATGGTTTTGGTCGGATTGGCCGATTATTATTCCGGCAAATTTTCGATAATAAAGATTTAACGGTTGTTGCAATTAATGATTTGGGCGATGTCGAAAATCTTGCATATCTCTTAAAATACGATACGGTTTATGGCCGTTTTGATCACGATGTAAAAAGCGCTTCGGGCAAGCTTATTGTCGACGGCAAAGAGATTATTTTTCTTCAGGAAAAAGACGCAACCAAGCTTCCTTGGGGGAAAATGGGCGTTGATGTTGCGGTTGAGTCAACTGGCGCTTTTGAATCTTTTGAAAAAGCTAAAGTTCATCTTGAAGCCGGCGCAAAAAGAGTGGTGATTACTGCGCCTGCGAAAGATATGGATGGCGAAGGAAAAACTGTTTTAATGGGTTTGAATGAGAAAGATTTAAAAACCACAATTCTTTCTTCAAATGGGTCTTGCACAACTAATGCGGCTTCGCCGGTAATTCAGGTTATGTCAGAAAATCCGGGAATTAAAAAAGCGATTTTAAGCACGGTTCATGCTTATACTAATACTCAAACCATTGTTGATAGTTCGGTCAAAGGGAGTGATTTTAGGCGGGGACGAGCCGGCGCCCAAAACATTATTCTTTCGACAACGGGCGCGGCCGTGGCGGTAACCCGAGTGATTAAAGATCTTGAAGGAAAATTTGACGGTATTGCTATGCGCGTGCCGGTTGCAACCGGATCTTTGGCTGATATTACTTTTTTAGCAAAAAGAAAAACTTCCGTGGAGGAAATAAATGAAATTTTTAAAAAAGCCGCTAAAGAACCGCGCTGGCAAGGTGTCTTGAAGACGGTTGAAGATCAAATAGTTTCCTCCGATATTATCGGCGAACCATATGGCGCGGTGGTTGATTTATCATTTACTAAAGTAGTTGACGGCGATTTGGTAAAAATTCTTTCCTGGTACGATAACGAAGCAGGATATGTTGCTACGCTTATAAGGCATATTTTATACGCAGCTTCAATCAAATAATGCGCGCCAAGCGTTATTATCTTTTAATAATCATATTGCTTATGGCAATTATTATTGCTTTGAGTTTTTTGCTTTTTTACGGATTTAAGTCTTATCAAGAATTAAAAGTCCGGCCGAATTTGCCGCCGGTTGTTTACGAATCGGCTTATGAGGGTGAGCCTTCGTTTAATTTAAAAATAGCTTCTCAAGGTTTTGGCGAGGAAGTTTTCCAAGATTTAAAAGAAGAATTAAAAAACAGCAATGCTGATTTTATTACCGCTAATTTGGGCGAAATGAAACTGGAAATTTACGCTGACGGTAAGTTACAAAAAGAAATAAAAGTTTTAAGCAAGGGAAAAGATGGCAGTTGGTGGGAGACGCCGACCGGGCGCTACAGTGTTATTGGAAAAGAAGTAAATCATTTTTCATCAATCGGCCAGGTTTGGATGCCGTGGAGCGTTCAGTTTTACGGTAATTTTTTTATTCATGGCTGGCCGCAATATTCTGATGGCAAACTAGTTTCAAAAGAATATTCAGGTGGATGTATAAGACTTTCAACGGAGGATGCGAAAGAAGTTTATGATTTTACGAGGCGCAACACGCCCGTTATTGTCTATGATCAAGAAGTGCGTCCGGTTATTTTTGAGAAATTGAAACCATTAAAAAATGAATTATCTGTTCTTCGAATTTCCAGCGAAGCGGCTTTTGTTTTAGATCTTGAAACTGGTAATGTGCTTTTAAATAAAAATGCTGATGAAGTTTTATCAATTGCTTCTTTAACCAAGCTTATGACCGCGGTGGTAGCGAGTGAACTTGTTTATCTTGAACGCTCGATTGTAATGACGCCGGAAATGCTTTTAGCAAAAATTCAGAGTTTTTCTTTTGAAATCGGAAAGAGTTATCGGGCTTTTGATCTTTTGTATCCGTTGCTTATGCAGTCTTCTAATGGTGCAGCTTCGGCTCTTTCTTCTTTTCTGGGCAATAATTTTTTTGTGCGTCAAATGAATGAAAAAACAGCTTCTTTAGATATGAAGCAGACAAATTTTGTTGATTCGAGTGGCGAGAGCGCGAAAAATATTTCCACACTTAAAGACCTGGGGAAACTCGCAAAGTATATATTGGAAAAAAGAAGCTTTATTTTTGATATTAGCCGCGGCAAGAATTATCCGTTTTTTGGTGAAAATGTTTTTAAAGATATAAAAAACTACAACGAGTTTTATGATTTACCGAATTTAATCGGTGTCAAAAACGGGGAAACTGACGCAGCTCGGCAGACAATTTTGACTATTTGGCAGTTAAGAAATAACGATGGCAAATCAAGAAAAATCATGATCGGAATTTTGAGTTCTTTGGATCGTAAAAAAGATGTTCAAAATATCCTTGATTGGCTCAAGGATAATTTCGGTTTAAAATAATAAAAATGGTTATATATATTGGCGCGGATCATCGAGGATTTAAATTAAAAGAATATTTATCCGGAATTTTAAGACAATCGGGTTATACCGTAATTGATTTAGGTAACGATCAGTATGACGAAGAGGATGATTTTGTTGATTTTGCGAGAGCAGTGGCCGAGAAAGTAAATGTTGATTATGAAGGAAGCCGAGGTATTTTAATTTGCGGCTCTGGAGTCGGCATGGACGTGATTGCCAATCGTTTTCCAAATATAAGATCGGCCTTGGTTGGCAATGCTGATCAGGCCTTTGACAGCCGGAATGACGAGGATGCTAATGTTTTATGTTTGGGTGCGAATTATCTTGAACCCTCTCTGGCTAAGAAAATTTTAGAAACTTGGCTTCAGACTCCTTTTTCCGGAGAAGAACGTTTCAAGCGGAGAATTAATAAGATAGCGGAATTAAGCGCGTGGCTTATTGAGCTTTTGGAAGCTGAAAATAAGAAATTAGAAGAGATTGATAGTGAAGAAGACAAAATAAATTAATTCATTATTATGATTATTATTCCAGTTGCAAATTGCCAAGATTTCAAAAGTCTTAAAAAAAGAATCCTTCAAATTAAAAATTTTGGCAGTGCTTGGGCGCATATTGATATAATTGACGGGAAATTTGCTAAAACTTTAACCTGGTCTAATCCGGAAGATTTAAATGAGATAAAAAATCAAATAAAAAACCTCCAAATAGAAGTTCATTTAATGGTTGAAAGGCCGGAAGATGTTTTGGAGTCGTGGTTAAAAATGGGCGTTAAAAGAGTTATTGTTCATGTTGAAGCAATAAGTCATTTCGAATTTTTAAAAAATAAATGCAAGGAATTTAACGTAGAGTTTGGCATTGCTTTAAAAGCAAGCACGCCCGTCGCTGAATTTTTGCCTTATCTTGAAGAAGTTGGGTTCGCTCAGGTTTTGGCAGTAGAAGCAGGACCTTCGGGTCAGGAATTTCAAGAAAGCGCAATAGAAAAAGTAAAAGCATTAAAATTGAGAGCTCCTAATATTTTAGTAGAAGTTGATGGTGGCATAAATCCAAAAACAGCAAAATTAGCGGTTGAGGCCGGGGCAGACATTGTTGCTTCCAGTTCTTATATTTTTGGGAGCCGCAATCCGGAAAAGACCTATAAAGAACTCGTTGGTATTTCATAAAATATTCAGATTATGGAAATTTTGCACGATAAAAAATTACATTTTTTGGAAGAAAACGCCAATAAAATTCGCGAACTTATTATTGAAATGCTTTTAGAAGCTGGTTCGGGCCATTCAGCCGGATCTTTGGGCATGGCTGATATATTCTCCGCTTTTTATTTTCATATTTTGAGCCACGATCCGAAAAATCCTGATTGGGTTGATCGTGATCGGTTGGTTCTTTCGAATGGTCATATTTGTCCGGTTCGTTATGCGGCTATGGCTTTGGCTGGTTATTTTCCGGTTGAAGAATTAATGACTTTACGGAAAATCGGTTCAAGACTTCAGGGGCATCCTTATCGGTTAGCCTTACCTGGGCTTGAAACAACTTCTGGTCCTTTGGGTTCGGGTTTGTCACAGGCGATTGGTATTGCACTCGCTGCAAGGTTGGATCAGAAGAAATTTCGAATCTATTGTGTTACTTCTGATGGTGAGCATGATGAAGGTAATACTTGGGAGGCGGTAATGTTTGCCGGCAAGCACAAACTTTCAAATCTAACAGAGATTATTGACCGCAACAATATCCAAATTGACGGTTTTACTGAAGATGTAATGCCTTTAGAGCCGCTTCGTGAAAAATACGAGGCTTTTCGCTGGCACGTGCTTGAAGTTGATGGCCATAATATTGAAGAGTTTGTTGATGCTGTAAATGAAGCAAGGGCGATTTATGAAAAACCAACCGCGATTATTGCTCATACTATTCCTGGTAAAGGAGTTAGTTTTATGGAACAGGATTTTAATTGGCATGGCCGATCGCCAAACAAAGAAGAAGCGAAACGCGCTTTGGACGAAATTAGAACTTTAGGTCAGAGGATAAAAAAAGAACATGAATAGAGATATTTTAAACTTCGAAAGTACAAAAGTTTTAATAGTAGAATGTTAAATCAAAATTTAAAACTTAATTCTGAATTTTTCAGCGATGAAGATGAACGAAAATCTTTGCGTGACGGTTTTGGCGAGGGGTTGGTTATTGCTGGTGAGAAAAACAAGAATGTGATTGTGCTTTGCGCTGATCTTGAAGAATCAACCCGAGTTGATGATTTTGCGCGAAAATTTCCGGAGAGGTTTTTTGAAACCGGCGTGGCCGAGCAAAATATGGCAGCTATTGCCGCGGGTTTGGGCGTGTCTCACAAAATCCCTTTTATTTCTTCTTTTGCGGTTTTTTCGCCGGGCCGGAATTGGGAACAAATCCGGACGACTATTGCTTACAACAAATCTAATGTTAAAATTGCCGGCCATCACGCTGGCGTAGCAGTGGGCGAAGATGGTGCAACTCATCAGGCATTGGAAGACGTTGCTTTAATGCGAGTAATGCCCAATATGACGGTTTTGTGTCCGTGCGACGCGATAGAAGCTAAAAAAGCAGCGCTAGCGGCCGCAGAAATTAATGGTCCGGTTTATATTCGTTTAGGTAAGCAACCTTTGAGAGCGCTCACAACCGAAGATACACCTTTTAATGTTGGCCGGGCGGAAATTTTTTGGGAACCTAAGGCTGGTATTGCGCCGCAATGCGCGATAATTGCTTGCGGTTCGCTTGTTGGCAGTGCAATTTTAGCGGCAAAAGAACTAGAAGATGAAGATATTCATGTAATTGTTTTAAATATTCATACCATAAAACCAATTGATTTAAAGAGAATCATTGAGATAGTAGAGAGAACTGGCGCGGTTGTGACCGTTGAAGAGCATCAGATAGCCGGTGGGATGGGTAGCGCGGTGGCTGAAGTTTTGGCAGAAAATTATCCGGTGCCAATTGAATTTATTGGTGTGGACGACGTTTTTGGCGAATCAGGCAAGGGCGATGAGCTTATTGAAAAATATGGCATGGGCGTAAGAAATATAAAAGAAGCAGCAAAAAAAGTTTTAAAAAGGAAGGTAAATTAAATTTATGAAAGTGAATTTTAAAAACAACACTGGGCAAATTTTACTAGAAATTATAATTGCCGGACTTTTGGTTATTTTTGTAACTTTGGCAATTACTCAAGCGATTTCAAGTTCAATCCGTGGCATCGACATGAGTATTGTTGAGACGACGGCAGTTTTTTTATCTCAAGAGGAAGTCGAAGCAATGCGGGCAATTACAAAAGAGGACTGGCATAATATTGTGGGGCTTGCTACAAGTTCGGCTAATAAATATATTGCAACTACTACTGCAAGCCGCTGGGTTGTAGCATCAACCACTGATGGTGAGATAATTTCTTTGAATAATATTAATTACACCCGCTATTTTTATCTTGATGAAGTTTATCGGTCTTCAACTTCTACGATTGTCGCGAGTTCTACGCCGGGCGGTGTTTATGATCCGTCAACAATCAAGGTTACTACTTATGTCGGTTGGACTAATAATAATTCAGGAGAAAGCGATGTTTTTAGTCAGGTATTTTACGCAACGCGAGTTATTAATGAAGTTTACAATCAAACTGATTGGAGCGGTGGCGGAGTGGGGGCCCAGGTTATACCGTATTCGCAAAACACTACTACTTTTGCCACTTCCACTTCGGTTAATTTTAGCGCGACTGGCACAATTAGACTTCAAACACAATAAAAAACCACGGATAAAAATTTGTATCCGTGGAATTTTGCTGGTATGAGTTAATTTTCTCCGATGTATTCAACATCAAATTTTCCGTTGGTGATGTTGATATAAACATAATAAATATGACCATTGATATCCACGCCGCCAATTCCTTTGACCTGGCATTCAAAAGTGCCTTGGACAATTTTATTGTTTTTATCAAATTTCGTTATGGTCACAGTACCGGTGGTATTGATGATATCAGATTCAAAATAGGGATCATCACGCTTATAAATTGCATAATTACCGCTGTTACTAAGAGAAAATGCGCCTTCGCCAAATGCGGCGATGCTTAAGTTAATTGAAGAACCAGTTGTGGCCGGTGCGTTGTATTTTTTGCCGTAGATTGAAAGATGGCCGTTGCTTAAAGTGTACCAAGCATAAGCCGATTTTTGTCCGGTAGGATTGCCTCCAGCCGACCAAGAAACGTCGTCTATTAGAGCAGACATTGTGCCGGCTGCTTTAGGTTGGTTTTTGGGCGCTGTTGGTGAATCATCATTGCCGCTGCAGCCGATTATTAATAGTGGTAGCGTGAAAGCTAGAATTACAGTGATCATTGTAATAAAAGTCGCTTTCATAAGCTATATCTCCTTTCTTTTTTCGTTGATTTAAGTTAATGGATCAGTTGATTATTTTGTTAATTAAACTAGATTGATTGTATTAAATTTTTGGTTATTTTGTCAATTCTTTTCAAGGGGTGGGGGATATCTTCAATTTTTCGCATATGCGAAAAATTGAAGATAAGAAGATAAATCGTATTAATTAAAAAAATAATCCCTCCAGTCTATAGACTGGGGGGATTTAATGTAAATATTTATTTCACAAGAATCATTTTTAGGATCTTGAAAAATGATCCAGCTTGAATCTGGTAGAAGTAAACGCCGCTTGCGAATTTTGATCCGTCAAGCAGAATTTCGTACCTGCCAGCTTCGTATGGTTTTCTCTCAAAGCTCATTATTTCTTCGCCTAAGACATTGTAAACTTTGAAGCTTACAAGTTCGTCTTTCGGCAAATCAAACGAGATTTTAGTTTGAGGATTCCAAGGATTCGGATAGTTCTGATATAGAGCAAAATCTTCGGGCAAAACTTTTGTCTCATTTCCGCTTTTTATTGGCGGTGGCGGAGGCAAATCAGAATCAGGTTTAATAATAATATTGGCTTTTGAAAGATTTTGACTTCCGGCTTCTAAAATTAATTTTCCATTCTGATTTGTTTTTACCCAGTAACTAACGCCGGGTAAAACAGTGTCAGTTATTTCATATCTGCCGCTATCGGGATTATATCTAAAGAAATTAGATACAATGAGATTCGGCGGATCGCTCGTTATCATTGCCGTCGGAACCGCTTTTGAAATTGAACCAATCATATTCCATCCAATATTGACATTAATTGTTTCAGCAAGGATTTCGGGACCGGAGATATTAATTTCTTGCGCTGTGCTGAATTTTAACCAATAACCGTATCCAATATTTAACGTGTCGCTCGAAAAATAACCATTAGCATAACCAAAAGCGTTAGATATTGCAGTGGGGAAAAGCGTAATTTTTCGATTATCCCCGATTATCGCCGAAATCGAAATCATATTCCAGCCATCTTTTATAGAATATAGGTAGGAATATTGTGCAGTGGTGAAATCCCATATTTCCGACCAATTGCCAGTGCCGCCGATATTAACGCCTCTTACTCGCCAGAAATATTTTGTGTTATATTCAAGTTGCGCATTCATCAAAGTATCCGTAAGTCCGTTTGAATCAATTTTTGTTGTGGCAAAATTTGAATCAGTTGAAACTTGAATTTGGTACGATGAAGCATCAGGATTTGAATTCCACTTTAACGTCATATTTCTTGGCAATTCGGTCGCGTCATTTTCCGGTAAAATAAGTATTGGCGGAGCAGGCGGTAGCGGCAGGACATTTACTGGTTCTGCGCTTTTCATTAAGCCGCTTGCGGTTCCGACATATAAATAGCCGGAATCATCAAGGGCAACAGATGAGACATTGGGATCAATTTGGGTTTGAGCATTAAAACCGTAAATTTGTTTAGCCATTAATGTCTGGTCCATTCTTTCCCAGGTGTCGCCGTCGTCCATTGATTTCCAGACTCCGGAAAATTGCGTTCCGGCATAAACAAAGTTTGAATCGTCGGTCGTGATCGATGTGACTGAACTTGGTCCGCTTGCTAAAGTCGAAAAATTTGATTTTTCGCTTTGAGCAATTTGTTCGAGAAGCGGTCCGGTCCATGTTTCACCGTCGTTTTTTGAACGGAATACGCCGTCAGATGTGCCGGCAAAAACATAGCCTTTGTCGTTTACTGCTAAGGTGTTTATGGTATAAACATCGAGTGTTGAGCTTGGTTTTGTCCAAGTTGTGCCGCTGTCAGTGCTTCGATAAACTCCACCAGGATCAAGACCTAGTGTTCCTGCAAATATATAATCAAAGTTTTTTGATGACTTTGAAATAGCAAGTGAAACAACAATATTGGTTACGCCGCCGTCAGATTGATTCCAAGAGTTTCCGTTGTCAGTGCTTTTATAGATACCGTAGAAACTAGTGCCAGCAAAAATATGATTATTCGAATTAATTGCTAATGAACGGATCCCAGCATTAACGGAAAAACCCGTAGCATTCCAAGTTGATCCACTATCTGTTGATTTTCTAATTTTATTATTAGGTGTACCAACAAATATATTTCCGATTGAATCAATTGCGAGAGCATCAATCGCATCATTAATACCCACATCTAAACGTCCCCATGAATTGCCGTTATTAGTTGAGCGATGCAACTGACTTAGACCACTTGCAAAAACATAAGGTTCGTTTAAGCAAGTTGTTTTTACGCTTATTGGTATTCCGATTTGCGTCCAGTTATCGCCATCATTTGTTGACTTAAATAAGCCATCAGTTGTGGTGCCGGCAAAAAGCGTGCCTGATTGATTTACAGCAATAAGTCTTACATCTTTACCATTAGGCAAATCAGTGAGTAGACCAGTATTTACTGATTGCCAATTATCGCCATTATCAGTTGAACGATAGATCCCGTCATTATCCAATCCGGCAACAAAAATTGTGCCGGAATTAGTAATTGTGATAAATGCGCGATGATTTTCACCAAGGTTCAATTGATTGAACCAAGTTAAACCGTTGTCAGTTGAACGATAGCAGCCATATCCTGCGGCATCAGAACCAGCAAATATATAACCATTCGGTTTAATAGCGATTGAAACAATGGAAATATTTGTTAATTCTGTTAGCTTTAACCAATTTGAGCCATTGTCAGTTGATTTAAAAACACCTTTTTTAGTACCAGCATAAAAAGTGTCGGTATTGACTGCAACTGACAGTACAGCAATAGTGTCCAAACCAGCAGAATTTTGATTTCCTAATAATGACCAATTTGAGCCATTATCAGTTGATTTCCAAATTCCACCGCCTACTGTTTCACCAGTGGGTCTGCCAGAACCTAATAAAAGGTTTTGGTTTTTATCAAAAGTTAAGCATAACGGTGGTGAGTTAGGGAGTCCACTTGGTAATACATAATTCCAAGTCAAACCATTATCAGTTGATTTCCACATATATCCGTCTTGGACAAATGTATGATCAAACTGGTACATTGTAGAACCGTTACTGATTAGTGGTCGAAAAGGCGCAACCGTTGGATAAGTCGGCATGTCATTTGGCAAAAGCGCGACTTTATTCCAAGTACTGCCGTCGTATCGCCAAATATATTCATAAGCCCCCACAATCGGATTTCCCGATGTGTCGAAAGCTATAGAATAAACATAATGGCCGTAAGGACCATTCAATGGATTAAATTGAGCGACAAGCAGAGAAGTCGCAAAAATTATTGCAAGAAAAACAATCATTACTGATCGTTTCAGAAAAGATTTTGAGTTAAACACGATATTTCTCCTTATATTTTGAATTATTTAATTGACAATTAACTGCTATTATTATAGCAAAAAGGATTGATAAAAGTCAAATTTTTGTGGTAATGTGCAAGGACATATGGCGGTTTCCTCTAGAATGGGGAGGAAATGGCTA
>JASEHZ010000024.1 GCA_030018585.1 Patescibacteria group bacterium | reverse complement strand
TATGCCATTCCCTTACTTTACCAGGGGGTGGATACAAGCTATTGAACCATTACGGAGGCTTTACTTTTAAAAAGAGGTATGCTATACTACCCTATAGTGAGTGTGAGTTTTCCTTATCGCTAAGAGCTTCGGTTCGCAGTGAAATCTAAGGAAAACTCTTCCATCCTCCTCTCCGACCAAAATCGGAGAGGAGGTTTTTTAAACTTGCTGAAATTATTTAAAAACCCATATAATATTAATGGCGGCCATAGATAGCGCACTCACTAAAAAATTAAATAAAAAAATGGAGGTCACCGCTATGGCCGCCGACCTCCAAATTATGGCATCGTTATTCACAAAAATATTTCCTGATCGCACATTAAAACGCCTAGAAGGCGTTATTTCGCTTATAAATGGATTTGAACCGGAAATACAAAAGCTAGATAATAACGAATTAAAGAAAAAATCCGAAGAATTAAAAAAAGAGATTCGGGGGGTCCAAGAAACACAGCAAGATATTTTAAATGAAAGATTGCCCGAAGCGTTTGCGCTTATCCGTGAAGCAAGCAAAAGAACCTTGGATCAAAGACATTTTGACGTTCAGCTTATTGGCGGAGCAGTGCTTCATGAGGGAAAAATCGCGGAAATGTTAACGGGTGAAGGAAAAACTTTAGCCGCAACGCTGCCGGCATATTTAAACGCTCTAACCGGTTACGGCGTTCATGTGGTGACGGTTAACGATTATTTGGCAAAACGCGACACGGTCTGGATGGGGCAAGTTTATCACGCGCTCGGTTTAAAAGTGACTTGTCTTTTGCATGATGCGTCTTATCAATACGATCCGACTTTTGAATCAAGTGAATTGGATAAAGAACGTGACGCAACCGGCAATTTTAAAGTGGTTGATAAATTCCTAAGGCCCATTTCAAGAAAAGAAGCTTATGCGGCGGACATCACTTATGGCACCAATCATGAATTTGGTTTTGATTTTTTACGCGATAATTTAACATTGCGTCTGGAAGATCGCGTTCAGCGCCTTTATAATTACGCTATTATCGATGAAGTCGACAGTATTTTAATTGATGAAGCGCGCACACCGCTTATTATTGCGGCGCCGGACACAGAATCAAGCGGTTTTTATAAAACCTTTGCCCGCATTGTTGAGCATCTGAATAAAGAAGAAGATTATTTGGTTGATGAAAAAATGCGTTCGGTCAATATTACGGATGCCGGCATTTCCAAGGTTGAAAAAATGATTGGCGTGCAAAATATATTTGATCCGGAAAATTCCCGCTTGGTTCATTTTTTGCAGGAAAGCTTAAAAGCCAAAGCTTTATTCCGGCGTGATAAGGATTATGTGGTTAAAGACGGCGAAATTATAATTGTTGATGAATTTACGGGCCGGATGCTTCACGGACGAAGATATTCCGGCGGACTCCATCAGGCGATTGAAGCCAAAGAAGGCGTTTTTGTAAAAGAGGAAAACCGGACTTATGCGCAAATCACCATCCAAAATTATTTCCGTCTTTACAAGAAGATCGCCGGCATGACCGGCACAGCCCAAACTTCAGCTGAAGAGTTTCATAAAGTTTATAATTTGGAAGTTGTATCCATCCCGCCCAATAAACCGATGATAAGAAAAGATTTGCAGGATTCAATTTATAAAACCAAAGAAGCAAAATATAAAGCCGTGGTAAAAGAGATTGAAGAAAGGCACAAAAAGGGTCAGCCTATCCTTCTTGGTACGGCATCAATCAGCAATAACGAAATTATTTCTTCGTATTTAAAGGAAGCCAATGTTCCGCACGAGGTTTTAAATGCAAAAAACCATGAACGTGAAGGCGCGATTATCGCGCAGGCCGGTCGGGTTGGAGCCGTGACAGTGGCGACTAATATGGCCGGCCGCGGCGTTGATATTATTCTTGGCGGCAACCCGATTAATAAAGAAGAGGCCCAAAAAGTTCGTGAGTTAGGCGGGCTTCATGTAATTGGCACAGAACGTCACGAAGCGCGGAGAATTGATAACCAGTTGCGTGGTCGTTCAGGTAGACAAGGCGACCCCGGTTCATCGCAATTTTATTTGTCGTTGGAAGACGATCTAGTGCGTATTTTCGGCGGCGACCGGATTAAGGGTTTGATGGAAACCCTGAATTTTCCTGAAGATATTCCAATTGAATCCGGTTTTGTGACCAAGGCCGTGAACGAAGCTCAAAGAAAAGTAGAGGGCGCGAATTTTGATATTCGGAAACATTTATTGGATTTTGATGATGTTTTAAATAAGCAGAGAACTGCGATTTACAGAAAACGGGAAGAATTATTAAAAGCCGGCGAAAGCAATACTATTTTGCCGATTGTAAGCGAGGCTCTGAATAATTATGTTGAAAATATTGAAAAACAAAATGAAGCAAATATCGATGAAGAAGTGCAGAAAAAATTAAAAGAAGCGCGGGCAATATTAGGAAAAATTCCGGAAAGCATTGAAAAAGAACGGGGGATTATGCTAAGTCAGCATGCCGTAAGGATTTTAGATATGCTTTGGGTGGAACATTTAGAAAATTTGGAAGGTTTGCGTGATTCAGTAAATATCAGGGCATATGGTCAGCACGAACCGCTTGTTGAGTATCGCCGGGAAGGGCATATTCTTTATCAAAATTTAAATTTGAATTTTGAGGCTTTGCTTTTTAATACGGTTTTTCCGATTTTTGAAATTGACCTTGTTAAACTTAAAACTTCGTCTTCGGCGCCGAAAACACCGCCACCCAAAGAAGCGAAAAATATCGGCCGCAATGATCCTTGCTGGTGCGGAGCGAGGGATAAAAATGGTCATCCGATAAAGTATAAGAAGTGTCATGGGAAATAAAGAAAAGATATAATCAAAAAATATGAAATTTGAAGAATTGAAATTTGAAGGAAAGGAAGAAAAAGAAATAGAGTGGCAAGCTATTGAGCAATCAGTAGAGAATATTAAAGATAAATTAGGAATGGGGATTGATAAAAACATAAAACAAACAGTTGTTGCGCTTAAAGCAAATGGTTTTGGAACAACCGGTTCCTGCGAAGGCCATCTTGATAGGGCGCTTCCTTACCCATGGATTGATGTTGAATCTCAATTATCTGAAAAGCTTCTTAATGACCATCACTATAACGAGTTAAAAGAGAAAGCCAGGGCCGCGAGAAAGGGAACGGCGGCAATGACCGAAACGGAACGAAAAGAATATACTAATTTGGTTGAAGTTCAAATAGCAGAAAAAATGAAAAAGAATATCAACGACTCATGGGTTTACTGAAGGAGTTCTATGAAACTAACTTAGAAGAATCTTCCAGCAGTGCCATTCGTCTCGCTATCAGCAAGGGGCCGTGGAATCAAAGTCGGATTCAACCGTTGGGCTTACCAGAGAAGGTGAAACCTCAAGAACTTCAAAAGATATGGCCAGACGCAGAAAAAGAAATAAGGCTTAAGGCGTATAGACACGAACTAGAAAAATTTACTGAATTTCTTAAGCAAAGGTTTTTTAGGTATGGTAAGGTGTAAGAATTGCCACAAAGCCCTGTGTGGTAGTCAGTAAATGCCAGAAGTACCTAGGAAATAAAAATGTTACAATCTTACTATGGCTATACAAATAATAAAGAATCCGATTAAAAAAACAGAACTTATAAAAATAGCGAGTGAGGTATTCGGCGATATTGTAAAAGCAGTGGTAGATGTGAAGCAGGAAATTATGGCAGTAGGCGGGGAACTTCATGCGGATGAAGAAGTTTTGCTGATGGAAAAAGAAAAATCAGAACGAGAATATACTTGGGGCATTAATCTTTATCCGGGTAAATCTAATGACGATTTTATTGAATTTGATTCCATGATTAATCTTAAGCCGCATTATGGGAATCGGTCGCGAGACGTGGAAAGTTCGGAAATAAGAGAAAAAATCAGAAGCGTCGTAAAAAAATTAATCGTTGAATAAATGCCTTTTATTCATAAAAATTTGGCAAACGGCAGATGGTGTGAACTTTCCTTGGCTGAACAGTTAGGCAATATTGGCAGTGAGGTTTATAGAGCTTCACGCTGGCAAGGCAAAGACGAGAAATTATTTTGGGGCGCAGTGGAGCGGGCGCTGGAACTTTTTGATTTGACTTTAGATGATCCGCGTTGGATTGGCCGGCGTTTTGAGATTGCAAGAGCAAGAGAAGTTTTTTGTGACGCTTTTTACGGCGGCAATCTTTATAAAAGTTCGTTCCGGGATCTTATACGTTATTTTAATATTTTCGCCCTTGCTGTTAGAAATTGAAGTTCATAAAACCAGCAAGAAATATTTTGATAATTAATAATTAGTCATTTTTTGATTTACTTCGGCATTAGAACTACGTAATTATAGTTTCAATATTGGGATTTATTTTTACGCATTACCGCGTTATACTGAATTTATTCTTATGCGAGAAATAGAATTAAAATTCAAAGTAAAAAACTTTAAAAACATTGTTCCGAAACTTAAAAAACTCGGGGCTAAACTTTTGTGGCAGGGGATAGAGGAAAATTATTATTTTGATACGCCAAACGCGGATTTAAAGAAAAAAAGCGTATATTTGCGAATAAGAAAGTGGCCCGGACATAGTAATTCATTAACATTAAAAGTTTCGCCTTTGCATAAAACAAAAAAATATAAAATTCTTCGTGAATATCAAGTTAGTGTGAGCGATTTAAAAACAACAAGAATTATTTTGGAAAATTTAGGATTTGTAGAAAAATGGCATTATAAAAAATACAGAAAACATTGGAAATTGGGAGGAGTGGTGATTGAGCTTGATTGGGTAAAAAATCATCGCATTGTGGAAATCGAAGGCTCTAAGAAAAAGATTAATGAACTTGCCAAAAAATTAGGATTAGATTTTAAAGATTCAACTACTAAGGGTTATTTAAATATTTTGAATTTGGTTTAATTGTTTTATAATTTTATTATGCATCACGTAGATCAAATTACGCCCGATTATAAAAAACGATCTCTTAGCAAGAGTTTTTTAAGTGCGTTTCGGGGATTGGGACACGCTTTGAGCGAGCGGAATTTTTTAATTCAGGTTATTATCGGCGCATTGACAATTATTTTGGCTTTTGCCTTGGACCTTAATGCCATTGAACGGATTATTATATTAATTTTGATAGCTTTGGTTTTAGGCGCGGAAATTTTGAATTCAGCTATTGAAACTTTTGTTGATGTTTTAATTAAGGAACATAACGAGGCGGCGGCTAAGGTTAAAGAATTTATGGCCGGCGCGGTGCTTATATTTTCCATAACAGCATTTGTAATTGGAGTTTGGATATTTATGAAAGCAATCTTTTTTAATTTCTAGTATCTATAAAACCTTTCTTCATTCGTAAGTCTCAAAGCGTTAAAATTTTAACTCGCTCATATACGTAATTTTGCCACCCAGCTTACGCGTGTACCCGGCAAATTTACTATTCGCTCGTAAATTTTTGAACGCTTTTCAACACGCTCATTCAGAAAGGTTTTATAGATACTTAATTTGTTTTAACATAAAAACATTGACAATATTTACAGAGTTGCTATCATTCATAATAGCCTTTTAAATATTTGTATTAATTAAGCAGGAGAATTATTAAGATATGGGCAAAGAAGAACTGTTGAAGAAACAAAGTCAATATTTAGATCAACTTATACAAGAAACTATGTATGGCCTTGCGAAAAAACTATTAGAGACCGATCTAAAAAGCCAGCAGAAAATCGTAGATATTGGGAAAAAACTTCAAATTCGTTTGCAAAAACTTTTTGACAAAAGTCAGGATAAAGATGAACAAACTTTTCTTGCTTTTCAAATCGGCGAGCTTGGACTTAAAATTGAGATTCTTGAAAAACTTAAGTCGAACAAGAATTTAATTCTTTATGCGGCTGATTATATTATTGCATCAAGTCAGGCAATAGAGAATTATGAGCCCGCTCAAAAAATTTAAAAATATATATCCCCCGATTTTCGGGGGATTTTTTTCTCTTTATAATCTCTAGGAAGTTTTCTTGAGAGAATATTGCTAGAGCGCGTCTAAAAATCTCCGAGTGAGAAGGAAGGATAAAGAAAAGCAGCGTTGTTTGACCCGTCGGTTGGCGGGGAGTTCGCTGTTTTTTGTTATTATCCGACGCCGAGCAAGGTTAGATTTTGATGCGCGAAAGCGTATGAATGAGAGAAAACTTCCTAGAGATACCCAACTTGTTTTAGCCAATCAATATTTTCCCACTCCCATAATTTTTTCGCGCCTAAAAATGCGTGATAATCTTCATGCCAGTAGGGGAATTCTTGGAGTTCGATTCGGCCCTCTAGCGGACCCCACTCGTGGGAGCAGGCCTGCATAAAAGGATTGCCGTATTTTGTTTTTATTTGATCTTTGCCGCCCTTGCTCCGTAAAATTGCGCCGCAGTGAAGGCATTTTTTATTTTGATCAATGCGCAAAATCCACCGTGTTTCCAGATTTTTCATCACATCTTTCATTGCCGCCATATAAGCAGCAGTTTGTAAATTGTAGTCTCGATAAATTTCCTGGGAAGTTTTAATATCTAAAATGCCAAGCTTACCGTCCATTAAAGCAATAGCATCCAGTGTGCCAGCATAGCGTTCTTCATAATTCACAAGCCTCTTTTCAACATATTCTGGATCAACATAGATTTTTCGGCTCAAAACAAATTCCATAAAAGCCTTAACTGATGGTTCAATGGATTTGGGGATTTCTGGTTTTTCTCCGATCATTAATTTTTCCACGGTTTCGTGGATAAGTGTGCCTTCAGAAGCAGATTGCCTTTTTACTTTTTCGCCTTCAGCAAAGCTGTTCATTCGGCCGTAAAAATGATACAAGGCGGGCTTGGCCTTGATTTCCACTATCTTAGTTACGCGCGGATACCAAAAACCATCGATTTCATAGCCGCATTGCTCTTTAAATTGTTTGGTGTCGGTAAAAAACATTGAACTAGAAAATTTTAGCTCCACATTGACATTTAAGCAAGTTAAGAATAATATTGAAAATAGTTTTTAAACAACAAAATAAAAAATTCTGCAAGAAAACAGAAAGAAAGGATGAATAATCGTGATTGGCAATGTTTATAAAGTAAGCGGAGTGTTTGGCGGCTTAAAACGGGGCTTTATTTTGGAGCTTTGCGCCACAAAAGTAGCAGAAGAGAAAATTAAAGATCATTTTGATTTTGAAACATATCTTAATGAGGTTGAGGATGAAGGAATCGAATATTTTGAAATTTACTCCGACGATATTGCCGGAATGGATTCAGAACACGCAATTATGGGTTATTTTTTACCGTGTGAAAACGATGATCTTGAAAAAGAGAAAAAAATGCTTAAAAGCATTAAAAAGATAATCGGTCCAGATTCAGAAATAGACAAAATCGGCACTGCCGGAATTGTGTAACAGGGGATAGATAATAATTAAAAAGCCGTTTATTTAGTAAAATGGCGGCTTTTTTATTACTATTTTTAGCTTTTATAGGTGTTAGAATAGCCTTTTTTAGCGTTATTTTGACCTTTAAGGGCTTTATTTATCCGGCTATAACGAAAATTACCAGGGGTGATTTTGAGGTCTAAAATAAACGGTTTTTAAGCCAGAAATCATATAATCAAATATTGACATAAATACAGCCCATATGTTATCATTTGCTTAGTTTATTTAAAACAATCAATAAATAAAAGGAGAAAATAGTGGAAAATAAAAAAACAACTGGAAAATCTAGTTTAGTATTAGCTTCTGGGGTTTTCGATGATCAAGGTGAAATTCTTGAACAAAACGGCTCGTTAGATAATTTAAAAGGGATTTTAAGAGCGGAAATAGGGAAGTATTTTTCAGAGCTTTTAAAGACAGAGGTATTAGGGGTTAAAAGGGTTAAGCATATTGCAAGTTTTGTATCAATTGATAAATATCGCTTAGGCATAAAAACTATAGGAGAAGGGTTACGTGTGTTTGTTATTGTAGAAATGATTCCTAATGAAGTTGTTACGCCTTTTGTTTATAAAATTTTAACAGAACTTGAAAAAAAAGTGAATCAGGAACGTTTAAAAGGCGTTTAAAAGGTTCTTCGGGATACATAAATGACCAGTAGGAAGTATAATTCTTACTGGTTTTTTGTTTTTACCCACGCACCAGTCCCGCCTTGCGGGACGGTGCACGGGGTTTCGCTCTACGGGATTTTTGATAGAAAGAAATCATCGTGGGATGTCTGTCTGTCGATAGGTGGGTCAGCTTGTGAAACTTCATCTTCTGTCGCACAATATACCTTTTGTGACAGATATAAGATTTATTTATTTAATTTCACTCCCCTTATAGTTTTTTAAAAATGGATAAAATTACTCGAGAATTGGAATGTTCGACGGCAAATAATCCGAAGGATTTATAGTAATACCAATTGGCACAAGGCCAGCGACTGGCGGAATTGATTTAAATTCAACGCTTGGCGCCCAAAATACGCTAAAATGCAAATGGGGCCCGAATGAATAACCAGTATTGCCGGAATAACCAATAATATCACCTTCTTTAACCTGCTCGCCTTTTTTTACAATTGCACGAGATAAATGAGCGTAAAGAGTGGTTAAATTATTCTCGTGTTCAATCATAATGTACCGACCATATTGGTATTTATTCCAACGCGATGTGCCGCGATCATTATTGTCACTCGCAATAACTTTGCCGTCCTGAACGGACAATATCGGTGTCCCAAGTGAAGCTCTAAAATCAACGCCAGTATGGGTTTTAGTTCGATAAGCGCGGATCGCAAATTTGGTTGGACCATAACGTTGCGTAATAATCGGATTTTCAACTGGTGACGCTAAAAACCCCGCTCTTTTTATCGGCAAAGGTGATGGATCAAATGAAGCTCGCAGTTCATTTTCAAAATCTTCAATGATCTTGCTGATTTCTTCTTGTTTTTTATCAAGTTCTGCAATTTGATCTTGATAAATTTTTTCTTGGCTTTTAGTTTGATCAAGAACGCGATTCTTTTCATTCTTTTGGTCTTGAACAATATATTGTCTATTAATTAAGTTTGTTTTTTCTGTTTCTTTGCTTTCCTTTTTAATTTGAATGGTTCCAATTTTTTTGTTCAAATCGATTTGAAAACTTTTTAGCTCGTTAATGCTGGAAGTTAAAGTATTATTAAGAGTTGTAATTGATTCGGTTTCAGCAAGCCCTTCAGAAAGATTGCCTCCTTTCAGAAAAGCAAAAAAAAGATTTTCTTTGTCTTTTTGTTGAAGCGCAATTAAAAGCTTTATAATTGTTTGTTTGTTGTTTTTTATTTTCTTTTCAAGATTGTCCGTTTCTTCGTTTAATGATGTAAGTTCTAAACCAAGCTTATCAATAGTTAATTCATTTGCTTTTATGGATAAATTGAGCTGATTGATATTACTGTCAATGGATTTAATTTCTTTTTGAACAGAATTGCGCAATTGGCTAATGTCTTCCATATTTTTTTCCAAATTTTCCCGTTGTTCTTGGATTTTTTTTAATTCTTCCCCTTTCTTATTTATCAATTCGCGGAGAGTTGAAGTATCGGTAGAAGTCACGGACGATGAATCTGTTTGGGCTTTAATTAAGCCAAAACTTAGAGTTATTAAAATAAGCGCCAGAAATAAAATTAAGCGTTTCATGATTATGAGGTAAGAGTAAGAATTTCCGGATTATTTAAAGAATCTTCTGGCGAGATTTTGTTTAAGGCCAATTTTATTCTCTTCTCTGATTCTTTTTTCCCGAGCACTATTAATATTTCAATTGGTCCGGGCGACGCTTGCTGACCTGATAAGGCGACTCTTAATGGCCACAACACCTCTCCCCTACCTTCTTTTTCAGCAAGTGCAAAAATTTCTTTTTCAACACTATTTTTTAAAAACTTTTGCGTTGGGGTTCTGTCTAATATTTTCAAAATTGATTTTAAATTTTTTACTGTTTGTTCGTTTGACGAACCTTTCCAAATAAGAAGTTCGGCTGGATAATCCGGCAACTCAAAGAAAAGGCCGGCCAGCCTTGGCAATTCATTCAATTTTTTAATTCTTTCTTTTTCTATTTCGATAATCTTTTTAAGCAATGTTTTATTTTCAAGCCAAGCCGGTGGAAGGAAGGGTTTTAATTCTTTCAAAAGAGTTTCGTTATCCAAAGTTTTGATGTAATGAGCATTTAACCATTCAAGTTTTTCAGGATTATAAATTGCACCGGCTTTCTGTACTCTTTTAATATCAAATTCTTTTATCATTTCCTTTGCATTAATTACTTCACGGTCCGGAGTTGGGTGCCAGCCGAGCAATACGAGAAAGTTAAGGATTGCTTGCGGTAAATAGCCGTCGCGGTGAAAATCGTCAACTGAAGCCGATAAGAACCGCTTTGAAAGTTTTTTTCGGTCAGGTCCTAAGATAAGCGGTAAATGAGCAAAGTGCGGGCTTGGCAAGCCAAGCGCTTCGGCAATTATAATTTGCTTCGGCGTGTTAGAAAGATGCTCTTCGCCTCTTAACACGTGTGAAATTTTCATTTCAAAATCATCAATTACCGCAGTAAAATTATACAAGGGTC
>JASEHZ010000023.1 GCA_030018585.1 Patescibacteria group bacterium | reverse complement strand
TAGCCATTTCCTCCCCATTCTAGAGGAAACCGCCATATGTCCTTGCACATTACCAAGGAGATTTGACAAATTCAGTTTTATTCTGTATTCTATAATTAGTAATTTAAATTAAATAAATAATCAGAAAAGAAAAGAATACGCGTATGTTTACGAGTACTTTTTTGTGCGTATTTATATTGCTTTTATAGCGGTTCTTTTCGCGCTGGGTTTGTTTTTGTGGGCCAAAAAAAGACATAAAAGAGAAAAAATAATTTTTAAAATATCTTGATAAAAACCTAGGCATTATTTTTTGACTTCAGAAAAGGCACTCTGCTATACTGTTTATAAATATGAAGCATTTTTTAGCAACATTTTTAATTATAAGTTTTATTAGCATTTCGGTTTTTGGTTTTTCCGCAATGTATAACAGTAATAAACATCATGCTCAACGCGGTGGCTGTTTGGCTTCGTTGGCAAATAATATGAATTGTCCGGATGAAAGCAATCCGTTTGCGTTCGCGGCCTTTCATTTAGGCATTTTAAAAAAGTTCACGACCATTGTTTTTGATGATAAATTTTTAAATGCGATTTTAATTATTCTTTTGTTGGTAGGCGCTTCTATTATTTTAAGATTGTTTTATGAGCCCAAATTTTTCATTAGCAGGATTAAGTTTCAAACAGTCAGTGATTTTATTGAACAAGCGGTAAAAGCGCCTTTTTATCATTGGCTTGCTTTGCGCGAAAAAAGTCCGACAATAGCAGCTTAGGCTGCTCTTATAGAAATCATTAGTCGAGATTTTTATATCCGCGCCTTTTCTCTCCTTAAATTTAAATAGGAGATTTTTGTTTTTTGTGGTTATGAATAAAAAAATCGTATTGTTTTTAGTTTTATTGATAGTGATTTTTGCTTCTGTTATTTATGTTAAATCTAGCGGGCTGGGCAGTGAATTATTGCAAAACGCGAATGGAAACAAGAGTTTGTTTTTGCCTTTGATTGTTTTTGCGTCTCTTGTTGATAGCGTTAATCCGTGCGCTTTTTCGGTGCTTTTGCTGACGATAGCATTTCTCTTTAGTCTTGGCCGGACGCGTCTTAGTATCCTAAAAATCGGCAGCGCTTATATTTTCGGCGTTTTCCTGGTTTATATTTTGATTGGTTTGGGGATTTTGGAAGTGCTTAATGTTTTTGGCGCGCCTCATTTTATGTCTTTATTCGGAGCGGCGATTATAATTTTATTCGGTTTGATAAGCGTGATTAACGAATTTTTTCCAGATTTTCCGATAAAATTAAAAATTCCCCAAGCAACGCACGATAAAATGGCCAGACTTATGGAAAAAGCATCTTTGCCAACGGCTTTTGTTCTCGGCGCTTTTGTTGGTTTGTGCGAATTCCCTTGTACGGGCGGCCCATATCTTATGGTTTTGGGATTGCTTCACGACCAAGCGGAGTTTTTAAGAGGTTTTAGTTATTTAATTCTTTATAACTTTATTTTTGTTCTGCCGCTTGCGATTATTCTTTTGATTGCGAGCGATCGCGGGCTTTTAAATAAGGTTCAAGAATGGCGAAAGGGCGAAACCAAAAAGATGAGGCTCTGGGGAGGATTAATAATGATTGCTTTGGGTCTTCTCATTTTTGCTTTATAATTGTTAATAATATGGATGAACAACAAAAATTTAACGAGATTATAAAAAAAGTTGAAGCATTGAAAAAATCCGGCAGTATTGATTTGTCGAACGAAGAAGATTTGAGCATCGCGATTATGAATTTAATCAGTCTTGAAGAACATTTTTATTTCACGGGCGAAAAAACGGGCAAAAAAGAATATTTCAATGTTTTAAATGAAATAAGGTCAATAAGAAAAGAATTGCTTTCAAGGTTGATAGATAAACACGAGGGAGAGACCTGGTGCATCACAAAACATTTGCTTGCCACGACAATGCGTTTGATTGAAGTCGGCACGAAGTTTCAGTCTGATGGCGAAAAAAAAGAAGCAAGCGAAATGTTCGATAGGGCTTATAAGATTTATTCTATATTTTGGGCTTTGCGTTTGAAGCTTGTTGATCTTGCTGGAGTTAAAAAGATTGCTGCCGATGAAAACGGAAAGCCTTGGACTTTGCAAAATATAGTCGATAAATTAGTTGATTGCTGTGATGAATAATCCCGTTAGAGACAACAATTCCATGATTTTCAAAATAAGTCTTGTTATATATCAGAAAAAGTCGTTTGCCGTTAAACCGGCCAATTTACGGTCGTCTAAAGACGACCTGTCTCTAACGGGATGAATAAAAAAATAATACAAAGCACAGTTATTGTGCTGATGATAGTGGTTTTGATTTGGGTGATGTGGTATTTTTCTCGTCCGCGCGGAGGTTCTTTTTCTAATCTTGATAACTTCGCCAAGTGTTTAACGGAAAAGGGGGCGGTGATGTATGGCGCGAAATGGTGTTCTCATTGTCAGAATGAAAAAAAAGCTTTTGGCGATTCATTTAAGCATGTGAGTTACGTAGAGTGTCCGGATGAGCCGCAAAAATGCACAGCCGTCGGCATCGAGGGGTATCCCACTTGGATTTTTGGTGACGGCAAAAGGCTTGAGGGAGAACAGGGCTTGCAGCGGCTTTCTGAAGCAAGCGGTTGCTCGCTTCAAGAGATAAATACGCTGGCTAATTGATGATCGGAAAATAAAAAGGCCAGTTGTGTTAAACTGGCCTTTTTAAAATCGTGCAAGTTTGGGTTTTGATGGTAAAATAAAATATTATAAATCCCGTTAGAGACAACAATTCCATGATTTTCAAAATAAGTCTTGTTATATATCAGAAAAAGTCGTTTGCCGTTAAACCGGCCAATTTACGGTCGTCTAAAGACGACCCGTCTCTAACGGGATGAAGATAAAAAATTTTAACAATCTTGCCTTGACGTCAACGCGCAAAAATCTTCTTGAAATAATTGAAGCCGGCCTTCAGGCCATTGATACAAAAAATGTCTTAGAACAAAACGTAAGAATTGAAGGCGACCAGTTATTTATTCAAAATCACATTTTCAAAATTGCAAGAGAAACAAAAATTTTGGTAGTCGGGATAGGCAAGTGTTCATTTGATGCCGGCTTGGCATTGGAAAATATTTTAGTCGATCGGATAAAGGGCGGCATTGTTTTGGATGTTCGCGGCGGAAATTTGAAAAAAATAAGATCTTTTATTGGTACTCATCCATATCCAAGCGATAAAAACGTTGAGGCAACAGAAGAAATAATAAAATTACTTTCAAATTTAAAAAAAGACGACTTGGTGATTTTTATAATATCGGGCGGCGGTTCGACCCTGCTTTGCGCGCCAACTAATTTTGAGCCGGAAGAAGAAACCGCACTTGTGAAATATTTATTTAAAGCCGGAGCGGATATAGAAAAAATCAATACAATTCGGAAACACATCTCTTTAGTGCGTGGTGGGAATTTAGCGAAAGCGGCTTATCCGGCCAGAATAGTTTCTGTGATTTTTTCAGATGTGCCGGGCGACAATTTAGAATTTATTGCTTCTGGTCCGACCGTTAAAGATACGACCACCCTTGTTCAAGCCGAAGATTTATTAAAAAGATATAACGTCAAGGAGGGGTGCGGCTTTGATGGGCAACTCATTGAAACGCCAAAAGAAAGCAAATATTTTGAGAATGCGAAAAACATACTTTTGGTCACAAATAAAATTGCCTTGGAGGCAATGGCAGGAAAAGCAAAAAACCTCGGTTTAAGAACAAAAATTGTAACGAATCAAATAATGGGTGAAGCGAAAGACGTTGGTAGAAAAATAATTTCTGATTTGGAAGTGGCTGGAGAGGGGGCGGCATTGTTTTATGGCGGCGAAACAACGGTTACGGCAAAAGGAACAGGGAAGGGCGGCCGTAATCAGGAATTGGTTTTGTCGGTTCTGAGATTTGTTGGCGATAATCAGATTATGGCTTCGATTGCTTCTGACGGTCATGATAATACGGAATTTAGCGGAGCAATTTGTGATAAAATAACTAGAGAAAGAATGTTGAAGTTGAATCTTGACCCGGAAAAATATTTGGAAGAAAATAATTCGTTTGAATTTTTCTCTAGGGTCGGAGATTATATTTTAACAGGGGATACGGGGTCTAATGTTTCTGATTTAATTATCGCTATTAATGAACCCCGTTAGAAGCAGGATGCCGAAGGCATCCGTGAATCTATCGGAATATCAAATAATCAAACAAATATTTAAGTCGAAATACAAACAATAAATTAAGCTTTAATTGCTTCTAATGGGATGAATAAAGAAAATAAATTAATAATTTGGTTTAAGGATATTGGCATTGAAGATGTGCCGCTTGTAGGCGGCAAAAACGCGTCTTTGGGCGAAATGATAAAAAATTTAGCGTCGAAAGGCGTAAATATACCGGATGGTTTCGTGATTACTGCCCACGCTTATCAAAAATTTTTACAGGAAACCGGTTTGAAACAGTTTGTTAAAAAAACATTAACCGGCCTGAACACAAAAAATCTTTCTGATTTAACAAGGCGGGCGAAACTTATTCGGGAAACAATTAAAAAAGCTGATTTTCCCGAAGATTTAAGAATTGTCATTGTTAAAGCGTATCAAGCTTTTAATGAATTATATCCCGGCACGGTTGATGTGGCGGTTCGTTCGAGCGCGACTGCGGAAGATTTGCCGGGCGCGAGTTTTGCTGGCGAGCACGAGACATATTTAAATATTCGCGGCGAACAACAAGTTTTAAAAGCCGTCAAAGCTGCCATGGCGTCTTTATTTACTGATCGGGCTATTTCTTATCGGGTTGACAAGGGCTTCGATCATTTTAAAGTTTCGCTTTCAGTGGGGGTTCAAAAAATGGTTCGATCAGATCTTCATTCGTCGGGCGTAATGTTTACACTTGATACTGAATCTGGATTTAAGGATCTGGTTTTGATTAATGGTTCGTGGGGGTTGGGCGAAATGATTGTCCAGGGTGAAGTAACGCCGGATGAATTTTTTATTTTTAAGAAAACGTTAAATACCGCCGTAAAACCGATTATTATTGATAAAAAACTTGGCGAAAAAACCCGGAAAATGATTTATTCAACCGGCGCCGGCATTAAAAGAACGAAAATTATTCCGACTTCTCAAAAAGAAAAACGAACGTTCGTGCTTAGCGACCAGGAAATTTTAAAACTTGCGAAATGGGCGAAGTTTATTGAAGACCATTATACAAAAAAGCGGGGCAAATGGACACCAATGGATATTGAATGGGCAAAAGACGGAAAAACCGGCGAGCTTTATATTGTGCAGGCCCGGCCAGAAACTGTTCACGCGGAAAGAGATTTCTCAAAAATTAAAGGATATATAAGAAAAGAAAATGGCGTTTTACTTGTTAAAGGCGCTTCAGTTGGAAGTAAAATTGCGACCGGCAAAGTCCATATTATTTTAGACGCCAAAAACATAAAAACTTTTAAAAAAAACGAGGTATTGGTAACTGATATGACTGATCCTGATTGGGAACCGATTATGAAAATCGCTTCAGCGATTGTAACCGATAAGGGCGGACGGACTTCTCACGCCGCTATTGTTTCGCGCGAATTGGGCATTCCTTGCATTGTCGGTACGGAAAACGCGACTCGTAAATTAAAAACCGGTCAAACAGTAACAGTTGATACGACTGGTAGCGAGGGGTATGTTTTTGCCGGCGCTTTGAAATTTATTGTGTCGGAGCGAGACGTAAAAAAACTGCCGAAGCCGAAAACCAAAATTATGGTTAATATCGCGACACCGGATACGGCTTTTGAAAAATCATTTTTGCCGACAGCGGGCGTTGGTTTGGCGCGGGAAGAATTTATTATTGCTTCGGAAATAGGAATTCATCCGAATGCGCTTTTGGACTTTAAGAAACTTAAAAACAAAAAACTCATTGCGGCGATTAATAAAAAAACAATTGGTTATGACGATAAGGTGAAATTTTATATTGATAAATTAGCTTACGGCATAGCAAAAATCGGCGCGGCTTTTTATCCTAAGCCGGTTATTGTCCGTTTTTCTGATTTTAAAACTAATGAATATCGGACCTTGCTTGGCGGCGATATTTACGAGCCGCACGAAGAAAACCCAATGATTGGCTGGCGCGGCGCTTCGCGTTATTATCATCCAAAATTTGCCAAAGCTTTTGCGCTTGAGTGTAAAGCTGTGAAAAAAGTAAGGAGTGAAATGGGATTGGATAATATTATACCAATGATTCCTTTTTGCCGGACATCAGAAGAAGGCAAAAAAGTAATTGAAGTTATGGCAAAAAACGGCCTTGACCGAAAAAAAGACAAGACTTTAAAAATTTATGTAATGTGCGAAATACCAGCTAATGTTATCTTGGCCGAAAAGTTTTTGGATGTTTTTGATGGGATGTCTATTGGTTCTAATGATTTAACCCAGCTTACAGTTGGTATTGACCGTGACGGCAATGAGCTTATCCGTAGCATTGCCAATGAAAAAGATGAATCAGTAAAAACCCTGATTCGGGAAGTGATTCAGGTTTGCAAAAAAAGAAAAAAATATATTGGTATTTGCGGCCAGGGTCCGTCGGATTATCCGGATTTTGCGGAGTTTTTAGTAAAAGAGGGGATTGAAAGTATGTCTTTAAATTCAGACACGGTCATAAAGACGATTTTGATGATCAGTAAAAAATAAAAAAGAAAAATAAAATACCCCTCCGCCAGTTGGCGGAGGGGTATTTGAATATAAGGTTAATATCGTACGTATGCCGCGAGACATACATGGATTTCAGAAACGAAAAGGAGCGACCCATCTTCACATAAAAATGTAATCCAGTCATATTCATATTGCCTTTTGTCTTCTTGCGCTATTTTTCTAAGCTTCGGTGGCATATAAGTTGTTCTACGGGTAACAAATCTGACAGTTTCCAAAAATATCGGGTCGCACAGTGCAATACTCATTATTTCTCCACGCTTCAGATTCATTAAGAGTCGTTTCTGGGACAGTGGACATCTTCCCGGCTCGTTTTTTGGTAACGGTTTTTGTGAAACAGCTACGACGTTTAAACTAAATAAATTCAATTTATATCCGTTTATGTTGTAAAAATGAAATCCTCTTAAAGATTTCGGTTTTTTAATCTTTTTCAAATGGTCATCCTTTCTGTTTTTCAATGTTATACATATCATATCCAGCAGCAGTAACAATATCGTTAATAAGGGCTAAAATGGTTCTTCCGTCTTCTTTTCCAAAAAGATTATACAAATACGCTTCTGAAAATAAGGGTGCATTTTCGTCACCTTTAGAATATCCACCGCTACTTTTAAATCCTCTTGGCGGAGCAGATGTAACAACAAATTTTAATAAATTAATTATAGATTTCTTCAATTTTAGATTACAGTGGTGTGCAATTATTGAATGGCAGCGATTACAAGTAATTTCAATGTTTTCCATTTTGTTTTCTTCCTTTTGCTATATTTTTTTAAAAGCTATAGACATGGTATATTGTGTTTATTTTTCTGTCAAGGTATGGGAAATTCCGTACCATTCCATGAAGCTGGTAGTACGCGGGCAAATAGTGTATAATAAAAATATGAACAGACAAACAATTATTTATATTGTGGTCGGTTTAATAATCGCGCTTTTAGTGGCCGGTTATTTTTTATGGTATAAGCCGCAGTTTGACAAAGAAGTACCAGACGAGGAAATTTTTAAAGAAGTAAGTAAAGGAGCGGAAACAATTACTGAAAAAGCAAGCGAAGGCGTTTTGCCGTCAATTGATGTTGGCTCTAATCCATTGGAAGACAAGCCCGTGATTAATCCGGCGGAAAAAGCCAATCCTTTCAAGGCCGTTAAAACAAATCCTTTTGAATAAATATGAAAACAAAATATTTAATTAGTTTTGTTATTTTAAGTTTTGCGTTAATTTATTCTACTCTTCTTTTCATTAATGTTTCTGCGCAAACGAATAACGATGGTGTGGCTGGATTGGCTCAAATTGTTTATCCGATTCCAGAACTCGGTAATTGCGGAAATGAAAAAGCTTGTAAGTCTTATTGTGATAAGCCGGAAAATTTAGATGCTTGTCTTAAATTCGCGGAACAGCATAATTTGATGTCTCAAGGAGAATTAGCGACGGCAAAAAAATTTATGGCGGCCGGAACCAAGGGTCCAGGCGGCTGCAACGGTAAAGAGGCCTGCGAAGAATATTGCAATGACATCAGCCGGATAGATGAATGCATTACTTTTGCCGAGAAAAATGGTTTGATACCGCCAGAAGAATTAAATGAAGCCAAAAAGGTTCAGGCCGCTATCAAGAGAGGCGTAAAACCGCCTCCTTGCGGCAACAAGAAACAATGCGATGTTTATTGTGAAGAGCCGAGTCACACGGAAGAATGTGTTACTTTCGGCATAGAAGCTGGTTTTATCCAAGGCAAAGAACTTGAAGATGTTCAAAAAATGTTAGCGGCTCTTAAAAGAGGCGTAAAGCCGCCAGCGTGCCATGGCAAAGAAGCTTGCGATAAATATTGTTCAGATGAAAACCATTTTGAGGAATGCATTAATTTTGCGGCTGCCGCGGGTTTTATGGGCCCCAAAGAATTAGAAATGGCTAAGAAAACAAAAGGCAAGGGTCCGGGTGGCTGCCGCGGCAAAGAAGAATGCGATGCTTTTTGTTCTAAAGATGAAAATATGCAGGTTTGTATGGCTTTTGCTGAAGAGCATGGTTTAGTGTCTAAAGAAGAAGCGGAAATGATGAGAAAAACCGGCGGCAAGGGTCCGGGCGGATGCACAAATAAAGAATCTTGCGAAGCTTTTTGTAATAATCCTGAAAATCAGGAAATCTGTTTTAATTTTGCTAAGGAGCGTGGGATGATTCCGCCCGAGCAATTGCGACAAATGGAGAAAGGAAAGCAGAGATTTCAAGAGTCAATAAATCAGGCGCCGCCGCAAGTAATGGATTGTTTGAATAGCACGGTCGGCGCTTCGCAGATGGACAAATTTAAAAGCGGTACCGTGATGCCTTCTCAACAAATTGGCGATAAAATCAGGGAATGTTTTGAAAAGAGCAAGAATATTGGTCCGTCGAATGAAGGTCAATCCAACCAAGGTTTTGGTCCTATGATGGGGCCTGGATTTTCTGGCGGTCCGGGTGGCTGCAAAACACCGGAAGAATGTAAAACGTATTGTGAAACTCATCAAGATGAGTGTATGAAGTTTCAGCCGTCAAATGTTCCTGGAACATTCGGTCCAAACCAAATAATGCAGCCGTCTCAAGGTATGGATATGATGCAGGTTGGTCCGGGCGGGTGTAGGGGGCCGGAAGAGTGTGAATTATATTGCGAGGCGCATCAAGAAGAATGTAGTAATTTTGCGCCGTCAAGTGACCGAGTAATGCCTAGTCCCGGCACAATGTTTCCACCAACCTCCGGAGATACTAAGAATTTTCAACTCAATAATCAGATGATGCCGGGTATTGCTGGTCCGGGCGGTTGTAAAGATCCAGCGGGTTGCAAAACTTATTGTGAGACTCATCAAGATGAATGTAAAAATTTTATTACCCCAACTCAAGGACAAACCGGACCAGCGTTGCAGAATTTTATGCAGGGAGTAATGCAAATGGTGCAACCACCAACTCAATGTGAAGGTGAAAATTGTAAAACAATACTCCAGCCGCAAGAATATTCACCGGAAGCACAATACCCTTACCCATATCAAGGAACAATAATGCCACCGCAACAAAATATGATGCAGCCTCCAGCTGGCAGCGAGCCAATGCCCGGTCCCGGTGCAATATTTCCGTCAACGCCGGAAGGAACGCAAAGTCCGCCGCCAATGCCGCCAAGTAGTTTGTTGTTGCCTAATCCATTTGCTACGTTATTAATGAGTTTGTTTGGAGTGTTTTTAGGAAGATAAGTGGAGAAATTTTGACTCTCTCCGCGACAAGCCCTAACCTTCCATGGTCGGGGTTGTTGACATTGAAGTAAAGTTTGCCTAGAATAGAATTCTTGGACTTTGAAATATTGCGGGGGTAGCTCAGTCTGGTAAGAGCAGCAATCTGATTAGTTGTTGGTCGAAGGTTCAAATCCTTCACCCCGCACTAGCTGGGCGATGTCCTAAAGCGCTTTTTGTCTTTGACAAAAGGTCATTGTCCGGTTGACCATTTTAAAACCGCTAATTTTGGCGGTTTTTTATTTTTTTAAGTAGAATGTGTTTATGCGTTCCATTAACGACAATAATTCCATGAAACCCAAAAAGACCAGCGATCGATTATCTAAATCAAAAGGGATGGAAGAAATTATTGTGGTACTTCATAATATCAGAAGTTTGCATAATGTCGGTTCTATTTTTCGGACGGCTGACGGCGCCGGCATTAAAAAAATATATGTTTGCGGTATAACACCAACGCCCCTAGATAGATTTAATAAATTAATACCGCAATTTGCTAAAGTTGCATTAGGCGCAGAAAAAAATATTGAGTGGGTTAAGTTAAAATCAACAGTTTCGGCAATAAAAGATTTAAAAAAACAGGGTTTTAAAATTATTGCGATTGAACAGTCAAAAAAATCAATCCCATATTTTAAATATCAGGATAAAAATAAAAAAATTGCTTTGGTCTTGGGCAATGAGATTAAGGGAGTTCCGCAAAGTATTTTAAGAGAGGTTGATAAAATTTTAGAAATTCCGATGCACGGTAAAAAAGAATCATTAAACGTTACCATTGCTTTCGGAATAGTGATTTGTAGATTGCTTTATCCCTCACCCTTCAAAGATAAGTCGCTTCGCAACCAGAAAAGC
>JASEHZ010000043.1 GCA_030018585.1 Patescibacteria group bacterium | reverse complement strand
TTGATATAGAGCTTAATTTACCGAAAAAAAGAATAACCAGTTTGGATATGCTATCTGGCGGTGAAAAAAGCTTGGTGTCACTGGCCGCTCTTTTCGCTTTGATTTCCGTAAGTCCGCCGCCGTTTTTAGTGCTTGATGAAATTGATGCGGCCTTGGATGATGATAATGCTAGGCGTTTTGCGGAATTAATTAAAGAATTTTCAAAAAAAAGCCAGTTTGTAATCGTGACGCATAACCGGGTAACAATGAATGTGGCTGATATTTTATATGGCGTGACAATGGGCGATGACGGCGTTTCCAAGATTTTATCTTTAAAACTAGAAGGTTGATTTTTTATTAAAGCGATTATTCCGTTATATATAACAAGTAAATCATTTTATGATAAAATAATGTTAAATTGGTAATAGTTTATTTATGTCGTTGAAAAATCATACACTTTACTTTGGTGATAATTTAGAGATTTTGCGGGAGAAAATTCCTGATGAGAGTTTTGATTTAATTTATCTTGATCCCCCTTTTAACTCGAATCGGAATTACAATGTTTTGTTTAAGGAAGGACTGCAAGATAGTCCTGCTCAAGTGCAGGCGTTTGAAGACAGCTGGCATTGGACTTCGGAAGCTCAAAGCGCTTTTGAAGAGTTGGTTGGCGTTCGTAAATCAAAAACGAAAATTAACGAGCAAATCTCCAACTTGATACTCGCTCTTGAAAAATTAGTTGGCCACAATGATGTCCTAGCCTATTTAACAATGATGACAATTCGGCTGATTGAATTAAAGCGGGTTTTGAAGAAAACTGGCAGTATTTATCTCCACTGCGACCCAACAGCAAGTCATTATTTAAAGATTGTAATGGATGCAATTTTTGGAAAGCAGAATTTTCAAAATGAAATAGTTTGGTGCTATGCTACGCCAAGTGGCGCCTCAAATATTTTTCCTAGAAAACATGACATTATTCTTTTCTACACCAAAAGTGATAACTATTTCTTTAGAAGCCAGAGAATACCGCATAAAAGTGGGTTGCATAACACAGGACAGGTTTTTGCGAGCGATAACGAAGATATTGAAAAGATTAAAGAAATGGAAAAATTGGGGAAAAAAGTGGAGGATTGGTGGGTGGATATTTTTTCAGTAGACAGAGTTAGGGCAGAGCGTCTCGGTTACCCCACTCAAAAACCCGAAGCTCTTTTAGAAAGAATAATTAAAGCATCTTCTAAGGAAGGCGATTGGGTTTTAGACCCGTTTTGCGGTTGTGGCACGACCGTTGCTGTCGCCGAGCGGCTCAATCGCAATTGGGTCGGTATTGATATTACAATGCTTGCTATTAATCTCATTCGTCATCGTTTAGCGCGTCAATTCGAGAGTAAAGGAATCAGCATCAATATTGACGGGCGACCGCGAGATATTATGGGTGCTAAAGCGCTTTTCAAAAAGGATCCATTTGAATTTGAATATTGGGTGCTTGATATGGTGGACGCAGTGCCTGCGCAGAGCAAGACTAAAGAAAATATGCGTGGTGCTGATAAAGGGATAGACGGTGTTATTAATTTTATTAAAGACGTTCAAAACAGCGAACAAATATACGGTAAACTTTTGGTTCAGGTTAAGGGTGGCGGAGTTCATAGAGATCACGTTGCAACCTTAAAAGGCGACGTGGAACGGGAACGGGCGGATGGTGGCGTGTTGATTACGCTTGAGAAACCGACCAAACCGATGCGTGAGGAAGCAATAGGCGCTGGTTTCTACAAAGTGAAATTTGGTAATGAATTTGAATTTCCTCGAATTCAAATTTTGACTATTGAAGATTTACTTTCAAATAAAAAACCGAAGGTTCCTCTTGGTGCGTTACGGTATTTTAAGGAGGCGAAGCCGATAAAAGAGACAAAACAGGGAAAAGAATTGGGAATATAATTTATGAATTGAAATTATGCCTCCTTTCGATGATTTTTTAGAGACTTGATTTTTTTTATTAAATAAATTAATCTTCATTACATAATTGGTTTTTAATAAATATGTTAGCTATTAAATTTAAAAGAATAGGAAAAAAACATCAGGCATCTTTTCG
>JASEHZ010000022.1 GCA_030018585.1 Patescibacteria group bacterium | reverse complement strand
CATAACATCCACTCACAAAACCCACGTACGTGGGTTTTGTGAGTGGATGTTATGCCAAACAATATCGGCTCAACGAACGTAAGCCTATCTTTCCCGATAAATCCTGCGAATAAGAGTATCAGTACGAGTTGACGCGTTAATCGGAACATTTTTAGCGAAACCGCAAGTAATAGCGCCAGTATCGTCAATAGTCAAAACAACTTCAGCATCCGCATCGGTCAGACTTAAGAATTGAACCAATGAAACACTTTCGGTTGTAGCGGTTGAAGGATTAGCGTTTTCAAAAGTCCAGTTTCTGCTCCATAAAGATGTTGGATAAAAAGAACTTAAAGGAAGTGAACGGTTTATGCTCGTATCAGTAAAAGAATAATCACTGCTCGCAAGCCTTGTTTCTGTAAAATCAACAAGCGGCGGATAATGATCTGGTGTTGTAATGTTTGGAGAATTTGCAAATTGAGACCAAATACTATTAGTATTCATAACTCTAACTGAAGCATAAAAAGTTCTAGGCAGAGACTCTCCCAACGGCGTTAACTTTTCTAGTGGTTTATCAAGTAATATACTCGATGCTGAGTCAAATAATGTGGAGGTTGAATAAATCAGAGTATTATCCAAGCTATTTCTAAGTTCAATCTCATAACCTCGTTGTAATGCACCAGACGTTCCAGGGTTATAATCCCAAGCTACCCGATAAAAAGGATTGGCGTCACACCAAAGCCAGCCGCCGGGACCAGCAGTTACGCTTACATTAGCCACTGCGCCGGGCTGCGGCGCTGGCGTAATTAAATCAACTTCAACATTACAAGAACCGGTCTGCGAACCACGGGTATTGCATTTCGGATTGGTATTTGAAAACGCAATCCAACCAACTTGATCACCGCCCCAAACCGTCCCATTAACAGTTTTTGTTGTTGGATTGTAAACCAATCCATAAGCATCTGCCGGCAAAGGGGTTGGCGGCGGAGGAGGCGGTGGCGGATATTGCGCACCGACCTGAATCACAATATTACTCACAAGTTTTTGAATCTCTTGAGGCGCGACTAAACTTACAAAACGATTAACAAAATTTTTCAAATCAAAACTATATGCTGTTGGCGGAGGCGGCGTTGGCACGGTTGTATTTTGAATAATCTCGCCAAGTGTACCGCTTAATTTTATCCAGCCCGGAAAACCCGACGCATTTTTTGCTGACGAAATATTTATAAGCTTCGCCCAGCCGCTGAACATATTAGTCGTGGAATCAAATCTTGCTTCGCAAGGCGCCTTTGGGCAACCAATCAAATCAACAGGATTAAACGATATCCGACCATAGCCATGCCAATATCCACCGGCCTTAAAAGCGCTGGTTTGAGCAAAACCAGAAACCAAACCAGAATTGGCAATATGAACGCTATAACCTAATGGCTTGCCTTCAGAATCAAAATTAAGTTCATTGCTATTTAAACTTATCCATCCTATTCCTGACGCTATCTCATCAGAAGCCAGGCCTGTCAGTGGTTCATACCCGCTCCAAACCTGGCCTTTTAAAACTTTTGTTATGTTCGTATCAATACTTAAAATTTCTGTTGGTTTAGAGCGAGAAATAATATTGCCGTAATCATCTTTTTGATATGCCGCCACCCAAAAATAACGCGTTTCGCCAAGTGGTATGCTATCAGAAAAATAACTGGTTGTATCAGCCACAACATAAATATCTTCCCACGGCGGAGTTAATATTTTACCATCAGAACCAGCAGAGTGCTGAATTTGATAGCCGTCTTCTACGCCGCTAATATCAGTCCAAGCTAAACTAATTAAGCTTTTTTTTATGCTCGTTGAAACATAAATTAACCGGACTTGAAAATTTTTCGGCGTTTCTAAAACCTCCTTTGTATGCGCTGACGCTGACCAAAATGAACAAGCTTTAATACCACCCCTGTCTCGGCAAGCTCTTACCCGATAAAAACAAGATGGGTTTTTGCTTACATCACAAACATCAGTTGTTGAAGCCGTAGTTGTATCTAAAGCACCCTGGTCAATTCCCGAAACAGATTTTAAAAAATTATAGGGGCCTGATAAATTAAAAGCTTTTCCAATTTCAAAATAATCTTCAGCACCAAGACCTTTTGAAGCATCAACCCATTCCACCCGAGCTATCACGTTCCCGTCCGAATCATAAGTCCCACTAAGCATCTCATTTTTAAAATACGGCGGATTGGGTATTATTAAACCGGGTGAATTAGGAAATGGAGAAGAACCTAAAGAATCTTTATGATGCCCGCTTATGTTTTCCGAACAATATTCCCCGGCCATATCTATTGTTTGAACCACGAATCCATAAGCATGGTCCGGCACACCGCCCGGTTTTAAGCTTTCAGGAAACAAAAGGCTAGTACCTTCAACTAACTCAACATCTTTAACTGTCAAAGATTTTTTTATAGATGGGGGGGATGTAAAACTTCCGCCCCATTCATCTAAAGAACTAAATGCCTTAAGGTAAAATAATCCAAAATCTTTTAAAATCCCGACGCCATAAACGCTTGGGTATTGATAATCTTTAAAATATTGAGAAACCTGGGCATTGGAATTTAAATGCCATTTTAAACGCACATTGCCGTCATCTTGAGCTTCAATAGAAACAATGGTTGAAGAAGACGGTGTTAAACCCCAGCCACTCGGCGTATAACCAGAAGGTATTGCCGGAACAGTTTTTATTGGAGTAGAAGTAACAGAACAGTTTGTTAGTGAAGAACCTCCACAGGCCTGAAGAGCAAAATCGTATGCTGTATCAGGATATATTTGGCGGTTTGACATACTCCCGGAAGGTCCGCCGTGTTTTTCAATATAAGCTTTAGTGCCTGTACCAGAAACAACAGAATAATCAAGATCAATAACTTTATAAGAACTAAAAGCAGTAAGAGGATCTGACGATTTTTTTCGAGACATTTTATATGAAAGAACCGGAACGCCGTTATCGGGTTGATTCCAGCTAAATTTAATAGCACAGCCAGAAAAACGTTCTGCTGTAAAACCCTGCGGTACAGCCGGCGGTGTTTGCGCGTTCGCGATATTAAAAACTATGCTTCCGAAAAATATAAGAAGCCCGAAAAATAAAAACTTGAAAATAATTTTTGGATTCATCCCGTTAGAAGCAAGATGTGCTTAAAAAGCACATCTGTAATACAACGGCCTTTTGTTTGATATTTGCATTTTCTGATTAGTGGCATTCTTAGATTTTCATAACTTGGTTACTTCTAACGGGATTCATTATTTAAAATCAAGGTTTATAAAAATTATTGGCGGAACAAAAAGAACCAGCATGTTGCGTGATATATTCTTTGCTCCACGAACCCCCCGCACATAAAGCATTGGCGCCATTAGGTAACCCAACCGTCCCACCACAAGGATAACCCGATCGATTCCAATACATATCAGCTATAATATCGTAGGACGTATCGTGAGGAAACCAGTGTCTACAACTCGCCGTGTCTTTGCTGCCCGAAAGATTTATCCAATCTATAACACAAATTGGTATGCACGGATCTTTCTGACAAGTCCAAGCTTCTAGCTTATGCTCTAAAGTTCCATCACAAGTAACTCTGCTATAAGTAGCTATATGCCAAACATCACCACCATCGCCACCAACTTTTAAAGTTTGCCAATTATTACATTGCGTAACTTGAGTATTATTCGCCACAAACCGGTCATTAATTAATGTATAACCTTTTAATTCATCAATGTATTTTGATATTTCATTAAAATGCTCTTTGCGGACAATCTGTCCTTCACTTATATCGCCTGTTTTCCATCCAAAAGAAGAACAGGTGGTATTGGCAGGAAAATTATCGCGAAGACTCTTTGCGTGTCTGTAACTAATAACTTTTCCCGGTTGAATTTCATTAAGAGAAGGCCAAGAACCAACAAATGATTCTTTCGCTAATTTTCCAATTCTCTCAATTTCCGCGCGCAAATCGCTAACATGAATCGGTCTTATAAAATCTCCTACTCTTGTTTCTTGTTTGGTTTTTTCAATATGAAAACCGCCGTCATAATAACTTGCCGCGTAAACAGTGCTGGTAGGATAATAAGTTAATTTATCAAGCGCAATGCCTTTCACGTTACGCCAATAATAATCATCGCTTTGACGCCAAATAATTCCGCCATTGCTTAAATCCCTTTTTTCAATAAACCCCCTATTTCCAGTATCATCAGAAAATTTATATATCCCGCCCACATACAAACCAGTGGCGTCAATTGCCATTGCTTTTGACGGAATTTGATAAAAAACGTCTTTGCCGCTTTCATTAAAATTAAATCGTTCAAAATTATCATCAATAGCTCCTGTTTTGCTTATTTTTTTTATTTTTAAAATATTCCGAAGTGATCCTGATTCGTCTGGTCTTTCTGCTGTGCCAATAATATATAAATTATTATTAAAACCAACAATCCCCATTGCTACATTGGGGGCGCCTTGCATATCAAGAATTAATACTCCATCGCCATCAAAATCAGTTACAAAACCACCGTCAGCCACATTTCTTTTTTCAATAAACCACTTGCCCTGACTATCGCTATCTTTTCCCCCGCCAGCTATAAAAACATTAACGGAATCAACTACCATGGAATTGGGTTGGACATAATTCGTTGAACCGTCGCCTCTTTTTATTTCCCGACGCCATTGATCCATGCCACTAGAATTAAATTTAGCAATCTCCCAATATCTTAATAAAGAACCAACCCTATAACCAGCGGCATATAAATTGCCTGTGGTATCAAGAGCCAAAGCTGTAACAGCTAGATTGTCTGTTGAAACATGCCCTTGAGCCACCCCTTTTTGCCATAATAAAAGACCGTCATGGCTAAATTTTGCAATTACATCTCGTTTTCTATTAGCGCTTGTGTCTGTACGATAACCACCTATATAAATGCCGCTCGCGTCAACTTTTACAGCGTAAGCTCTATCGTTCCCGTTGCCAAAATCTTTCACAATTTGAGCAATGGCTGGCGAGTCAGGAATTTTACCATCGTTTAATTTTCTAATAAGCAATTTCCATTGTCCTTTCGTCCCCGACGCTGAATCATAACCAACAGCATAAAGCCGACCAAAAGGCTGATAAACATCAATATCGTCGGCGCTTGCGAGCTGATTTGAATTATCAATTACCGCCCACTCCCTAAACCCAACGGCAAAAACTTTGTTCATAAAAATAAACAAAGTAAAAACAATAATTACCAAGACCATAGCATTGACTTTTTTATTTAACGGTAAATCCATAAATAAATTTTTATTTTTGGCACATTAATTGCAGATCAATACTGCTGGTTATATCTCCACATAAATCCATTTTTTTCAACCAATCATTTTCAATTAATGATTTTTTAAATGTATTGCAATCGTTTTTAAGCGTTGCTAAAGAAATTTTGCTGCAACTTACTGAATTAGGATTTTGTTGTAATTGGTCTATCCAATATATTTCTTCACACGCTTGCGGTTCAGGCGAATTTTTGCAAACCGCCGCATTTTTATCGGCGATTGCTTTCAAATACCAATAACTTGAAACGCAATCTTTTTTTAAAGCATTGTTTGAAACAATGTCGCAAACCGATAATTTGTTGTCTTTCAAAAGCATCCCCTGAATTACATCTTGCTCGCATTCGCTTTTTGAGATAAGAATATTGTCTATTTTACTGCACCATGAAATATTAAGCGTCTGTCTGGCTTTATTCAAAGCAATATTATTTTGACAAACAGTTTTATAATCAATGCCGTCAATGCCAATATATTTTACTTCAGAACACTTATTAAAATTCCCGGTGGAAACAATCTCGGCCACCTTTTGTTCTTCGCTCATACGCCACATTTGTTTTTCTTCTTCAGTCATTGGTTTGCGGTAAAAAATAAGCAAAAGCGCCACTACAATCAAAACCACGGCCAAAGCCACAAAAAAAGCAAAAGAAACAGCTGGTTTTTCACTTTTAAAATTCAAAAAATTAAAATTCATCTGTAGCAGAATCAGCTTATTTTTAAAGTCCGCTTAATTTTAGCAATTTCTTCCTTATGTTCTTCAACTTCCTTTTCAATTCGAGAAACCCAAGCAGTCGTAAAAATACGTTCCTCGTCAAGACGGCGGAGAATGGTAATAATCTCGTCTTGGGCAATGAATATCCGATTTTTAAAATCGTGAAATTCCGTTTTGGTAACTAATTCATCCAGTTTTTTGTCGTGCTCTATTAATTTTTGAATTACTTTATCTTCATTCATATTCATAAATTCTAACTCCTAGATTCTAAACTTACGGGGCGTACACAGCGTAATAACCATCGCCGTCAGCATCATATTCAACTTTAAGCGGAGCAGAGTTAATCCCATTTTCTGAAAGCTTAATCTCGTTTGCCATTAAATAAATATTAGGCACATTACAAATTCCATCAGTACAATTGGCTTTAGACAAGAAAATATCATTATTTGTGCCGCCCGCGCCAATCACTAAAGCCCCAGTCCTTGAAGGACTGCCTACCGGAACATTGGTTGGCCCCGATATCTTATGAGTAAGCAACCCCTTACCACTATTAGTTACGTTTGTCGTAAGCTCTATTTCCGAAGTTGTAGTGGCGCCGTTTAGATTAGTATTCACAGCTAACGGGCCAAGTAACTCCAATAAACCGTTTTGACTTAATCTCATATTTGCATCATTTATACCAGCCTGATCTTTATTAGCAAGTTCAAGATTGCCACCTCTATTTCTAATAGTATACAACGGCTCATCTACAGATTCACAATGAACCTTCCTGCTATTCCAAACTGGATTACCAGATAAAACATCTTTACCTAAACCAATATCATTGTAATCCCCAGTTATTTTATTTAACTGATTACATGTTTTCTTTAGCGTGGGACTGGCAGGATTGGTATAGTAATCAGGAATTTTATTATCCGAGTCAAAATTATCAATTCCACACGCTGAAGGGGGCGGCTTAGTAGGATCTGATGGGTTGGGCCCACAAGGCACATACGTAGCATTATCTGTATCGCCTTCGCCACGACCAATCGTTAATGCGCTAGACAAAGGGTCATTTGGTACGCCGATAATTCCAGCACTACCGCCAATTTGCAAGGTGTATTTCGGATCATTCACTCCGACTCCGACTTTCCCTTCAATAATTGCTCCGTTTACGGGCGCGGTTTGGTTAGCATAACTTGCGCCAACCGCCAATCCGCCAGCAACAGAAAGCTTGCTCCCAGGATTTGTTAAACCGACCCCAATATTCCCATCTGTTCTAATAGTCAAACGATCAGCGCCGCCGACCTGAAAAATCTGGTCAACATCTGATTTTTGATATATTTTATTCCCGCTTAAATTCACCAAATAGTATGAGGGATATTCGCCTGTGCGTTCTAACTTTAAGTGGTCTCCAAACGTATCCATGCTAGTATGCAGTTTTGCTTTAGGATCCTTTGTTCCAATCCCAATATTCAAACCGCTTTGATAAATCGTTGAAGTGCCAATCGCTGAAGTAGAGGTCCAAAAAGGAATATAATTTGTTTCGCCCGCGCCAGTAACACCCAAAATCGAAGACCAGCTTGACTTACAATCACCATCACTTATTGACCCCAAACAAAGAGGGCCGGCAAAATAAGATTTGGCTCGCGAACCAGAATAAATCGCGTAATTAGTAGTCCGGCCAGAACTCGGATTTAAAGGTCCAAGAATATTTACAGCGATGTTTGTGCTTGAAACTGTTGACGGCATAGGAGTAGCTTCAAATTGCCCGCCAATATTAATAGTGTTGTTAGTGGCGTAAAAAGAACCGCCAATGTTTCTTCCGTTTGCGCCTAACGGCAGACGATATCCTGTGCTGCGGCTTTGAAGACCGTAACTAGCACCGGTGCCGCCGCCAACGCTTTGAAACAAAGCAGCGTTACTATACAGCGTTGATGGTGTTGTCTGACGAACATCTAATAAACTAAAAGCTGATGGAGACGAACCCGCACCAATGCCAACCATATTGAATCTGGCGCCGGTTCCGCCAACATCCAAAGAACTTGCCGGAGAAGCAATGCCAATGCCAACCCTTATTGTGCTTGAAACATAAATATCGTCGGGATCGGTTGAAAGCGCTTTTTGCCAAGCGCTACCAGCGCTAACCAAAGGTTTCGGCGTCCGAGTCACACTACTATCTCCATCCACGACATAAAATTTTTGATCTCCTGTTGAGTTCCAATAAATATAACCATTATTACTGAGTCCTTGTCGTGGATCATAGAAAAATATTTTTTGTCCGCTAATTTCAATGGCCAGATCTGGATTATTTAAATCATTAGAAATAGTAATGGGCCCCGGTTTAATTTGAGCATAAGGACTAGTATCAAGCGGGCCATAAGGCTGACCGCCCGGAAAAGCCTCGGTTGGACCAAGCCATGTAGTTTGCGCTTTTACTAAATAAGCGCCAACCCCCAAGAAAACTGCGACCAAACTAAAACCTAAAAATAGTTTAAATTTAATTTGTTTCATCTTACTTATTATAACAAATTCGCTCTGTTAGAGAATAGAGAATTATATAGTTATCCACACGCTTTTTATCAAAACCAAAAAGTCCCAAATTCCTTATGATATAATATAATTAAACTAAAACTATGAGTTTAAAAACTTTTATTGTTATTATAATAGTTCTAGCATTAGTCGCTGGTGCTTTTTCTTTTGGTTATTACTTGGGCAACAACAAAGGAATAAAAGAAGGGCAAAAAACAACTGAAGGGAAACTTAGACCTATTGTTGAATCATTTTATCCAAAACCAGCCCAAGAAATAAAAACATTAAACGGGGTTATTAAAGCGATATCGGGCGCTAGCTTGGGTATTGAAATTAGAGACCCGGATGATTACTTGCCGCACACCGACGGCACGCCCCCAAAAACCCAAATGCGCATTGCGAATGTCGGTAATTCAACTAAAATTATCGGCATTACAAATTCCTTAGACGTTAATGGCAATTTAAAAACAATTTCGCTTTCACTTTCGGATTTAAAAATCGGCGATAAAGTAAACGTCACTTCAGAGCAAAACATAAAAAGCGTGAAAGAATTTATAGTTTCGAAAATTGAAGTGACGCGGTAAAGACAAAAAAATAAGTTTTAGAACTGGTTTCAAGCCGGTTTTATTTTTTATACTTGACCCAAACTAAAACAGCATTCTATAATAACAACATGAATCTAATACCGACCGTCATAGAAAAATCGTCTTTTGGCGAAAGAGCTTACGATATTTATTCCCGACTCTTGAAAGAAAGAATCGTTTTTTTGGGCGGACCAATAATTGATCAAGTCGCGAATAATATTATCGCTCAGCTTCTTTTCTTGGATCACGAAGATCCAAAAAAAGACATTATGCTTTATTTAAATACGCCTGGCGGATCAGTGACGGCCGGCCTTGCGATTTACGACACAATGCAATACGTGAAAGCGCCGGTTTCAACAATCTGCGTAGGCATGGCCGCTTCAATGGGCGCAGTGCTTTTAGCGGCCGGCCAAAAAGGCAAAAGATTCACTCTGCCAAATTCCGAAATTCTTCTCCATCAAGTTATGGGCGGCGCTGAAGGCCAAGCTATTGAAATAGAAATTACTGCCCGCCACATCGTAAAAATAAAAGATAAAATTAATCAAATCTTGGTAAAACACACTGGCCAAAAAACAGAAAAAATCGAACGCGACACTGACCGAGATTTCTATTTAACCGCCTTAGAAGCAAAAGAATACGGCTTAATTGACGAAATCATCAAAACTAAAAAGTAATAAACAAAAATAACAATAAACCCCGTCATAAGCCGACGGGGTTTTTAATTACCTGATAAATAATGGTAAAATAAAATTACTTTATGAAAACAAACGACTTAAAATTCAATCATATGATCTTTGAACGGATGATTGATAAAATCTACCCATCAAAAGAAGATTTTTATAAGCTAATCAATACAAAAAAAAGAATAAAAATCTATTTAGGCATTGACCCGACTGGGCCGCACCTTCATTTAGGACATGCTACCAACTTGATTGTTCTTAAAGAATTCCAGAACCTTGGCCATGAAATAATTCTTCTAATCGGCGATTTTACCGGCAGAATTGGCGACCCAACCGACAAGCTCTCTCCTCGCCAACCGCTGACTAAAAAAATGATCGGGGATAATTTAAAAACATTCAAAGCACAAGCATCAAAAATAATCTCTTTCGCAGGGAAAAATCCGGCAAAATTAAAATTTAATTCTGAATGGCACGGCAAACTTAAATTTGAAGACGTGTTAAAAATAGCCGAGCACTTAACCGTGCCGCAACTCTTAACCCGTGACATGTTTCAGGAACGATTTAAAAACGGGAAAACAGTCGGCCTGAACGAATTCCTTTATCCCTTAATGCAAGGATATGATTCTGTTGCCATGGATGTTGATGTTGAACTGGGCGGCACCGACCAAACATTTAATATGCTCGTTGGCCGGGACTTAATGAAATCATTAAAACAAAAAGAAAAATGCGTTATTACCACTAAATTACTTCTTTCCAAAACAGGAGAAAAATTAATGAATAAAAGTACTGGCGGTTTGATTAATCTTGATGATTCGCCAAAAGATATGTTCGGCAAATTAATGGCTATGGATGATAACGCTATTTTCGTAATCGCCGAACTTTGTTCAATAATGTCCGATGAAAAAATAAAAGTATTAAAAAACGAAAAAAATCCACGGGATGCGAAGTTAAAAATAGCCGAAGAAATTATTTCTCTCTATCACTCAAAAAAAGAAGCGAAAAAATCCCGCGAAGAATGGATAAGGATTTTTTCAAAAAAAGAAATATCAGAAAAATGGGAAGAGTTAACAGTCGCAGGTTCACCCTCAACTATTTATACTCTTCGTCGGGCTGGAATTCCAAGTAACAGTGAAGCAATGCGATTATTATCTCAAGGAGCGGTTGAAGTTGATGGAAAAATCGTGAAAGACCCTAAAGAAGAACGAAAACCTGGAGAAAAAATACGAATAGGCAAGAAAAAATTCTTCAAAATAAAATAATAAAATACCGCCAAGTCTTTAAGACCGACGGTATTTTATTTTGTGTTGTGCGGGTAGGCGGAACCATGAACCATACGCTTCGCGTAAGTACAGGGCAAGTTGAACTTTTGTGTATCTATACAACCACGCTCGAACCTATTTTAGCAAAAATTTCTGAAATGGAC
>JASEHZ010000021.1 GCA_030018585.1 Patescibacteria group bacterium | reverse complement strand
GGAAAGGGGGTTGGGGGAAAGGAATTCCCGCCCCGCCCTCGCTTTTTCGCCGCCGCAATTTTTCGTGCCAGCGAAGCTGGCGCGCCGCCTTTAGTCTTTAAAATATCAGAAAACCGTCAAAAACTAAAGTCGGATTTCTTTTTCTAACCAATCAATTTTTTTGTGTTTCCTTTTCCAAAAAATATCTTCCCAAATGTAGTGAACCGCGAGCATTGAATAATTGCCATATTGTTTTTTGATGTCATCTCGAATTTTGTTTGTCGAAACAAGCGGCTTTTTGTAAAAAAGCTGGGAATATATTTTTTGTTGCCACGGCGCGATGTGGTCGAAAATATTGTATTGGTGGCAAACTTCAAAAAGCAAAATGCGAGCGGTTTCCGGTCCAACTCCATAAAGTTTTGTTAATTCTTTTTTGGCGTTTTCTTGGTCAAGCGTTCTTAATTTTAACTCGTCAATTTTGCCTTCGGCAAAATTTTGTGATAAACGCTTTATGAATTTTGCTCTGTATCCAATTTTCAAATCTCGTAATTCTTGCTCTGAAACATTATTTAATGCTTCCGGCAACCAAATTGAAAAAATTTCTTTGCCATCAAATTTTAATTTTGTTCCGTAGTTATCAAGCAAAGCATTTGTCATTTGCACCGTTCGCCGAACGGTTGCGTTTTGAAGAAACATGGCAATTATGAGAAGTTCATATAAATTATGCGCGCTTGAATTGCGCATACCTAACCATTTTTTGAAAATTGGATAAAAGCGTTTATCGCTTTTGGCGAGTTTGTTAAATTCTTTCAAATCGGCGTTCAAATCAAAACGCCAAATAACTTCTTCTTTGATTTTTCCAAGTTCGCTTTCGGAAATGTTTTTGTCGTAGAAAATGGAAATTTTGATTTTTGGTTTTTGCGTTTCGCCTTTGTTTTCGATTTTCAAACCAAAAAGTCGCTTGCCAATTCTGATTGTTTGCCAATACCTTCCAATTTCCCAGTCCGTTAATTTATCAGGATAATGCGAGGGTTTATGAAAAGTCCCGTCAAAATGAAATGGCGAGCTTGGAAATACAAAAAATTCCTTTTTGTCTTTTAAAACTAATGACTTCATAAACTAATTTATTTTGCCGAAACTTCCCAAATGTTTCCGTCCGGGTCGTTGAAATAAGCAACAGTTTGACCCCATGGCGTGGTTTTCGGTCCTTCAAAAATCTCAACGCCTTTTGTTTTTAGATCGTCGCAAGTTTTTTTGACATCATCAACTTGAAAGGCCAAAATCACTCCGCCACCACTTCCCATAAATTTTTTAGGGAACATGGCCGTTGCCGCTTCCTTCTCAAAAATAGCCAAAGAAGTGCCTTCAAGTTTGAAATCGGCAAATTTACCTTCGGTTGAATTCACCTCCAGCCCTAAAATATCTCGGTAAAAGGCAAGAGATTTTTCGAAGTCATTTACTAACAAACAGTTTGCAAATAATTTATTAAGCATATTTTTATCACCTCCAATTATTATCTTTTCCACTCCTCGACCTCGAGGTGGAAATCTACTTGATATTCCGGTATGCCGAGCGAAATGCCATAACGTTTCGCTTCGTCATATTGCTCTTTGCTTTTTCGGTCTATATAGAAAATTTTATCACGGAAAATTATGTAATGATGAGTATCATTTTTGTAGTCCGCATACCAAGAACTATTATGCGAGTAATCAAGAGATTTACTTATTTCTTCGGCTACGCTTTGCGCTTCGTTCTCAGGAATTTCAACAGCGTGCAAAGTCCATTGCGAAAGCCACGGCGTTTTGTGTTCATCGGTTATCGGTTCAACTTTTGTAGAAATAATTTTTACTTTTTTGAGAACATCTTTTTTTGCTAAAGATTCCTCAATAACAGTGCCATTGTAATTATTCATAGTAATTCTTTCGGCTCAACGCCGATGGCTTTCGCCATTTTGTTAATAGTTAATAAAGACGGGTTGCGTTTTCCGCGCTCAAGTCCGCTGATATAACTCCGGTGAACGCCTAATTTCTCGGCGATGTCGCCCTGCGACATCTTCTTTTTCAAGCGGGCTTCGCGGAGACGCTTCCCAAAATTTATAATCTCGTTTTTCATAATTTTTATCCACTTGCATTGATTGTATCAAATGTTATATGATTGGTCTATGGAGAGCAATTATATAACAGGCAAAGGAAGTAAAATTGTTGTGTGCGCACGGGAGGGTGGGGCAAACACAACTTCCTTTTTATTGGCGGCGCATTTCGCAAGGCGAAATACGAAAAATTGCGGCGGCGAAAAAGCGAGGGCGGGGCGGGAATTCTTTTCCCCCCCAACCCCCCTTCCTTCCCGCCCCGCCCGAGCGTCCGGCGAACGTAGCGAGCCGATCATTCCGGATTTTGTTCAAAATGAGTTCGGATTTCGTCCAGCAAACACCACCAAAGACGATTCTTACCCATGCTTATGAAAAAATATCAAGAAGAATTAGATAAACGGTTTAAAGAGAACGACTGGAAATATTGGTCACCGCTTTCTATTTTGGCGCGGCTTTATGAAGAATGCGGTGAATTTGCGAGATTGGTAAATCATCTTTACGGCGATAAGCCAAAAAGAAGCGATGAGAAACAGCAAGAATTAGAAGAAGAAATCGGGGATATAATTTATACTCTTATTTGCTTTGCTAATTTCAAATAACATTGATTTAGACAGAGCAATAAGAAAGAGTTTTGATAAAGTTATGAAGCGGGATAAAGACAGGTTTAAAGAGAATTAACAATTTGATTTTTTTTGATATACTTATAATGTATGACGCCCAATGTAAAAAAATATTTGGAAGCAACGAAACAACCTAAAAAATCAGTTACGACCAAGACAGGATTAAAGAGAAAAGTACAAAAAAGGACAAAAAGGCCAACCAGTAAAATTTTAGTTAGGTTGGAGCAAAATCCGATAATTTCGCCAAGACCGGAGAATAAGTGGGAAACTTGGCAGACTTTTAACCCGGGTGTTATTTCGCTTGATAATAAAGTTCATTTTCTTTATCGGGCCATTGGCGAAGACGGCATTTCTCGTTTTGGATACGCGGTTTCAAACGACGGATTTATAATTGATAACCGGCTGCCATACCCCGTTTATGAACACAAGCTTGGAAAGCAAATTAGAAATTTTAATATTTATTCTTTTTTTTCTGGCGGTAGTTTTGGCGGTTCTGAAGATCCTCGTCTTGTTCGGGTAGATGAAGAAAGTGTTCTATATGTGACTTATACTGCTTGCGATAATGGATTGCGAGTTGCTTTGACTTCTATTAAAGTTGACGACTTTTTGAATAATAAATGGAAGTGGCGGCCGCCAGTTTTAATTTCGCCGCCGGATGAAATTCATAAAAATTGGCTGATTTTCCCGGAAAAGATAAATAACAAATACGTTATTCTTCACAGCATCAAGCCGACCATCCAAATAGAATATGTTGATAGTTTGGAATTTGACGATAACGATTATATAAACAGTTTTCATGGCGGCGCGCCGAGAAAACGTTGTTGGGATAAATGGCTTCGAGGGGCCGGCGCGCCGCCTCTAAAAACCAAAGAAGGCTGGCTTTTGTTTTATCATGCGATGGATAATGACTGGAGTAAATATAAGGTTGGAGCTATGCTTCTTGACTTAAATGATCCGACGAAGATATTATATCGTTCGAAAAATCCAGTTCTTGTACCTGAAGAACCTTATGAAAATAACGGCTATAAACCGGGCGTTGTTTATGTTTCTGGGGCGGTTGTTAAAGACGGAGATCTTTTGGTTTACTACGGCTGTTCTGATAATTATATTAGCGTTGCTTATGCTCCTTTAGAAGAATTTTTAGAAGCATTAAAGAAAGAAACCAGACCAAAACTTAAATTAAAAACTTTAAAGAAAAAATATGATGTTAATTGAACGATCTGAAGAAAATCCAATATTAAAACCAAAGAAGATTCATTCTTGGGAAGCCGAAGCGGTTTTTAACGGTTGTCCGGTAAAAAGGGGGGGAAATATTTATCTTATTTATCGAGCTCTTTCTTTGCCGCATTACCATACGACAGCCGGAATAAAACTTGCGGTTTCTGATATCGGTATTGCTGAAAGTAAAGACGGCATTGATTTTTATAATCGAAGGCGTTTTGTTGTTCCAGAAAAATCTTGGGAACGATTTGGCTGTGAGGATCCGCGGGTGACAAAATTCGGAAATAAATATTACATTTTCTATACTGCTCTTTCAACTTATCCTTTTCGGGCCGAAGGGATCAAAATTGGAATGGCAATAAGCAAGGATTTAAAAGCAGTCCAGGAAAAACATTTGGTTACCACTTTTAATGCTAAAGGCATGGCGCTTTTCCCGGAAAAGATAAGCGGGAAAATTTGGGCGGTTTTAACTGTTCATACTGATTTACCTCCGTCAAAAATTTGCCTGATTTCTTTTGATAAAGAAGCGGATATTTGGGATGAAGCGTATTGGCAGAAATGGTATCAGAATTTCGAGAGATATTCTTTGCCGATTCAACGTCAACCAGATGATCAAATCGAGGTTGGTGCGCCACCTCTAAAAACCAAAGAGGGCTGGCTTTTGATTTATTCATATATTCAAAATTATTTTTCGCCTCAACGACTTTTTGGCATAGAAGCGGTTTTGCTCGATCTTAAAAATCCTTTCAGAGTTGTTGCGAGAACTAAAGCGCCCATTTTAACGCCAGAGGAGTATTACGAAAGAATTGGTTTGGTGTCCAATATCATTTTTCCTTCGGGTGCTCTTTTAGAAAAAAACTTAATCCGTCTTTATTACGGTGCTGCTGATACCACTTGTTGTTTAGCCACTATTGATACAAAAGTCTTACTCGCAAAGCTCTTAAAAAGAGAAAGGTCAGTTAAGTTCGTGCGAGCTAGAGAAAATCCAATAATTACTCCTAAACCCGAACATTCTTGGGAATCAAGAGCCACATTTAATCCTGGAGCAATTTACTTTAACGGTAAGATTCATTTTGTCTACCGTGCCATGTCAGAAGATAATACTTCTGTTTTGGGTTATGCCACAAGTAGGGATGGTATTCGTGTTGACTATTGTGCGCCGAATCCAGCTTATTTTCCTCGAGAATCATTTGAGCAAAAATTAGTGCCGGGCGGGAATTCGGGTTGTGAGGATTCGCGACTGACAAAAATCGGTAGCAAAATTTATATGCTCTATACCGCCTTTGATGGAAAGAATCCGCCTCGGATAGCTCTCACTTGGATTAAAGCAAGTGATTTTGCAAAACAAAAATGGAATTGGGCAAAGCCGATTCTTGTTTCACCGCCCGATATAAGCGATAAAGATGCGTGTATTTTTCCGGAAAAAATTAACAATCGATACCTTATTATTCACCGTATCGCTGATAGTATTGATTTAGCTTTTAGTTCCAATTTAAATTTCGATAATAAAAGTTGGATTGAAGAATACCGTTGGATTTTTCCTAGAGCTGGGATGTGGGATAGTAGAAAAATCGGGATAGCTGCGCCGCCAATTAAAACCGAAAAAGGATGGGTTCTTTTTTATCACGGCATTTCTGAAGAAGATAATTTTTATCGAATCGGCGCGATTTTGCTTAGTCTGGTTGATCCGACAAAAATTATTGCTCGTTCAGATGAACCGATTTTTGAACCAGAAACCGATTATGAGAAGGAAGGTCAGACGTCAAATGTTGTTTTTCCATGCGGCGCCGTTCTTCTTAACGACATTTTTTTCCTTTATTACGGCGGGGCCGATAAAGTCGTGGGAGTGGCGACAATAAGCAAAGATAAATTGCTTAAAAATCTTGAATCATGCCGGTGTTAATGAAAAATAAAAACAAAACAATTTTAAGACCCTGGGGTAAATATGTTATTTTGGAAAAAAGGGGGGATTATTGGATTAAAAAACTATTTGTGCGACAAGGAGCAAGAACGAGTCTTCAATGTCATAAGGGCAGATTTGAGATTTGGATAATGCTTTCTGGGAAAGTAGAGGTTATAAAAGGGGAATCGCGCCTTCTCCTTAAGGAAGGGGAATTTTTAAAAATAAATAAAAAAGAGAAACATAGAATAATTGGAATTGGACTCAAAGATTCATGGATTCTTGAAGTAGCTTTTGGCCGGGCGCGAGAACACGATATTATTCGTTTTAAAGACGATTATGGACGGAAATAAACCATTAGAAAAATTAGATCCAGATTTTATAAGGAATACTATAAAGGCGGTTACCCTTGATATAGATGGCGTCATTGTGCCAACCGGCACTTTTTTACGTGAAAATATTGATGGGACAGAATTAACAGTCAGGACTCATAAATTGAGCACCGAAATGGTACGCATGATCAAAGAGCTTAAAAAATATGTTTGGATTAATTTTTCCAGCGGTCGGGCATTGCTTTATCTTCAGAATATGCTTAGCGATATTTTATGGGATAGAGTAACGCTTACGGCTGAAAATGGCAATTTCATTTTAATGAATGGAAAAGTTGAACAAATTGTTGAGCATGACCAAAGATATTTTCAGAAAATCACTGATATTAGGCAGGATTTAAAAAAAATAAAAGAGGAAAAACCAGATGTTGTTTACGGATTTGAACCTAAGCATCTTATTGTCACCATTCATACAGCGGGTAAAATACCTGAAATAGTGGAAATTGTAAAAAATCATGATAAAGAACAAGAACTTTATTGTCTTTGGACAAGCGAGGGATACGATATCGGTCCTATAAAAACAAATAAACGGACTGCTCTTTTATATCTGACCAAAAAACTAAAAATTAAACCAGAACAAATGATCACGACTGGTAATAATCTAAATGATAAAGAAATGCTTGATTTTGGGATTGGCGTCAGCGTCAATCCAGAACAAGTGAGCGGGGAGTATGCTATTCCTAAAAAAGAGGGCAGGTTGGGCGGAGAAATTCTCGCTAAATATCTTTTGGAAGCGTTTATAGCGCATTAGATTAAATAAATGAGATTCCGCTTTTGTTTATTTTATGTCACCTGCTAATGAAAAATCCGAATTTATAGTAAAACTTTCTTCGAAAGAAGCGCTGTCGCGTATATCTTCTTCTTTGCGCGAGAAAAAAGATATTGGTTTTTCAAATCTTACTGGCTGGCACGCTTTTCCTTACCGTTGGTGGCATTTATGGATTACTTCGCCGGAACTTAAAAACGATTCAAAATTGCCGTTTCGCTGGTTTGTCGGTAAAATCGATGGCGCTTCTTTTGAGATTTTGAAAATAAGAGTTGATTGGGTTGTAACGCCGGTGAGATTAACCGGTTCGGTTGAAGAAGCCGGCGACGGATCAAAAATAGTCTTTAAAATAGATAAAAATCGGAATGCGGAAAAGATTATTGTTTTTCTTATGATTGCTTACGGTATTTTTTATTTCGGAGAAGTTGTAAAATTCTTACTTTCTTTTATTAGTTTTGGTATCGGCGTTTTTGGTTTCGAACTTATTTTAAAAAGGGAAGAAAAAGAACTTATTAGTTTTATGGATAAATTATTTTTCGATGTTAAAATAAATAGTGAAAAGGTCGTAAGACCAAGTAGTTAATTTATACATGTCCAAAATTATTATTTATTCAACACCAGCGTGCGTTTATTGTAAGATGGCTAAGGCTTTTTTTCTTGACCAAAAAATCGATTATATTGAAAAAGACGTTGTTTCTGATTTGAAGGCTCAAGAGGAAATGATTAAAAAATCCGGCCAATTTGGCGTACCGGTCATTGATGTTGATGGTCAAATTATTATTGGTTTTGACAAAGCAAAAATTGTAGAGCTTTTAAAGCTTGGATAATTGGCGTCGGATATTGTAGTTTTATGCGGTTCAATAATAAATCAAAAAAGCAATCCAGGCATTTTTAAATTTCGTCGGCAATTAATTTTATTTTTAGTATTGACAAAGCAAGTTCTACACGCTACCCTTAAAATAGCTTTATTTTAAAAATCCAAACATCATATAAGGAGATTGATTTTTATGGATAATCAGTTATCATTTCCGATAAGCGATTCGAAATTTTATACGTTGATGAGGATCAAAGAAGCAATCATCCCAATTCACGCAGAAGACTTAATGAACAGCAGGGGCGAGATATCTTCTCTTAAAAATAATACAAGGATAAATGTTTTTACTTCGAAAAAAGAAGAGGGCGGGCAATTTTTTGTTGGCCAGAGGCAACAAGTTACGGTTTTATCTAAAGATTCTCAAATTCGTTTTTGTGTTTATTATATATAGGATAAGATTGTAATCACATCGCACAATAATTATGTGTGAGATCAGTAAAGAAACGCCATATGATTTATATCACATGGCGTTTTCTTATTATATGGCCATTTTAAGCTGTTATTTATGTGTATTTTCGCGGGTTGTTGACAAAATCATTTTTATGATATAACCTTTATAAGTTCGTAGGTTTCTCAGTTGGTTTTCACTTAAATTAAGTTTTTAAGGATCAGCTAAAAATTATAAATTTTCAGCGCATGCCAGATGAGTGGTCGCCCTACTTGAAAATATAAATAAAATGGCGAAAAGATTATATGTCGGCGGTTTAGCTTATAGCACTTCTGACGAAGCATTGAAAGACGCATTTTCTAAAGCTGGTACCGTTGCTTCAGCTACGGTGATTATGGATAAAATGACTGGCCGATCAAAAGGCTTTGGTTTTGTCGAAATGTCTAATGATGATGAAGCCAAGAAAGCTATTGAAATGTTGGACGGTAAAGAGCTTGACGGTCGCACTTTGAGAGTTAATGAAGCGCGTCCAATGGAAACTCGTGCTCCACGAGGAGGCGGAAATTTCAGGCGCGGAGGTTTTGACAGCGGTTCCCGCTACTAAAAAGCTAACAAAATATCCCGCTCCGACTTAGATCGGAGCGGGATATTTGTTTGAAGTTTCAGAACATTCAATTTATAATAATTAGGTTTATGGCATTAAAATTAAGCGATATAAAGAAAAATAAAGAAGTTCTGGCTGCGATTAGAGAAAGCGACAAAGCTCTTGAGATATTGGGTTATACCGAACATGGATTGCGCCATTTAGACGTGGTTTCGGATCGGGCTCAAGAAATTGCCAAAAGTATTGGCATGATCGAACGGGAAATCGAACTTTCCGGTATGGCTGCTTTTTGTCATGATATGGGTAATTTTATGGGCCGGACCAAACATCATTATTGGGCGGCAATTTTGTTCAGACAGATTTTTGGCGGAGCCATAGAGCCCGATGAAATGGTGACAGTGATGCAAGCTATTGCTAATCACGATAAAGAAGAAATGAAATTTACTAATAAAGTCTCCGCTGTTTTGGTTATTGCCGATAAATCCGATGTTCATCAGTCGCGGGTACGCAATCAGCCGATTGAGCAGACTATGATGGATATTCATGATCGTGTAAATTACGCGGTAACTGATTCAAGCATAAAAGTTGACCGAAAAGAAAAAACCATAACTTTGGCTCTTACTATTAATACAGATTTAGTGTCGATTATCGAATATTTCGAGATTTTTACTGAAAGAATGAGTTATTGCAGAAAAGCGGCTGAGTATTTGGGATACAAATTTAGCTTAGTGATGAACGATTTTAAACTGTCTTAGTTTTTGCATGGCGATAATCTTAAAAATAAAATCAATCATTGATCACGTTTTGGCGCGCGCTTTTATTTTATTCGAAGTTTTTATTTTTCTAAGGCTTCTTCTTAAATTCTTGGACGCTAATCCAGAAGCTTTTGTTGTTAAGCATTTTTATAATTTGACCGAAAAGGTTATCTGGCCATTTAATTCTATTTTTAACGATTATATTTGGAATACATATCTAATTGAGATGGCAACAGTTTCCGCCATTATCGGTTACGCCATTTTATTTTTTATTTTCTATACGGTTGTAATTTTTCTTTTTACGGTGATTCAAAAAATATTTTCAAAATCTCATTTCTGTTAGAAGGATTTGGCGTGTAACAATTCTTTTTGAAGTTCGTATATTTTATGGATAAAGGAGTCTTTGATAAATTTAAATTTAATCGACTAGCAGAGAGGATGAAAAATGGTGACAAAAGGGCCGCTGAGAACCTTTACCATGAAATTGTTGATAAGGTTTACGGTTTTTGTTTGAGCCGCGTGGGAAAGAAAGTTGTGGCTGAAGATTTGACCCAAGACATATTTGTGAAGTTGGTAGATAAAATTGGAAGTTTCGATAAAAAACGAGGAAATTTTTTGAGTTGGTTTTGGCGGCTTGTGAGGAATGCCCTTACGGATTATTACCGCAGCAGTGGGCGGAATACAATCCCTTTTTCTCGGTTTCCTGAAGAATCAAGGATTGAAGAGGTCGCTTTTTACGACAACAGAGTTGATTTGCAAGGGAAAATAGAATTTGAAAACGTAAATAATTTTGTTAAAACTCTCTCGGCTGACGAACAGGATCTTTTTGAATTGAGATTTATTGCCGAATTGCCCTATGACGAAATTTCAAAAATGATCGGCAAGAACGAAGGAACGCTTCGTGTTGCCGCCACCCGTCTAAAAGCAAAAATAAAAGACAATTTCCAATTATGAAGTTGCCGAAAGAATTAAAAACCTCAAAGGATTTTAACGAAAAAGCGAGAAACGCATTTTTGAACGCATACCAAGCTAAATTTAGCGTTTATCAGAGAGCGTCGAATTATGCTTTTCGTTATTTTTTCCGCGGCATAATTTCTGGCGTGGCTTTTATGTTGGTGATTAGTGGGACGGCGGTTTTTGCTGATCAGCAGAATGTTACACCAGATAATTTATTATACTCCCTAAAACGTTCTTACGAATCAGTGAATTTGGTTTTAAGTAGCGAAATTGAAAAGCCTAACGTCCATTTAAAATATGCCGAGAGGCGGTTAAATGAGATTAAGCAAATTAAAAAAATAAATAACCGACACGAAAAAATTACGAGTCTGGTGGAAGATTTAAAGGGCGAGATAAAAGGATCGTTTATTACTCTTGAAAATAAAGTGCCGGAAATAGATCTAACTTCATTAGATGCTCCAGTTCAAGGTTTTGGCGAATCAATTAATGGAATTCAGAATAAATCCTCGCCGATTCTAAAAATGACATCAAGTGTTATTCTGCGAGAAGCGAAATCCTTTAAAGAAGACGACGTTAATGATGCCAGCGGTCAAAAAAACAAAGAACGGGTGCAGAAGAGAGAAAAAAGCAAAGAACAAAAGGATATTTGCAAGTCGTGGCAAGATTTTATTAGCAGTGAAATGCCGGAAATAAAACAAATTATTGAGGATCGGCCTAATTTTATACGAAGATTTGAAAAGGGCTGTTTGCTGATGACAGATAGCGGAATAGTTCCGGGGAATCAAGAAATGGGCGATTAAACAATTTTGTTGCTTGTGAGGTTTTTTTAAAATCCGTTTTAAAAGCGGATTTTTGTTTTGTTTTAGGCAAGGACATTTGGCGGATTAGTTAGTTGATATTCGACCAAGAA
>JASEHZ010000020.1:408-12293 GCA_030018585.1 Patescibacteria group bacterium | reverse complement strand
CGAACCTCTTTTTGGCGAGCCGCGCCGCGCGCGGCGAGCCAGTTTTCCCGTACAAAGCGGAGCGAAGCGCCGCCGAAACGCTGGGCAAAAAAGACGAAAGGCAGATGACACAGGTTCTACATCGCAAGGCGTCCAAGAGGTAGTTAATGCAAATAACAAATTTGCTTTTGATTTATATTCTGAATTAAAAAAATCCGAAAGCGGAAATATTTTCTATTCTCCTTATAGCATTTCTGCCGCTCTTACAATGACCCATGAAGGTGCAAAAGGAGAGACAGCAAACGAGATGAAATCTGTTTTTCATTTCCCAGAAATCAGTACATTAAGACCAAATTTTGCTGCAATTTATAATGATATTAATGATATTAATGAAGGAGCTAAGGATTATGAATTGAGAACTGGAAATGCTTTATGGGTTCAGCAAAATTATCCTCTTCTTGAAGATTATACAAGCAGGGTTGAAAAATATTATGGTGGAAAAGCAGCAAATTTGGATTTCGCCAAAGAAACCGAAAAATCAAGACAAACCATCAATAGCTTCATAGAAGAACAGACTAATAAAAAAATTAAAGACTTGCTCCCCCCGGGTTCTTTGAATGAACTAACAAGATTAGTTCTTACAAATGCTATCTATTTCAAGGAAATATGGGAATGGGAATTTGATAAATCTGATACGCGTGAACAGGATTTTAAAATAACTCCCTCCAATGTTGTGAAAACTCCGATGATGTATATGAAAACGGAAAAAGCAAGATTTAATTATGCTGATTTAGGAGACTTGCAAATTTTGGAACCGCCTTATAAAGGTGAAAAAATTTCTATGTTAGTTCTATTACCTGCAGAAAATCTTGATAGTATTGAACCAACTTTAACAGCAGAAAAACTTTCTGAATATAAGAGCCGAATGCAAGAAACAAAATTAGATGCAGTCTATCTTCCGAAATTTGAATTTGATACAAAATATACTTTAAATGAAAACCTGAAGGCTTTAGGAACGCCAACTTCATTTGATCCTTATTCAGCAGATTTTTCAGGAATGACTACGGCAGAAAAAATTTGGATTGATTTTGTAATCCATCAGGCTTATGTTAAGGTTGATGAAAAAGGAACAGAGGCTGCTGCCGCAACCGCTGTGGGAATAGTAAGAACTGCTATGCCAAGAAACGTGTTCAAAGCAGACCACCCATTTATATTCTTAATTCAAGAGGAGGACACAGGAAATATTCTATTCTTGGGCAGAATGGTTGACCCAACAAAATAGAAAATTACTGCGGCGCGCCAGCTCCGCTGGCACGAAATTCGGCGGCGGCAAAATTCAAGAAAAAGAAGCAAAAGACTAAATCTTATTTCTCAATCAGATGTAGGAGACAACAAAAAAATTGATAGGTGGAAAAGGAATATTAAATCGGTTTCAAAAGAAATTCTTTTCAATCTTTATATTAAAGAAAATAAATCTATGCAGGAAATCGCGGATGTGTTGTATTGCTCCTTGCACAAAATTGCGTATTGGATGGAAAAATATAAAATACCGAGACGAAAAATTAATGAAGCCGTTTATTTAAAATATAATCCTGACGGTGATCCGTTTTTCTTCAGAGAACCAAAAAACTTCAACGAAGCGAAATTATTTGGTTTGGGACTGGGTCTTTATTGGGGCGAGGGGACGAAAGCGAACTTAGATTCAGTTCGTTTGGGTAATACTGATCCTCGATTGATAGCGAAATTCATGGAATTTATGGAAAGATTTTTTAATCTTAGTAGAGGTGATTTTAAATTCGGTCTGCAGATATTTAATGATATTAGCGTTGATGAGGCACTGGATTTTTGGTCAAAATCCCTTAAAATAAGAAAGGTTCAATTTTATAAACCGACAATAACTTGGTTAGTAAGAAATGGTACCTACAAACGAAAAAGCGCTTACGGCGTTTTAACGGTGATGTACCATAACAAAAAATTGAGGAATTTATTGAATGGTTTATTGTTAAAAAAGCCGATGTAGCTCAGCGGTAGAGCAACTCCATGGTGGATCGCGAATTCTGCCCATTTTCGTGGTAACGCGATAATGAATCCCGAATAACGGTTAAAGGCCCGCACAGGGTTCAGACCGTGGCCGCAGAAACGGCCCGAACGACTGACAAGGGCCCGCCTTGGCGGGAAGATACAGGCTAGCCCTCTTATATGTGCATTTATAAAAAAGAGGTTTAAGCGAAGGAGTAGGTCGTCGGTTCAATCCCGACCATCGGCTCTGAAATTCAATTTTCAGGTTTGCAAAATCGTAATATTTTAGTTTAAAATAACAAAATATGGCCCAAGGCAAATTCAGTGAAAAAATAATAAGATTACGTTGTAGTGCTTGTAAGCACGTTAATTACACAACTCGCAAAAACAAAAAGTTAATTGAAAGGAAAATAGAATTTAAGCGTTTTTGCCGTTGGTGTCAGAAGCACACATTTCACAAAGAAGCCAAAAAATAGTTTCTTTGTGTTTTAAATAAAGGGGTCATCGTTCAATGGCAGGACGGCGGTCTCCAAAACCGTTAATAGGGGTTCGAGTCCCTTTGACCCCGCATCGTATAATTAATCCGGTTAAAAGCCGGATTTTTGCTTTTTTAAAATTTAGGATTAGACTGTAAATAGATAATTTAAAATTTAATAAGGATATTTGAAATGAATAAAGAAAAGATTAATTTTCTCATAAATTTTATTTACGAATCTGATCTTATTGAGAATATAGAAGATGATCGAAAATTATTGAAAAAGCAGATTATTGAGCAAAAACAAGACGGTCATGTTGGCGCCATGCTTTTACTCGATAGATTGGCTGATGAGAAAGATAAGTTTTTAGATAAAAAACTTGTTTTGAAAATCCAAGAGCTTATTTGTTCGGAGCAACATTTTAAAACCGGCGGCAAGAAATTAAAAAAGAAAGATATCGGACAATATCGCAAAACCAAAGTTTTTGTTGTTTCAGAATCATTTGTTTTTCCCATTTTTGGGGAGGGGGAGAAATTTCTGAGATTATCTAAAATTATTTCAGAAGCTCCGTCAGCTAAGAAAGTACCAAAGTTAATGAAAAAATGGATTGAAGACGTGATGAATTGGCAAAAGAAAACAGGAAAATTTTCTCAAGAAGAAAATGTAAAAAAAATCGCTGATTTTCATTTTGAGTTTGAAGAAATTCATCCATTCATTGATGGTAATGGCAGAACGGGTCGTGCGTTCGCATATTACATGTTAAGGCATGCTGGCATAGAGCCGTTTATTTTCGGAGCATACGACAGAACAGAAACTTATTATCCTTGTTTTAAGGACAAGATTAAAATGGAAAAATATTTTTATGTGCGTGTTTTTAAACAAGATTCAATTTTAGGCAGAATTGAAACAATGAGTGTAGGAGATTTCGCGTAATATATCCCGCTCTTCCATGGAAGAGCGGGATTTTTGCTACCAATCTCGATTTTTGCTATTGTGATTGTAATGGAACAAAAGCATAAGAAAATTTCCATAAAGAAAAAAGTAGCGGTTTTAATGGGCGGGCCATCAACCGAGCACGAGGCTTCTTTAAAAAGCGGGAAAAATGTTTTGCGAGCGATTAATAAAGAAAAATATGAACCAATAGAGATTTTTATTAATCGGGAAGGTAAGTGGCCGATTGAACCGCATGAAATTGCAAAATCTCATGATGTGGCTTTTATTGCTTTGCACGGTACTTATGGCGAGGACGGCACAGTTCAAATGCTTTTAGATGAATTAAGAATTCCTTATACGGGTTCTGGAGCGGCGGCAAGCGCTTTGGGTATGAATAAATTTTTATCGGCACGGCTTTTTCGGACTGGCGGGCTTATTACGCCTTTGTCGTTTTTGGTGGCGAAAAAAGATTTTGAAAAAACGCCAATAAAATTTTTTGAACTTGTTCGTCATTATCTTGGGTTTCCGGTGGTGGTAAAGCCGAATAATAATGGTTCGAGCGTTGGCGTTTCAATTGTGAGAAGTCAAGATGAGCTTTTAGCGGCAATAGAAGAAGTTTTTAAAATTTCCCGAGAAGCTTTATTGCAAAACTTTATTAAGGGCAGGGAAATAACTTGCGGCGTTTTGGATCACGGTTTTAGTGAAAGCGCTTATCCGTTTTTACCGACTGAAATTATTCCTCAAGTGAGCCATTTTTTTGATTACCGGGCAAAATATGATCCTGCTGGTTCTTTAGAAATCACGCCCGCAAGATTGCCCGAACCAATATTAAAAGAAATCCAGAAAGTTGCTGTACGCGTTCATAAATTAGTAAATGCCAGGGGATTTTCCAGAACTGATATGATTTTGGGCGAAGACGGGGAAATTTATGTTTTGGAAATAAATACCATCCCCGGGCTTACAGAAAATAGTTTGGTGCCCAAGGCGGCTGAAGCAAGCGGTATCGGTTTTTGCGAGTTAATTGATCGGATAATTGAGGCGGCTTTAAGGTATAAATAATAGAAGTTTTACCGCCGGTTTTTATTGCCCGTTTTTAACGGGATTTTTTATTGACTTAATTTAATAAAAGTATTAAGCTGGAATCAGCTTTTAAATAACTGAATATGAAATAGAGGTAAAAAAATGAAGTTAAAAAGGGAAAGAAGTGATAATAATTCTCTGACTAAGAAAGATTTTGAATTTTTGAATGTAGCTAAACGCGTAGTGAGGCGTTTACGAATGTTTCGAGTAAGCAGTATTTATCGTATGTTTGGCGGAGATAAAGATAGGGCCAGAGGTATTTTAGCGAAGCTTTCGGGAGCGGGTTATTTTGTGAATATTCCTGGTCAAGATCACCATCTTTTTTTCTCGAATAACCCCAATTTTTATACTCCCAAAGAGCTTTTAGGGCTTATCCCTGAAAAAGAGAAGCAGCGTATTTTACGTCATATTCCAGCTGATGATTCAATTGATATTGAAGATCTTGCAGAGAATTTATACGGAAAGAGAATCGGCGAAGAGCTTCTTCGTACCTTTCTCAGTAATTATGTAAAACGAGGTTTAATGTCTGTAACAGAAAGCGGAGTTTATCGGCTAACAACGCTAGGGAAAGAATACGGATTAGATTTGCAAAGCTTGCGTACTATAGATGCCCACATTCTTGAAGAGACGCTTGTTTTGCGTCGTAAAGGAGACGGACGTTTTAAGTCTTTTGGTGAAGTAAGATTTGCGCTTCAAAAAGACCTTGATGCAAAAATAATAGAACCGATTGATGTAATTAGTCTTGTAAAAGGCGATTCTTTCACTATTTTGCCTCTTTGCGAGATTCTTTTTGGAAATAGATTCACTGATACGCGACTTCTTTCGGCTATTCTTGAGAAAGAACAACCAGTTTTAACAGTTACTAGCGGTCTTGTTCAGGGGAATTATCTTGGATACCGTATTGATAAATGTCGGACACTTTCGTTTGACTCCGGCTTAAATGAAATTGAAACTCAATTTGCCGTTGCTAATCTGCTTTTGAAAAATCTTGAGAAGATAACGAGAGGCAAGCTTTTCGTTGTTATGGGCGATGATGATTGGGATTTAGCTTTAAGCTATGCGCGTCTCGCTCAAGCAGCGGAAGGTAAAAGCTTCGGTCCTAGTTGGGGACAGGCATGGACTCGCGGTGGAGCAACGTATGAGATGAAAAAACGGCTTGAATGGCTTGCCTTTTATCGTAAATGGAAAATTCAGCAGCAAATAATTATTCCGTATCAATATCGGATTGGGCGGTCGCTTTTGAATCGTCAAGAAGTTTTTGATCGAATTCAGGTTTGGAAGTCGGAGTACAGGTTGATTATGGAAATTTTGACTGCGAAAGAAAAGAATTTTTCTTATCCTCGCAAGTATGAAGAAATTGTCGATGTAAAAGAACTTACGGATCATAAATCGTCTCGGAAGCGTATTGTTACGCCCGATTCTCTTGTTTTGAAATTAGGAGATAAACAGATCCAGGTTGTTCATAATACTCAATTTTCGAGCATAACGCAGTATGTTGATCCGCTTTATACTTCAGAATCGGTGATGCGTAATCTGGGCGCTAAAGGTAAAGAAATGCCGTGGATTTTAATGGATTGCCATCAAGAAAAATTTTTTGCCGCTTCAATTCAAAATCATTGGGTCATGACGCTTCCTGGTCTTCAGGATTCCACATTAGCGGCACAGTACCGGATACCAGAATTTGAACGATTTGTGCTTCAGTCGAAATCTCATCGCCAGAATACGTTTCGGAAAGAACCTTCAAGTTCCGGCGCGATAGTACTCGAACCGTATAAAGACGGGCGTTTGGCATTCAGATTGTTGAATAATACGTTTCTTGATATTCTTGAACGCGAAAAAAACAATTTAGAAAAAACGGAAACTCTTGCCGTTGTAAATGACACTCAATTTGGTTCGGTTACAATGTTCCCGGATTATCTTGCTAAATTTTTGGATTATTCTCTTTACGAACGAAAAGTTCAAAGAATTTGGGCTAATGGCGATATTATCCATGGCGTTATTTATCCGAATCATTTTGCGGAGAATCGTCCTTATCGGTTAACTTCAGTTGATTCGCAGCTTAGGTTTGCAAAGTTTTTGATGGGACCGATTATCCAATATGCGCCAAATCTTTATTCTTATGTCCAGTGGATGGGTAACCACGAATGGAATATTTGGCAAAATAATATCACTGGAGAAAACGCGCTTCTTGCTCTCGAATTTTATTTTCAAGGATTGATTGATGGTCAACGGATGGCTGGCAGGAAAATTAAATTTCAAGAAGCGATTTCAGCGAGTCGAATCAGATGGTCGCAGACAACTAACCCGGGCGGCGGAGATATGATGAATCATCCTTTTCATTCTGATATAATTGCTGGTTTTAAGGTCGCAATGACTCATATGTGGCTTCCTCATGGAGGGGGGCGAACACCGGTTGATATGCAACGTCGTTGGTTGCGCGGGATGGCCTTTGCTGCTAAGGATATAAATATTATGGTAGGCGGTGATAAACATTCAATTTGGATGTCGCAAGAAGCAGATAAATTTCTTATTCAGACACCGGCGGCTGCTGGTCAAAGCGGATTTGAATTAGCGCGCGGCTTGATGTCAACCATTCAATTCGTTCTCATTACATTCTCTAATCGTAAGGGAGTGACGGTTGAATTCATACCATGGGAATTTCTTGATAAATATCATTGCCAGTCACCTTTCCTAAAAGGAAAAGACAACGAACTTAAACGGCCAGAACGTGATACGAAAGAATATCGGTATATGAAAACGTCTCCTTTTGTAGAACATCTTATTGATGAAGTTACTCAAGGGAGAGAGGTTTAATATTTTAATAAAGCCGAGAATTAAAAACTCTTGGCTTTTCTTTTTTTATTCTATTTTAAAATTGATTTTAAGTGTTAGAATTAATTTATATGGTTTTAAATAATGAAAACCTTGTGGAAAATTTGATTAAAGACGGATATTTAAAAACAGCTTTAATAATTAATGCTTTTAAAGCAGTTGACCGTAAAGATTTTGTCAGAGACGAAGATAAAGAACACGCTTATGTGAATTATCCATTAGCCATTGGTTTTGGTCAGACGATTTCACAGCCCTTAACAGTTGCTTTCATGCTTGAGCTTTTGTCGCCGAAACTGGGAGAGAAAATTTTGGATATTGGCGCTGGTTCTGGCTGGCAGACTGCGCTTTTGGCGCAAATTGTCGGTGAACAAGGAAAAGTTATCGCGATTGAAAGAATCCCCGAACTAAAAATTTTTGCCGAAAAAAATATTGGCAAATACGGTTTTATTGAAAAAGGTATTGTAAAAATTATTGAAGGCGATGGTTCGAAAAGCTATGAGCTTGATGCGCCGTTTGATAAAATCATTGCGGCAGCAACTAGCAAAGAAATTCCCGATGCTTGGAAAAAACAGCTTAAAATCGGCGGATTTATTGTTGCGCCGGTTAATCAAAGCATTTATGTTTTGGGAAAAACCGGACCGGAAGAATTTTCAAAAAAACAATATTTTGGCTTTAGTTTTGTGCCTTTAGTCACCGATTGAAAAATTTGTCCGGATTTACTATTCTATTTTCAGTTCCTTTAGAAACCCTCAGCTTTTTTGAGGATGGGCGAAAAGGAGCGGTTATGAGCAAAATGGTTCTTACTGCCCCCTGACAGCATAGCGCTATACTGTCTAGTATCTCCTAAAGAGAACTCAGAACCGGCCACGACGATTTTCTAGTCGTGGCTTTTTTTACTAAATATTTGCAAAATAGCACCTTCTGTATATACTTAAGTCAGAAAATTCAAAAGATAATAATGTAATAAGATAAGGAAAACGTTGATGAGGGAAATAATAGAAGTTCCGAGAAATCTCCCGTGTTTTACAATTGAAGGCCCCTATATTGCGCATTCGGTGCCTTTTCCCGTTGGTCGATTTAGTCTTTGTGTCTCAGATGATAAAAATATTTTTTTTAATCTTCTTAAAAGAAAGTCATATATTTTAATCAGATATCCGGGTTTAGAGGTAGCTGTTTTAGGGGCATTGAATCGAATCGATAAAAGTAAGGATAAAGATGACGATATTTTGATTTTAGATCTTGATTTGTTTTCTCGCGTAGCGCTTAAATCAATATATGTTGAAAAGTCAACTAATATATTTTTTGCGACTTGGGAAAAAATTGTAGAGAATAAAATTCCTAGTAGGGAATTTAACAGTGAAGATTTTCAGCAGAATTTAGACAATTTTTTGCTAAAGGTTGTTAATTTCTTCGATCATGTTTTCGGTCAAGAAGAAGAGAAACAATCAGATGTTTTCCGTCAGACGCTTGTCACTTTTAATTTTGGAAAGTTCATAGATGAATGTGCAAGCATAGCTAATTTTTATGTTGATGAATCTTGTGTTCAATATAAGCTTTGTAATATTCTTCTTGAAAAAGACGTTGCTGCGCGTTTTAAAAAAGTAGCAGATCTTTATGATTTTTGTCTTTCTTATTTGAATGTTTGGCAAAAAAGAGATGCGCTTATTGATCAGTCTCACGAAGAAAATGATTCGGTCGAAAAGGGCAGTGGTGGTTTAATTAAGAATTTAGATCAATATCCGGAAGAAGTTCGGAAGGTCATTAAAGAAGAATTGGATCGTTTGAAAGTTGGTAAGCATACAAGCGAAGCCGGAGTTATTTATGATTATTTGACTTGGCTTCAGTCTTTGCCTTGGAGGGTAGTGACGGACGATAACAAGGATTTTACCTTAGTTAGAAAAATTCTTGACGAAGATCATTATGGATTGAAAAAGGTAAAAGAGCGGTTGTTAGAATATATTGCAATTAGGCTTTTGAATCCAAATGCTAAGGCGCCGATTCTATGTTTAGTTGGTCCGCCGGGCGTTGGCAAGACGTCTTTGGGAAAATCAATTGCCCGGGCTCTTGGCAGGAAATTTGTCCGAATGAGTCTTGGTGGGGTAAAAGATGAAGCAGAAATCAGGGGGCATCGGCGTACTTACGTTGGTTCAATGCCCGGGATTATTATCCAGGGTTTGCGTCGAGTAGGTTCGAAAAATCCAGTTTTTATGCTTGATGAGATTGATAAGCTTGGTGGTGACGGTTTTCGCGGTGGACCCGAAGAAGCGCTTCTGGAAGTTTTGGATCCAGAACAGAACTTTTCTTTTGTGGATCATTACATTAATTTCCCGTTTGATCTTTCACGGGTATTTTTTATTACTACGGCGAATACCGGAGATATCCATCCCGCTCTTTACGATCGAATGTCAATTATTGAACTACCAGGTTACAGCGAAGAAGAAAAACTCGCTATTGTTAGAAAGTATATTATTCCGAAACAAATATCCGAATGTGGTTTGGCTGAAGAAAATTTAAAAACAAAAGAAATTACTCCTTTCAAAATAAACTTTTCCGATCAAATTCTTAAGGATATTATTCGAGGTTATACCGACGAAGCTGGAGTTCGCGAACTTGAACGGTCGATTCATTCGATTTTAAGCAGAGTTGTTTTAAATATTGCGGAAAAGAAAAATATTGAATTTATTGATTTAGAAAATCAAGAATCTTCTAATGTTCTTGATATTAAGAATATTAAAGATTATTTAGGCATTTCTCGAGTCAAAGAATATTTTAAAGATATAAATTCATTGCCGCCCGGTGTTGGTATTGTGCTTACAGTTTCGGATAATGGCGTTGGTTCGATCGAATTTATAGAGGTTGTTTGTCGTAATTCAGAAGAATTTAAGAAAAAGATTACTGGTAATTTAGCCTTAGTTTTAGAGGAATCAGTTGAGGCAGCTATTTCACGAATTCGCAGCAGGTCAGACATTCTTCCGTCTGAAAAATCAAAGAAAAAATTCGTTCATATTCATTTTGATAGCGGTGCGGTTGAAAAAGATGGCCCTTCAGCCGGAATTATGGTTTATGTTTCGTTGTATTCCTCATTTATGGACATACCCATCAAACCATCGCTTGCTATTACTGGTGAGATCACAGTTCGTCGTGATGCGGTTTTGCCAGTTGGCGGTATTAGGGAGAAAATTCTTGCGGCCGAAAGGCATGGTATTCGTGAAATTGTTATTCCAAGCGTAAATAAACTTGATTTAGAAGAATTACCAACTTGGCTTAAAGATAATTTAGAAATTATAACATCTGAAAATAAAGAAAATATTTCTTTTCAGGAAATTTCAAAACGTAAAAAAGATAAAATTACAATTTACTGCATTGATAAACCGGAAGATGCATTAGCAATTGCGTTTCCAGATAGTTTTCCTTTCAAAGAGTAAAAAGAATCCCGCTAGATGCGGGATTTTTATAAAATCATCGTAATTGTACGGTAACTTCAAAATTTTTAAGAGAAAATTCCAGTTTAATATCTTGTTCTAATCCTTTAATGCACAGAAAGATTTTTTCTGATTTTTCAAGAAAAGAATAATTTTCTGTTTTCACTTCAAACATTGCCAATAACGTTTCAGGCATTGTCAGGACATTTCTTTTTTTCCCCCAAACATATTTCGGCTTTATAAATTTATTTTGTTCATTAATTAAGTAAATTTGATCTTCGAGATGGGTAATATCGGGGATATCAAGAGCGATATTGGTAATATTTTTACCATCGGGGAGTTGAGGAAGGAGTTGAGGCCAAGTCATAGAAGTTATCCAAGCATAGTTTTCAATTGTTATTAGAAACATTATTGAATCTATTTGTGTTTTATCTTTAAAATAATTTCCTCGAGAATCCATAATTTTTTGATGATTCCAGTCGTAATACATTCCAAAATTATCTTTGAGCAACGCTTCGAAATTAGATTCTGCTTCCGTTTGGTGAACGGGAATTTGAAGCCAGCGGAATTTTGACATTGCCGCAATGACTGTTGGATTATACGGCGTCGCGTAAACTTTGATGTTGGTGCGCATATCCAGAATATTGCTTTGTATATTTTCCATCATAACCGTAAGGCAATCTCTTCTATTCCATAAGGAAACTGGTCTTTTGATGATAGTTTCATAGGACCGCCACCAAAATGCATCTTCTAACGATTGGCGCAATTCTTTCATGTAGCAAGACGATAACAAAAAGCACGAGGCAATAATCGAGCTATTTATGGCTATTTTTGCAGATCTTATTATTTTCGACATGTAAAATCCATATAAACATTTAAAATTTCTAATTTTAGCATATTAGAATTTATAAAAAAGTAAAGAAACTATAAAAATTCGCTTTATTTATCCACAACTATTAAAAGGTTGACAACTTTTAAAAACTTGCTACACTTACTCTTACGAATGACATTAAACACAACATATTATGGCGGAGCGCCAAATGGCGTGTAAAAAAATCTACGCGTCATTTAAGTAGTCCGCCATTCTTAAGGCGGATTTTTTGTCTTCGTGTATCTTGAAAATTAAATAAAAGAAGTTAGTTTT
>JASEHZ010000020.1:0-398 GCA_030018585.1 Patescibacteria group bacterium | reverse complement strand
GTAGCAACTTGTGATCCGGGGGTGTCCGAATGGGGAAACCTATCATGATAAACTCATGATGCTTTGATGAAAAATCAAAGAGCTTACCTAGGGAAGTGAAACATCTCAGTACCTAGAGGAAAAAAGAACAATTGTTATTCCCTTAGTAGCGGCGAGCGAAAAGGGAGGAGCCTAAACTTGCCGATGCGTAGCATCAGCGAGTTAAAGGTTTTAAAGTTATAAAGTTTGTAAAGTATTTAATATTCTTTATGAACTTTATGAACTTTTTGCTTTTGACTTGCCGCTGCTGCGCAGCGGTGGGGGTTGCAAGATATGAATATTTCTTGAACGTGAAAGCTTTACGTTTGAGAGAAGAGTTACAAATTCATTGGCTAGTTGAAGTCGCTGGAAAGCGACAC
>JASEHZ010000042.1 GCA_030018585.1 Patescibacteria group bacterium | reverse complement strand
AAATCACCTATCGATATGATTTGAGTGGATACAAGCTATTGAACTTTATTCGTTACATCAAAAAAGAGCCTAAAATGGCTCCTTTTTGCTTATTATCTTCTTTAAATTCGATTCTAATATTCATCCCCCATTCCCATTCCGCCCATACCTCCTCCCGGTCCGCCCATTCCCATTCCCGGATTCTTTTTTTCCGGAATATCAGTCACAGCCGCGCCAATCGTCAAATAATTAGCTGCCACAGAAATCGCGTTAATAAAAGCGGTTTTGACAACTTTTAATGGATCAATAATACCCGCTTCCTTTAAATCACTGATTTTATTAGTTAAAGCATTAAAACCAATCCAAGCATTATTTGATTTATTTTTTTGTACTCCCAGATCTTCAATCACGGTTTTCGGCGCTTCACCGCTGTTCGAAACAATGGCATTCAAAGGCGCTTCAAGAGCACGTTTCAAAATCGATAAAACTGCTGCCACAACAGGATTATCTTTATTTTTAAACCTGTCAATTACGATTGTGGCGTTCAGTAACGCAATGCCGCCACCAGCCACAATTCCTTCTTCCATTGCCGCCCGAGTAGCCGCAACTGCGTCTTCAACGCGCTGCTTTAATTCTTTTTGAGCTGATTCTGTTGGCGCGCCAACTTTAATAACCGCAACCCCACCCAAAAGCTTACCTAATCTTTCCTGTAATTTTTCTTTGTCAAATTCCGAATCAGTTTTTTTAAGCTGGATCTTAAGCTGACTAACGCGATTCTCAATTTCTTTTTTATCACCCTTGCCGCCAACAATTGTCGTATTATCCTTGTTGGCAATCACGCGATGGGCATGGCCTAAATCAGAAATCGCAATATTTTCTAATTTCCTGCCTAAATCTTCAGAAACAAATCCCGCACCGGTCACAATCGCAATATCCTGAAGCATTTCTTTTCTACGATCGCCAAAACCAGGCGCTTTGACTGCCAAAACATTAAACACTCCTCGCAGTTTATTGACAACCAAAGTCGCTAATGCTTCGCCTTCAACTTCATCCGCAATAATCACAAGTTCTTTTTTTCCGCTTCCAACGATTTTTTCCAAAAGCGGTAATAAATCGTTAATGGCTGAAATCTTTTTATCAGTCACCAAAATATACGGATCTTCCAGAACCGATTCCATTCTCTCCTGGTTTGTAATCATATAAGGCGAGACAAAACCCCGGTCAAACTGCATGCCTTCTACCATTTCATAAGAATTGCCAATAGTATTTGAATCTTCAATGGTAACCACGCCATCCCGACCGATTTTTGCCATAACCTCAGCAATAAGCTTACCAATTGCTTCATCTTTAGCGGCTAAGGTCGCCACTTCTTCCACTTTTTTGGTATCATTTATCAATTCTCTTTGCATTTCCAAATCTTTAACAACGGCCTCGCTTGTTTTTTTTAACTCTTCAGCAAGCTGAATCACATTAAAACCTTTTTCACGGATTATTTTTTCGCCTTCGTCAATCATCGCGTGTGCCAAAACTACGGAAGTAGTAGTGCCGTCACCGACATTATCATTGGTTTTATCAGCGGCTTGCTTAATAAAATCTGCGCCCAAATCTTCATATTTATCCTGGAGTTCAATTTCCTTAGCCACAGTCACGCCATCAAAAGTAACTTGCGGCGCGCCATAACCTTTTTCAATAACCACGGCCCGGCCGCGAGGACCTAAAGTCATCCGCACTGCCTCGGCTAACTTATCAATACCTTTTTTCATTGCGCTTCGTGCGTTTTCATTAAATAAAATTTGTTTTGCCATAAAATTATAATTTAGAAAATAGAATTTTGAAAATAGAATTTTGAAAACCGCTGTTATATTCTATTTTCTATTTTCCAGTTTCTGTTTTTTACTCAATAATTGCTAAAATATCGTCCTCATCACCAACTAAGTACTTTTTCCCATCAAGCTCAACTTCGTCTGGCCCATATTTCTTAAAGAGAACGATGTCGCCGACCTTTACCGAAATCGAAACCCGCTCGCCTTTATCATTAAGCTTGCCGGGCCCGGTCGCGAGAATTTTGCCTCTTATCGGCTTTTCCCGCTCAGCCGTATCAGGAAGAACAATGCCGGATTTGGTTTTTTGCTCTTCTTCAAGCGGCTCAATAAAAACATGATTTGAAAGTGGTTTAAATTTCATACTGATTATGTATAAATTCTCAAGTCTGTAGATGATGAAAATTTATAGAAAAATCCTTTAGCCCCCCACCCATTCCGGCAATATTCTAAGATTCTTTCACGCTACAAAGGCGAAGCCGACTTCGTCTCTATTAATGTGGTAATTCCACACACATTGCAAGAATAGGTGAGGGGTTAGCACTCTCGACCTTTTATTGCTAATCATAAAAATTTTACTTGCCCAAAAACCCAATGTCAACCCCCCGTAATGGTTCAATAGCTTGTATCCACCCCCTGGTAAAGTAAGGGAATGGCATA
>JASEHZ010000019.1 GCA_030018585.1 Patescibacteria group bacterium | reverse complement strand
CAGCCAAAAGCCGCATCACGGTATTTTCACCGTAAAAAGTCGGCGCAATTGAAACACGGACATCAATTTCATTCGCGTCTTCAAGTTTAACTTTAAAACGGCCGTCTTGTGGAATGTGATGAATATCGGTTTTTAATCCCGATAAAACTTTAATGCGGCTTATGACTTCTGATTGGAGTTCTTTCACTAAAAGGAAAACATCATGCAAAATACCGTCGATTCTGAATCTGATTATCACTTTATCAACGGCTGGTTCAATGTGAATATCTGAAGCGCGAGTAATATAAGCATACTCAACAACAAGATCAACTAGTTCTATGATCGAAACATCATTCGCCGGTTTAGCGATTTGAGCTTCAATTTGTGTTTTTATTGATTTGACATCAATCATAATTCAGCACTACAAAATTTTAGTATTGATTATTGATCTTGAAAAAAGCATAATAGTAAAAGCTAATATCGGTTCATCCGGGCATTACAATAAATTATTGTATTGCCGGGCATAAACTATATTTATTATATCAGAAAAAGTCTGATTTTTTCTGTGGATTAATATTTATTTCATTAGATTTTTTATTATTGGGAGATCGTCTAATGGTAGGACGGGGGCCTTTGGAGCCCTTAATCCAGGTTCGAATCCTGGTCTCCCAGCCAATTTGTAAAGTTTGCATTTCCCGGTAGATAATCTAAAATTATAGCATTGATTTAAACTTATTTGGAATTTTAAAGGTCGTAAATAAAATCTAAAAATATGGAAAAGAAAATTTTTGCGTTGGTTGTTACTGCTTCATTTCTTTTTTTAGGGATATCAGCTTTAGCCGCAAAACCAGATTTCTCGGATGAGGATTCATTTAATCTGCCATCCTCTGCAATTAAAATTAAAGATGGAGTTTACAGCTTAGGCAAGGCATATGATCCTGAAACTAATAAATTGGTTGAAGGTTATGCTTTTGTCCGTTTCCAGAAAAACATAAAAAAGAATACCATCCCGGATTCAACTACCATTTCTCTTTGCTATGGATTTCTAGCAGAGGGCGCAAAATGGACGACAGAGGAAAATTGGCTTTTGAACCCCAAAAACCGAAGAGGACTTTCAAATAATTTTCTTTTGAACAATACAACTTTTAATATTTCGAAATGGGAAAATGCCGCAGACGGAACGCTTGATGATTCAAGCATAAACATATTAGGAAATGGCACGCTCACATCTCTTAAATTAAAAGCAGACACGGCTCGTCCTGATAACAAAAATGAAGTTTATTTTGCTAATGTTTCCTATCCTGGAGCAATCGCAGTAACCATTATCTGGGGAGTCTTTGATGGCCCGATTGAAAATAGGGTCTTGGTTGAATGGGATCAAATTTATGATGATCGGGATTACAACTGGTCTTCAACAGGAGAAGCTGGAAAAATGGATTTTGAAAATATTGCCACGCACGAACTTGGCCACAGCGTTGGCTTGGATGATCAATACGACTCAACCTGCGGTGAGGTTACTATGTACGGTTACGCTGGATACGGCGAAATTAATAAAAGAACTCTTGAAACGCCTGATGTTCTTGGTATAAGCACGCTCTACTAATTCTCTAGAGATCTTTAAACTAAACTGAAACTACCGCATTCGAAATACGTTAAAACCCCGCTCTTAGCGGGGTTTTAATATTTTTGATTGGATATGAATATCATAATTCCATTTTTGGAAAAGTAATTCCACAATATCGGTATGATCAAGAAGCTCGGGAGCAATTTTAAAAGTTTTCTCGTAAAGTTTTGATCTCTCTTTTTCAACATGACTGATAATTTTCGGATGCTTTGCTAAAATATAGCTTCTTTCTGTTTCTTCCGATGCGTAAATTTTTGTTATTTCGCTAGTTTGAAAAATTTCCGGGAAAAGAATTTCGGGAACATAATCTTCTCCGCTTTGAATCTTTTTCCAAAGCGTTTCATAATTTTTCGGTTTTGGTACCCAAATAATACCAGTTGGTTCGCCATTTACTTCACCGCTCGCGACTTTCACTTTTTCATTTTCCACAAGACCTTTTATTTGCTTTTGAGCTTCCTCACAAAGCAAATCTTCCTTATATCGGTACTCCCTGCAAAAATCAGCTTCAGAATACTGAAGAAAAACGCAAATATTGAAAAGCGGAACTCGTTTTAAAATCTTACGGGCAAGTTCCCGACCATTATTAATTCCAAAATTAAAATCGCAAACATACCGTTGATAAATATGATGTAGGTAAAAAGCGTAAAGCGGCGCTCGGTTGATAAGCTCATCGGAAAGTTCTTTAGCAATTCGAAATCCTGCTTTTTGGCTCATCCGAGGCAATGAAATATTTGGAAATTCATCCGACCACTTATACCATTGATCTCTTGCTGTAAAATAATGATGAATAATATCAAAAACTGTTCGATGGCCAGCTTTCTTATATTTGAGAGCGACTTCCCGAGCTGCAACAAGTTCAATAAAATTTTCTTTGATGGAAGCGCGGGAATAATCCCTTTTATCAAACGGCTTCTTATCTTCTTCGGGCAAGCTCAACTTGCCTCGTCTGTGTGATTGAAGTCCAAAATGAGCGCAAACCTTGCCAATTCTTTCAAGAATCTTCCAATCCACATCATCGGCATGAATCCAAGCATTATCTCTTACCAATCGTTTCATTATCCACCTCTTTCTTATTTTTAAGTTTAATTTTCTAAATTTAGAATAATTAGTTTTAAAATACTATTGAAAGTATAGCATAATAAGTACTAATTTGTCAAATTTTTATAACTTTTAACCGGGGTTGGTTATTCTTTACAATATCATTCATATTCCGATATGATAACAGACATGAGAAACTATATTATAAAAACCGTATTAATCCTGGTCGCACTTTTCTTATGCGTAACCATAGTCGCCGAAGCCGTTCCAATAAATAAGCCTAAATTGTATGACGGCATCATTACTCACATTGATATGACAAGCGGTTCTTTTGTTTTGCGCCTTCGCAACGGCGATCAAGTTACAGTAAAAACGCCGATTGAAGTAAATAACTTTATAAGTATTAAGGGCGTACTTGATACTATCAAAGGAACCATTGAAGAAGTGTCGGAAATTAAATTAAAAGATAAAAACGGTTCAGATATAATTCCGAATATTTTGGTTTTAAATCCCGGCTCAAGCCAAGTTGGTGAAAAAATTACTATTATTGGCACTGGTTTTACTAAAAAAGGCAATTCCGTGACAATTGGCAATATTCAAAACGCGATTATGAATTTAACTTCCAAAGACGGGAAAACAATTACTTTCGGATTGCCGCCCACACCCTGCAACCAAAAAACAAAACTAAATTGTATGGTAAGCGTTATCCCAGCCGGAATTTACGACATTACTGTTTCAAATATTAACGGCATAAGTAACCCAGTACCATTTCAAATCATTCCCTTGCCGCCGCTTACTATTTTGACCGACATTTTGCCGCAAGTGACAGCCGGTATGCGCTATCAGAGTCCAATTATCGGAATAGGCGGCGCTGAAGCTTATAGTTGGAGGATTTCCGCGGGCATGCTTCCGCCGGGCCTTATTCTTGCTCAATCAGCATGCAAAGAAACGCCGTGCAAAACTAATGCGATTGTTTCCGGCACGCCTACTACGCCGGGCGTATATCAATTTACAGTTACTCTTATTTCCGGCCAAGAAAACATTTCCCGCCAATTTATAATTACCGTAGTCCAGCCAATAAATGAGCGTTATTATTAACTAGAATTAAAAATAAATATAAAAACCGCTCTAACTTGAAATCGGAGCGGTTTTTTGTATACTAAAATCAGATAATTTAAAAACTTAATTCTATAAGGAGATTAGTTATGAAACGTTTTTTCAGTATCAGCTTATTTTTAGTCTCTCTATTTTTCATTCTCAGTTCAAACGGTTGCTACACAAAATTCTCGTATCAAGAAGATAATTATGTAAAACAGGATAGCGGAAAAGCGGACGACCTTCCTTTTTATTTTGACAATATTTTCGGAGAAGCGGACGAAATAAATTGGGGTCCGGATGGACCACCTCTTTCTGATTCGCTGGAAAAAGCATTTATGGATGATCAAAATGATAGTTACGCAAGTTATGATCAAAAAAAGAAAATAATTTACAATTATTTTTATTTTTATGACGATTATTGGTTGCCACAAATCAGAGGATTTTGGTTTTATTACTCGCCCCCCTATACTTGGGATTATTGGTATCCGCGACCTTATTGGTATTATGATCATTATTATTTTTGGGATAATTATTGGTTATTTCATTCTTGGCGGCATTATCCAAACGGTTGGGGCTGGTGGAATGTGTGGCCATACTGGCATCACCATTTTTGGTACCAATATTATTGGCCTAATTACTACAATAACTATTGGAATTATTACTGGCATAATCAAAATTACTTTAATGATCGGGATCGTTTAGGAGAAAGACGATACGACGGCAATGTTCGGAGTAGAGATTCACGCAGAATTCAAGATAATAATATAATTCGCGACAAAAACGCTCGTCGCACCCGAGATAACGGCAGTGTCCGTGATAAAAATATTCGCGATCAAAAACAAGATGGAATAAAAAAACGAGAGGTTAAAAAACCTGAACAGCCAACGCCAACGCGGCCGCCAAAAGATATAAGAATCAAACCGGATGATCAAAAACCACCTCAAAGAGATCGTGATGGAACAGTGCGTGATCAACGAAAAAAATCTCAAAAACCAAAAGTAACGCCGCCTCGACAAAATCCGAATCCTAATGAAAAGCGACCACCGCGGCGAGATGATAGCATAAGACGGAATCCGCCCAACCGCGACCGTTCTTATTCGCCTGGCTATTCTAATCCAAATCATCAAACGCCTTCAGTAAGACAGCAAAATTCCAATCCTCCGCACCGTTCCGATCGTAATGCTCCTTCTAATACCAGCAGAAACCTCGATAATCGGTCCAAGCCAGAAAGAAAACGTCCTTAATTAAATTTAAAATTAATCCAACCCTTACATAGAAAGGCTGGATTTTTTAAATCTAAAATAAAGACCGCCGGTAGTTTTCTACTTAAGCGGTCATTGTTTTATTTTTAAATTCTTCTAATCGGGCTATAAATAAGTCGTTTCGCTGACTTTTTTGCCAGCGTTTAAGAAGACGATACCCCCCATACCTGACAATATCTCTAAGCCAACCATAATACCAATGTCGCCATCCCTTAATAAGGTAATGAATCGGAAAAATAATTGTTCTAAATGGAATTCTTAAAAAACTAAAAGAGCTATAAAACCATTTCATAATTTTAATGGGCGCTTCCTGAAATTCCGACAAATTCATATTATCCGGAATAAAACAAACGAAATTTCCGTCATACTTACTCCAAGGAACCACATCTAAGGGGAAGATTCTTTTTTCTTTATCTAATCGCACTCTCAGATCCGATCCTACAATCGGCACAGGATGCAATATTTGGATACTGCTGATTTTAGCAGCGCGAATGAATTTCTTAAAACGTTTCGTTGTTTCTAAAACATTAAACGTTTCATTTTTCTTTTTGCTGGGGTAGCCGAAAATAAACATACCATGTACCCAGAAATAACGCCTCAATGTCTTCGTCCATTCAATCATGTGACGTGACGAATAACCTTTACGCATGGCTTTTAACTCTTCGTCAATTGGTGATTCATAACCAACCGCAACAGATCTTACGCCCGCTTTTCTCATTAATTCTAAAAACGAAACATTTCTTGCGGTTTCAAGCCGTATCTGTACCATAAAATCCAGCCAATCTCCATACATTTCGTAAATCATCCTGAAAAATTCGGCAATACCTTCTAGATCCTCTTCTAAACGGTCATCTACAATAAAAAAGTTTCGCGCACCTCTTGTATCTACCAACCACTTCACGCACCCGAACAAATAGCGGGCACTCGCGCATCGAAGCGCTCCTCTTACGCTGCAAAACTCGCAGTTCATGCCACAACCCCTGCCTCGGCCAATTGGATACACGTTCATTTTCCTCGAATATCTTAAAAGACCGAAATCAGGATATGGCAACTGACTAAGATCGGGCAATTCAATCATTGCAGGAGGATTTGTTTTTTTTGTCACGCCCTCCCAAAACGAAATCCCGGCAATATCAGAAACTTTTTTGTCATCCCGTAAAGCGCAAAGAATCTGCTGAATTGCAAGATCAGCATCACCATGAACCACAATATCAATATTGCGATTTAATACTTCATCTTCGCAATAATGAGCGTGCCAACTGCCGGCAAGATTCACAACCCCAAAGGCATGATAAAAATCCGCTAGCTCAAACACACGTTCCATTGTTGAAGTAAGTCCGCAGTAAAATCCCACAATGGAAGCAGGACTTTCTTTTTGTAATTGGCTATGATCTGGCAATACCCTTTTATCACGAGGACCGCGATAATTATTTTCATCAATCACTTCTACCCGAAATCCCCACACTTTGTTCGCGGCGGTTGCTACATTTATCAATCCTAGCGGAGTGGTCTTCTCGGCAGCGCGCGAAAAAATATTTACTTCTGGAAAAATCGGAGCAATAAAACGAATTAACGGCCAATCGTTTCCTTTTAATGATTTCATCATAATACTCATCTCTAATTAAGGTTTTAAAGAATCTAATTACTATATACCACTTATTCGTGAAAAAAGCTATTTTATGAGTCTAAACTATCTATCCCCCAACCCGTAAAATAAATTATGTTAAAATAATTCAATGAATAAAAAAATTATAATTGCTTTATTAATTATCTCCACTGTCACGATTTTAATGGTATACTTATTACTTGATAAAAACCAAGAGGAATTATCATCAATAAATAGAATCGAACAAAAAATATCAAAAGAGTCGATGATTAACAACAATAATTTGCGCGAAATTGAAAATATGAAAATAGAAATCTTAAAAGATGGTTCGGGCAATGAAGCGAAAAACGGCAATACAGTTTCTGTTCACTATATCGGAACCTTAGAAAATGGAACAAAATTTGATTCGAGTCTAGATCGAGGAATCCCATTTTCTTTTACTTTGGGCGCCGGTCAAGTAATTAAAGGATGGGACATAGGAGTTTTGGGTATGAAAATTGGCGAAAAAAGAAAACTAACAATTCCTTCTAATCTTGCGTATGGCGACATTGGCACGCCCAACGGACCAATCCCGCCTAAAGCCACCTTAATATTTGAAATTGAACTTTTGAAAATCAATTAGAAATAATTCCGCCCCGATTCAAATCGGGGCGGAATTATTATAAACAAATTCTAATCAATCTATTTCATTGGCATAGTAGTAACTGCCGGTTTTTCACATTGTTTGCAATTCTTAGCATGAAACGCAACTTCATAAATCGCCGATAAACCAACTAGGATATAAATAATCTTTGAAATCAACTCTTCCATTCCGCCGAAAAGCGAACCGATTTCCCAATCAAAAATAGCAAGTGCCAACCAGTTAAGACCGCCGATAACCAATAAAACAAATGCAATTTTATGTAACATAACTTAAAGACAAATTAAAATTCTGCATTCTAATCGACCTTTAAACCTACCTATTATTAATTATACCAAAACAATGTTTTCAAAAAGCTAAAAACAGCTTAATTTAACAAGTATTTAGTAAGTTCTGGCCATGATTTAACGCGGACATAATCACCTTCCCCCAAAACGTTGTATTGATCAAATAAAAAACGATTTTTAACGTTCGTTAATTCCGCCAAGACGCTTTTTTCATCATCAACGTAATGAGTAAGATTAAGCGCTTGAGCTTTTATGTTTTTCTCTTCTGGCGTTGCAACAAAATGCGTATTTTTAGCATTAAAATATACTGGCCAAAGATTGTTTAATTTAAGGATTTTTATAGCCAACTCCGGATCTTTTCTTCGAGATATTAAATGATAAGAGATTTTTGATTTTTTAAAGCGTGCCAGAGCATTCTTTACTCGCGGCATCAAAGACGATCTTAAAGACGTTGCGGGGTGATTGTAAATAAAATACTGAATTAATTTTCGTTCAATTTGCGGAATTTTTGTTCTTAAAATGTCTGACGGCGTTTCTTTTGGCTTTAAATTAAAGCCTCGTTTTTTAGCCAGTTTAATTCTCGTTTTCGTATGATCAATAATAACTCCGTCCATATCAAAACCAACAATTTTTTTTTCGGCTATTTTTCTTTTTAAAGGGTGGCTTAATTTTTTCATATTTTTAACCAACAACGACATAAAAAATATAAATGACGTAAACTAAATAAGTTATTACAAAATAAACACCCTGCCATTTTTCAAGAACATATTTTTTCCCAACAAAAAGAGAGGCCAAAAGCATTAATGTCGCAAAGATCACCGCCATGACCCCGTTTAGAAGATCATTTGAAACTGTAATTGGCCGAATTAAACCAGCTAAGCCTAAAATAAAAAAAATATTAAAAATATTCGAGCCAACAACATTGCCAACTGCTATGTCCTTTTTTCGTTTATAAACCGCGGTCAATGATGCGGCCATCTCCGGCAAGGTTGTGCCAAACGCGATCACTGTAAGACCAATAACCGCGTCGCTTATACCAAATAGTTTTGCTAACTCTATAGAGCTGCTAACCAGCCACTCCCCTCCAAAAAACAAGCCAACCAGACCGGCCAAAATCATAAAAATTGAATATTTTTTGGAATAAGCCTTTGAGGTCTTAAACTTTCCAAAATTAACAGTTCTTCTGCTTCTTCTAAAAAGGAGAGAGAGAAATGCCAGAAAAAGCAAGACAAAAATCAAACCGTCAAAACGGCTTAAAACTCCATCACTAACCATAAACCACAAAAGTACAACCGCGAGCAAGCTCAACGGAATTTCAAGTCTTATGGTTTCCAACTTAACAACAAGCGGCACCACCAAGGAAGAAATTCCGAGAATAAGAAAAATATTAGTAATATTGCTGCCCAAAATATTACCAATACCAATATCAGTCCCGCCTCTAATAGCGGCATTGATGTTAACTATTAATTCTGGCGCCGAAGTGCCAAAAGCAACAATAGTTAATCCGATAAAGAGATCAGAAACGCCGAAATTTTTAGCCAAAGACGAGCTACCAGTTACTAACAAATTCGCGCCTTTAATAAGAAAAATAAATCCGGCAACAAAGGTCAAAATTAAAAAAACATCCATAACGCCGAGATTAAAAATTAAATATGCAAATAACGTCTAACCGCGATAATACTTGAAACAATTCCTAAACCAACTCCAAAGATTAATTGGTAAAAAAGAATACTAAATAAATTATCATGAAAATAATTTCGAAGATTAATTTCAGGAATAAAATTATTTATATAAGGAGAGATAAAATTTATTATCGGCACCAAAATCAAAAAACTCAAAATCCCGCCGATTATGCCGTAAATAATTCCTTCAATAATGTATGGGCCTCTGATAAAACTATTTGATGCTCCTACTAATCTCATAATTCCGATTTGATCACTGTTAGAATAAATAGCAAGCCGAATGGTCGTAAAAATAACCATCACAGCCAAGAAAGACAGAAAAATTGTAAGCACAAATCCGCCGGTTTTTAAAGTGGCGATTAAAGCCACCAACCGATCAATCACGATCTGATTTTGGGCATAAGTAATTTTTTCAATTAAATCTTGTAAATCAGCGTTTTCCAAATATCCGGCTATTGACTTATACTGGCTTGGTTCTTTGGCCTTAATATTCAAAGATGCTAAAAGTGGATTAATATCGAGTTCTTCAAGAGTTTGGGTTACGGTCGCTTCATCAGCATGGCGTTTTTTGAATTCTTCAAGAGCTTGATCGCGAGAAATATATTCAACATTTTTAACCTCATCAAGTTTTTCTAAAGATTTTTTAATGTTCAAAATAGAATCTTCATGAACATTGCTTTTAAAATAAACACTGATATCTATTTTTTCTTGAATCGAACTAACCGCTGATCTGCCAATAACATTAAAAAGAATGACACCTTCAAAAACCGCTGCCGCTAAAACCATAACGCTGATTGTCGAAACAGAAAGCAAGCCGCTTCTCAAAAATCCGCGCCAGCCATATTTAATTATTCTTGAAAGAGTAACAATCATAATTTTACTTCTCAAACAATAAAACGACCGTTTTCTTCATCCTTAATTAATTTGCCGCCATCTAAAGTAATAACTCGTCGACCCAAAGTATTTACAATTTCCTTATCATGCGTTGCAAGAATAACCGTACTCCCCAACTCGTTAATCTTTGTTAAAAGCTTAATAACTTCCCAAGTATTATAAGGATCTAGATTGCCAGTCGGTTCGTCGGCAATCAAAACATCTGGATGATTAATCATTGCCCGCGCAATTGCTACTCTTTGTTTTTCACCGCCGGAAAGTTCGGCTGGAAAATTCAACATTTTATCTTTTATTCCCACCATGTCCAAAACCTGCGGCACAAATTCATTTATTTCTTTCTGTGGTCGACCCGCTACTTCAAGAGCAAAAGCTACATTTTCAAAAATAGTTTTTTTTGTAAGCAACCTGAATTCCTGAAAAATCACGCCAATATGCCGCCGAAATTCTGGAAATTCTCTAGGTCTCAATTTATTAACTTCGTAAGAACCAAAAAAAATTTGTCCTTTAGTTGGTTTTTCTTCGCCAATTAGGAGCTTAACTACTGTTGACTTACCCGCGCCGGAACGGCCAACAATTGAAACAAACTCTCCCGGTTGAATTTTAAAACTAACCTTATCTAAAGCAACGGCATTATGATTGAAGTTTTTTGTAACGTTTTGAAATATAATCATGCCAATTTTATTCGAAGCAAAACGAGAGTATAAAATTGAGCGCCGAGCACTCAATACTATATTCTCAACACTTATTTATTATAAACACATTTTCTTATAAAACAAATCTTGAGTTAGATATTATTATTGAGTGCTTGGTTCACTACTACTTAATTTTTTCTAACAAAATATCAAGATTACCATCCAAAACTTCTTCCACGCGCGAAATTTTCTCGCCTGTTCGATGATCTTTTACTTGTTTATACGGATACAACACATAAGATCGAATTTCATGACCCCATTCGGGCTTAACTTTCACTTTTAAATTGGCTATTTCTTTTTCGTGCCGTTCTTCCATTAATTTTGCCAACTTTGCTTTAAGAAGCTGAAGAGCCTTTTCACGGTTTGCGGATTGCGACCGTTCGGCCTGCGCAGCCGAAACAAGCCCCGTCGGCAGATGAACAACGCGTACTGCTGTTTCCACTTTATTTACATTTTGCCCACCAGGACCGCCAGATCTATAAAATTCAATTTTTAAGTCTTTTTCTGGAATTTTGATATGCACAGCTTCAATCGCTGGCAATTCTGGTAAAACCTCAACCAAAACAAAAGAAGTGTGCCTTAACCTCTTGGCGTCAAAAGGAGAAATCCGCACAAGCCGATGCACACCGCACTCATTTTTTAATTTTTCATAAACTCCTTCACCGCGAATTTCAGTTGTGGTATCATTTATAATTTCTGTTTTCCATTTTTTCAAATCAGCATATCTGCGATACATTTTAAGAAGCATTTGCGCCCAATCTTTCGCATCATCTCCACCCGCACCCGCAAGAACAGAAATGATAATAATATTTGAATTAAAATTCATAAAAACTATTCACCTGATTTTCTAATCGCCTTCACAATCTCTACCTTACTATCCTTCCTCGAAACTCCTTCGTTGTCTAAATCGTTGATGATTTCGGAATAAGGAAATCTTTGAACCCATTGTGCAAGCGATTCTTTTTCCGCATCTTTTGTATAAGCAAATCCGATGAATGACGTTGGTATATTATGATCCTCGTTGACCCCAATTTTTGCGAGAAACTCGCATCCATCAAGGAGAGATGGATCTTCAAATCCAAACCTGCTTTTGATATTGATTCCTGTATCCCGCAGAGAACTGAATTCGCGATTAAAATACCAAACGCCGTCATAAGAAATGTGAAACTCTGGATGGAGATTTTTAACACCTCTTTCTAATTCCTGTTTCGAAAAGATTTTCTCAAAAAATTTCATAATTTTATTTTTTGGAGCCGGAGGCGAGATTCGAACTCGCGACTTGCTGTTTACGAAACAGCTACTCTACCACTGAGTTACTCCGGCGACTCATAACCAGCAAACGACCCTCTTTAGCTCTTTTGCTTAAAACTCTTCCCTTCCTGCCGTTTCCCCTATTTAATCCGGCATACGTAGGAGTTAATGAATCACAATTCGGGCAAAGTAAACGAAGATTGCCTTCAACATTATTACGCCAATTACCATCGATATGATCAGCGACCAACGGAGCTTGTCCAGTCTTGGAGTTAATCTTTGACCATCCGCACAAACAACACTTATCTCCAAACTTTCTTCGTAAATAGCGCTTAATATATCCCGAAACTATACCCAAGCCTTGTAGTCCGTTCACTTCTCCAGCCTTCCATTTTCTAATATAAGATTGATACTGATATTCAATTTGGCATGCATTACTACAATATTTATATTTTGCGCGTGGCGTTTCTTTATTACAAGTAAGGCATTTTCCTTTGGGTTTTTCTGGCATTGGCATAAATTAAATATATAGAATTACCGACCAACGTCAAGTTTAGAGGTGGTCGCAAATTAAAAAATGCTCTACCAGCTGAGCTAAGGTGGCACAAGCTGATTATAACGAAAACGTCCATAACATCAACTAAAACCCCGTCACGATATAGATCGAAACGGGGTTTTTGTGGCACATCATAAGCCGGATTCTGTTTATACGATAATTTGTCTAGGTCCTTGATTGCTCTTGGACTCAAGCGACTCAAATATACGTTGCCGCATAAGTACGGTCTTGCACTCATGTAAGGATTTAGCCGTTTCATCTCTGTTTTGTATCCCTATCGCAGAGTTAAGCCGACAAGCTTGGGATTGGGCTTTTCCGACTCTTGCGGGTCGGAACGTCACTGCTCGCACCTCTATTCTTACGAACGACGGGTATTACCCGCTACAAGTTTCTTTGTTTAAAGAACAAGTGTCCGGACTTTCCTCCCCGCTCTTTTGATTAAAAATCAAAAGAGCGGGGCTATCGTTTGATGTGCCAAATATATTATACCATATTATAAAAAATATACAAAAAAACAAAACCTGGATATAATATATCCAGGTTTGAATAATAAAATTCGTTAATCGGGGATAACACCAGACGAATCTCTTGGCTCTCGATCCCAAATATATTTTCTCATAAGCTCTTGAATCTCCGGCCGTAACCACAAAATATCTGCGATTAACTTATGCAAACTTCTTAAATTTTCTGATTTTATATCTCCCCTATTAATAACTGAACTTTCCCAATCTAATTCTTTTACCCTACCGCAATATGTTATTTTATAATAATACCGAACACCGCTCGTCATATTCTCAGTAGAAGGTTTTGTCTTGAAATGAACCGGATAACTAAAAAAATCAATATCTTCTATTCTTTTCTTAATCGCGTATAACTCTTTTTCAGATAGCGCGAACTTTATTTTTGCTGTTATCTCCACAAACATGCTATCCATGAATCGCTTTTCTCTATAAAAAGAAAAAAGGTGGAATCAAATGTATTAAGTTCGTAACGAACACTACCTTCACTCTTATATATAAATCCGAAAGACGGCTCTTCTAAACCATCTGAAAATAAATCCGCAGTTAGACAACCTAAGCCAAAAGCCAAAATACATGCGAATATCATACAAGACACTATTAATAAAAACACCCGTTTCACAACTATTTCCTTTCATTTTTTAATCAATTATTTGAGAACTAAAAATAGTATATGTTATATTATTTTCAAGGTCAAGTCGTCGTAATGGTTCAATAGCTTGTATCCACCCCCTGGTAAAGTAAGGGAATGGCATA
>JASEHZ010000018.1 GCA_030018585.1 Patescibacteria group bacterium | reverse complement strand
CCGCCGCTCGGCTAGGATTTGAAAAGGCTTTTTGGGCGAAAAAGAAAAGGATTTATCAACAAGGGCAAAAGAAATTTTTAATCAATTTTTATTATGAAGTACATACTATACGCAAGAAAATCTACAGAGAGTGAAGAAGGGCAGGTCTTAAGTATTGAATCTCAAATTTCTGAATTGCGAGAATTTGCCGCCAAAGAAAAACTTGAAATTGTTGCTTCGCTGTGCGAAGCCCAAACTGCCAAAGAACCTGGGCGACTGAAATTCGCCGAAATGTTGTCATTTTTGGAACAAGGAAAAGCAGACGGAATACTCTCGTGGAATCCAGATCGTCTCGCCCGTAATTCAATAGACGGCGGGAGAATTATCTATCTGCTGGACACAGGAATTATCAAAGATTTGAAATTTCCAACCCACTGGTTTGAAAATACGCCGCAGGGCAAGTTTATGCTGAATATTGCCTTTGGACAAAGCAAATATTATGTGGACAATCTCGCAGAGAATATCAAGCGCGGACATCGAGCTAAACTTCGCAGAGGCATTTGGCCTAGCTTTGCCCCACTTGGTTATGTAAACAATCACAAAACAAGAGATATTGACCTGGATATTGAAAAAGCTCCGCTCATCAAGAAGGGCTTTGAATTATATGCTACCGGAAAGTACACCCTCAAACAGATTGCCAAAATTTTGAAAGACATCAAACTGCGGAGCTACAAAGGCAATGTTCTGTCGGTTTCCTGTGTCCAGCGAATGTTGAGCAAACCATTTTACTATGGAGTATTTACATTCAAGGGCGAGACATACGAAGGTTCGCACGAGCCGATAATTTCAAAGAAACTTTTTGGCCAGTGCCAAGAAGTGATGAAGTCTCGCGGACATATAAAAACAAGGAAGGCAGAGAAAACTTTTCCATTTCGCGGATTGATGGCTTGCGGAGAATGTGGCTGTGCCATCACCGCTGAAGTACAAAAGGGACACAATTACTACCGATGTACCAAAAAACGCCAAGTATGTTCTCAAAAATATATCCGCGAAGAATTACTTACCGAGCAGGTGAAAAGTTTTCTTCAAAAAGTTTCTTTGTCGAGCCAAGACACCGAAAAGGTTTTGCACGAACTGGACAAGGACGAGCAGAAAGCAAGAAAAGATAGTTTAACGTTGGTTAGTAGTATGAAAAATGATTTAGCTGACATTGAAACAAGGTTAGACAAATTGCTTTCTGCCTATCTCGATGAAGTAATCACGTCGGAAGAATATGCTGCGCAAAAACAAAAAATGATTGAACAGAGGATAGAACTAAAAGAGAAAATCAGAGAAATTGAGAACAAAGGTGTGTCTTGGCTCGAACCAGCTCGTGCGTGGGTTAAATCCTTGAATCAGGCGGATAAACTGCTTTCCTCTGGGGACAAATCAGAAATGACAACATTTCTAAAACAAATCGGCTCGAACCATATTTTGATTGATAAATCCTTTTCTTTTTCGCCAAAAAAGCCCTTTCAAATCCTAGCCGAGCGGCGGCAAAGCCGCCGCGAGGCGACCTCTGTTCGCTTGCGAAATCCTGAATTGCGGAGGCGGAAGGATTCGAACCTTCGAAGGGGTCTCCCCCTTAACATCTTAGCAGGATGCTGCCTTAAACCACTCGGCCACGCCTCCACACTAATTGATTTTAAATATCCTTCAACGTATACAAATCTTTGTATAACACGAAACTCAATTAGTGTGGGGGCACGCCTCCCCGAAAACAATAAACTGACTTCTTGTCTTTATATCACTTCTCTGGTAATTTTACAATCATGCCGACCCAAAATAAAAACCCAGAACCCCGACCGCCGATTGTTGCTGTAATGGGTCATGTTGATCACGGCAAAACCACGCTTTTAGATTATATCAGAAAAACAAATGTCGCGGCCCGTGAAGCCGGCGGCATCACTCAATCAATAGGCGCCTATGAAATAATCCACAATGGCCGGAAAATAACTTTTATTGATACGCCCGGCCACGAAGCGTTTTCAAAAATGCGCGGTTATGGTGCGAAAATCGCTGATTTGGCGATTCTTGTTGTTGCGGCCGATGACGGCGTAAAACCACAAACCAAAGATGCGCTTAAATATATTCTTGAAGCGAAAATTCCTTTTGTTGTCGCGATCAATAAAGCTGATAAAACAAACGCTAATATAGAAAAAACCAAACAAGATTTAATGCAAGCCGGAGTTTTTCTTGAAGGTTCCGGCGGATCTGTTTCTTGGAATATAATTTCAGCCAAATTGGGTACCGGCATCCACGAACTTTTAGATCATCTTCTTCTTGTGTCCGATGTAGAGGGGTTTTCTTACGATCCGAAAGCTGAAGCTGATGGCTTTATTCTCACCTGCAAGCTTGATCCACGTCGAGGCATTATTGTCGGCGTTATTCTTTGCAACGGCAGGCTTGAATTAAATGATTTAATTCAAACCAAAAGCGCTTCCGGAAAAATTAAAATGCTTGAAAATTTTTTGGGCGAAAACACATCTCCTATTTTACCAAGCTCACCAGCTATAATTATCGGCTTTGAAAATGCGCCAAAAATCGGCGAAGAATTTGTTGCCGGCAAAAAACTTGCAACGAGAGCAAAAACAATCCTTAATAAAATTTCCAAGCCAGCAAATCAAACCAAAGACGAAAAAGACGAAACATTAAAATTAATATTAAAAGCGAATGAGGTCGGTTCTTTAGAAGCGCTAGAAGATTTAATTCATAGAATTTCCAAAGAAGCGCCGCTAAAAATTATTCAAAGCTCAATTGGCAACATCCATGAAAGCGATGTTAAAACAGCGGAAAGCACTCGTGCGTTAATTATCGGCTTTCGCGCTAAAGCCGACAAAGCCGCCATTAATATTGCCCGATCGCAAAAAACAACCATCATCTTATCCCAGATAATTTATGAACTGGAAAAAAGCATTAAAGAATACGCCGCAAAAACGATTTCGAAAGAAATGCGAACAATAGAAATACTCGCAATTTTCGGCGCGCCAAAAGGCAAACAAAAAATAATCGGCGGCAAAGTAATTTTGGGACCAATCAAAAACCAGGAATCTTTTGAAATTTGGCAAGACAAAAAATTATTTGGCACAGGCAGAATTATTAATCTTCAATCACAAAGACAAGACATCACTGAAGCTCAAACCGGACAAGAGGTAGGGCTTCTAATTGAAAGCGAAGAATCAATTAAAACCGGCAATAAACTTCTATTTAACAACCAACTCGTCAATGCGACCTTATAGGAATCTTAAAATAGCGAATTTAATTCAAGAAGAATTAAGCAAGCTCTTTATCAGAGAATTAGATTTTGACAACGCGCTTGTTACAATTATTAACGTAATAGTGGACGAGGATTTGTTGCACTCACGCGTCAGGCTTGGTATTATTCCGTATGAAAAAGGACCAGAAGTATTTACCTTGCTTCAGAAACACCGCGGCAGATTGCAACATGTGCTTCTTAAAAAATTAAATATTAAACCGATGCCGCATATTGCGTTTGAAATTGAAGAACAAAAATAGGGCCTGGTAGCCAAGTGGTAAGGCAGAAGTCTGCAAAACTTCTATGCGGGAGTTCGATTCTCCCCCAGGCCTCCACAATTAAAAAACTATTGCGGAACAAAAAGTTTGCAATATACCCCCATGGGGTATATATTAATAAAGCATGAAATCTCTACTTACAATCATCTTCATAATCGGCTTTATTGGCATTACCGTATTTGGTTTCGCTTGGATGCATCATGGAATGCAAAATCATGATGGCGAATGCATTGCAGCGATAGCTCTGAACGTTGACTGCCCCAAACAAGCAAGTCTTATTAATTATTTGGTTTTTCATCTCAACGCATTCAAAAGTTTTTCACTAGCTGCTTTTGGTGAAAATTTATTAAATCCTCTTTTATTCGTATTGGCATCGCTGCTTTTTGTCGGTTTTTTCTCGTCATCTCTTATTTTTATTAGTCCACTCGGATCTGATTCGTCTCGATATAAATTCAAAAATTATTTTTCCCCACCTCAAAAACAAAAACTTGCTCATTGGCTAGCGCTTTACGAAAATAGCCCTACCGTCTCTTGAAGACGCTAATGTAAAACCGTTTGTCGAACGAGTTTTTCATCACGCGTCCATTAATCTCTATTACGTAGAGATTTTTTGTATTCATAGTCCTTATTAAATAAATTAATTAAACAAATTAAATAATATGAATAAAAAAACAATAATTATAAGTGCTTTTGTCATGCTTGGAATTATCAGCCTCATGTGGTGGGGTCGAAATAATCAAACAACCAGACCTTCTGGAACCAATAACGGCGGAAAGAGTTCTTTGGTCGCTTCAGAAACGCTTTATGATTTTGGAACGATCTCGATGGCTAACGGGAATGTGGATAAAATATTTAAAATAACAAATCCGACGGATAAAGATATAACCATTTCAAGCATTGTAACTTCTTGCATGTGTACTACAGCATATATTGAAAAGGCGGGCGAAGAAAAAGGACCGTTTGGAATGTCAGGACACGGCGGACCAGTCGTTAAAGCAAACGAAGTTATAAAGGCCGGAGAATCTCTAGATATAAAAGTTGTTTTTAACCCAAATGCTCATGGACCCGCAGGCGTAGGCTTAATAGACCGACTCATTGATCTCACTGAAGCAAATGGAGGGTTAACACAACTCGAGATAAAAGCAGTAGTAACTCCATAATTCTTATGAAAAAAATATTGATAATTATTTCTGTAGTCGCTACTGTCATCATCGGGCTTGTAATACTAAAAAACAGTTCCGCGGCTGCGTCACTCATCTGGAATCTAAGCGATAAAGGCGCCTGGCTTTTGCCACTGGTCTTAATATCATCACTTCTCGACAGCATTCATCCATGTTCATTCTCAATCTTACTCATCACCATCGCATTCTTGTTCGGCATGCAAATGACAAGAAAAAAAATTCTCCAGATCGGCGGCACATACATTGCTGGAGTCTTTACGGCTTATCTTTTGATCGGGCTCGGCATTCTTAAAGTATTGCATTTATTCAATACGCCTCATTTTATGGGCAAGCTCGGAGCAACGATTCTCATTGTCTTTGGAGTAATTAATCTTATCAATGAATTTTTTCCGAAATTCCCGATTAAGCTAAAAATTCCGTCGACTTCCCACGCTACAATCGGCCGACTAATGGAAAGGGCATCGTTTCCGGCCGCGTTTGGATTGGGGCTTCTTGTTGGTATCTGCCAATTTCCATGCATGGGCGGACCATACCTTATGATAATCGGCCTTTTACGTGACCAAGTGACTTACTTTACGGGTTTTGGCTACTTAGTGCTTTATAACCTGATTCTTGCTTTACCGCTTGCTGTAGTACTTTGGATTGCGGCAGATAAAACAATTGTGGATAAAGCACAAGAATGGAAAAAAACAAACATGAAAGGAATAAAATTTTGGACCGGCCTCGCTATGATTATCGTCGGTATCTTAATTTTCTTCATCTAATAATAAATTAAAAAAATATGAAAAACGAAATTCAAAACCAAATGCCGGAAGAAATTTCTGGAAAAGAAATAATTTCTAAACCGGTTGTAAAAAAAGATTATTTTTTCTCTGTGAGTATTTTAATCTCCAGCATCATTCTTGCCGGAGCTTGGATGTACACGACAGGGTTAAAAACCGGAACGCAGCAAAAAACAAATATTGCGCCTAACCAAGAAAAAATATCGGTGTCAGAATTAGAAGAAAAAGTTTTACCGTCTGAAGGAATTATCTTACCGGTAGTTTGGGGTGATCTTGGAGCAAAATTAGTCATCACGGGAGTAATAGATTCTGATAAATTTAAAGCGATCTATGAACAAAGAGGATTATTCACAGACGAATACAAAAATCTTCTTCTCGGAGACAATAATGGTAAAATAAAAATAACTGGCGACAACTCTGGTTATTTGCTTAATTTATTTTGGGCGCTTGGTCTTGCAAGTAAAAATCCTATCTTAGAAACAGGCGAAATGACAAATCCGAAATATGGCGGAGCGCAAAACTTTGCGTCTACTGGCGGTTGGACAATCGCTAAAGGCAGCCCAATGAATCACTACAGCCATCACAAATTTTTTGATCTAACCTCCAAACAACAAGCCCTTGTAGAAAAAATATCAAAAGGTATTTATAGGCCGTGCTGCGGCAACTCGACTCATTTTCCTGATTGCAATCACGGAATGGCCATGCTTGGACTCTTAGAATTAATGGCCTCGCAAGGAGTGAGCGAACAAGATATGTGGAAAACCTCTTTAACAGTTAATTCTTATTGGTTTCCGGATACATATATAACCATTGCGGCTTACATGAAAAATAATAAGATCGATTGGAAAGACGTAGATCCACAAGAAATTCTCGGAATAAATTATTCTAGCGTTTCCGGATACGCAAAAATATCCTCGCAAGTTAAAGTGCCAAGTAATTCTCAAGGCGGAAATGGGTGCAGTGTTGATGCAGAAAGAGCGCCCCAACCACGCCAACAAGGAGGATGTGGAATATAAATTTCGACAGACACAACCAATATTTGACAGATAGGCAGTGGGGGTATAGGCTATAAACAAGTCGATATTAAATATTAAAAACTCTCATTTCTGTGGTAAATCAAAAGTTAAAAAAGAGGGCGATTCACCGAGCAAAAATAATCCGCGGTCAAATAGACGGTCTCATCAAAGCCATTGAAAAAGAAATATACTGCACCAATCTTCTAAACCAGTCGCTCTCAATCCAAAGGTCGCTTAAAAGTCTTGATGCTTTTTTACTTGAAAATCACCTACGAACTCACGTAAAACATCAAATAAACCAAAGGGGAGAAGAAGAAAAAGCAATCAAAGAACTAGTTAGGATATATACCTTATCAAATAAATAAAAAATATTATGAACAATTTATATTACGATCATATGTTTGGTTGGAATTTTGGAGGGGGTTTAATGATGGTAATCTTTTGGGTCGCTCTTCTTTTTCTCATTATTTGGTTAGTAAAAGAAACAAACAGGAAAAATCATTCTGATATATCTCAACCAAAATCAGCGCTCGATATCCTTAAAGATCGATACGCAAAAGGTGAAATTAACAAAGAAGAATTTGAGACGAAGAAAAAAGATTTAATTAACTAATCAACAAAATTATTCAAGCTTGGTTCATAATGAAAAATAATCCAATCGAAAATATATGAGCTTAGATAAAATAATCATTACTTTTGTAAGTCTTCTAGGAATTTGTATTTACCTATTGGTTTTTTCTTGTAAAAAAAGAAAAAGAAGTTAAAGTCACTAATTCAATAGATATCATTGTTAAAGGCGGTTATTCTCCTGAAGTTATTTCAATACCAAAAGGCAAAACTACTAAACTAAATTTTATCCGCAAAGATCCTTCAAGCTGCCTAGAAGAAGTGGCGCTTGGCGATTTCAAAATTCGCAAACATCTGCCGCTTAATCAAAAAATAGTTATTGAAATCACCCCAGAAAAAAGCGGTGAATTTATATACGCCTGTGGCATGAATATGCATCACGGCAAGATAATAGTTCGGTAAATTTGCCATAAATCGTAAAAATAACGATATGGGCCAAAGCAAAAAAACATTTTCAATAAAAGGCATGCACTGCACATCATGCGTCATGATACTTGAACATTCGCTGAAAAAAGTGGATGGAGTATTGCAAGCCACCGTCAACTTTGCAACCGAAAAAGCAACAGTAACTTATGATCCTGCAAAAGTTACCGATGAGAAATTATTTTCAGCCGTTTCTAATGTCGGTTATCAGGCTTTAATCACCGAAGAAATAAAAACGGAAGATAATGAACAAAAAGAAAAACAACAAGAACTTTACAATTTGCGCATTAAAGTAACCATTAGCCTTATCTTGGGCGGTTTAATTTTATGGGGCAGCTTCCCGGGACTCATAAAAACAGCGCCGATGATTTTGCAAAATTTTTGGGTGCAATTATTATTGGCTACTCCCGTTCAATTTTGGGCTAGCTTTAGTTTTTATCGAACTGCAATTTCAGCCCTCAAGCACCGAACAGCGAATATGGATACGCTAGTTGCTATCGGTACAACAGCTGCTTATGGATATTCTGCTTTCGTAACAATGCTGCCAGACGTAGTAGAAAAAATTAGTATCGAGCCTTCTCCATATTTTGATGTGGCAACCATTATTATTGGGCTTATTTTATTAGGCCGTTATTTCGAGGCAAAAGCCAAAGCCGGCACTTCGGAAACTATTAAAAAACTTATCGGACTGCAAGCAAAGACTGCCCGAGTATTACGAAACAACAAAGAAATAGATGTACCAATAAATAAAGTAATTATTGGCGACATCATTCGGGTTCGGCCCGGAGAAAAAATCCCCGTTGATGGCATTATTACCAGCGGGGAATCGTCAATTAATGAATCTATGATTACTGGTGAAAGTATGCCTGTTAATAAAACTGGTGGCGACATAGTAGTTGGTGCAACCATGAATAAAACCGGTACTTTTACTTTTAAAGCCACGAAGATCGGACAAGAAACAATGCTGGCCCAAATTATCAAATTAGTGCAAGAAGCTCAAGGAAGTAAGGCTCCGATCCAACGGCTTGCTGATTTAGTTTCTTCTTATTTTGTACCAACCGTAATTATGCTCGCCATCCTCACTTTTGCTATTTGGTACAATTTTGGACCAACCCCAACGCTTCTTTTTGCATTACTTAACACGGTAGCCGTTCTTATTATTGCGTGTCCATGTGCAATGGGATTAGCTACCCCCACTGCTATTATGGTCGGTACTGGAAAAGGAGCGGAGCACGGCATCCTTATTAAAGACGCTGAAAGCTTAGAAACCGCTCATAAAATTAAAACTATTATTTTTGACAAAACCGGCACGCTCACAAAAGGACAACCAGAAGTAACCGACATTATTACCGCTAACCCGTTAATCAGCAAAGATGAATTATTGAAACTGGCTGGATCAATTGAAAAAGGATCAGAACACTCGCTGGCCGAAGCGATTGTTAAAGCCGCCGAAGTTAGGAAAATCACTTTGTCTAAAGTTGAAAAATTTCAAGCCATTCCCGGTTATGGCGTTGAAGGAATTCTTAATGGCGACAAAATTATCTTTGGCAATAAAAGATTAATGGATAAAAAAAATATTGATATTACTTCGGTAAGTAACGGAATTGGCAAAATGGAAAATAGCGGTAAAACCGTTATGATACTTGGCATCAAAAATAAACTCGCTGGCCTGATTGCAGTAGCAGACATTATCAAAGAAAGTGCACAAGAAGGACTTTTGGCTTTACAAAAACTTGGCATTGAGATTGTTATGATCACCGGAGATAATAAAACAACAGCTAATGCCATCGGGCATAGTTTAGGCATCTCAAGAATTCTCGCAGAAGTATTGCCCGATCAAAAAGAAGCCGAAGTGCGAAAAATTCAGGCAGAAGGCAAAATAGTAGCCATGGTTGGCGACGGCATCAATGACGCCCCGGCGCTTGCAGCTGCGGATGTTGGAATCGCTATGGGAAGCGGCACTGACGTTGCTATTGAAGCCGCTGACATTACCCTTGTTAATAAAGATTTGAAATCAGTGGCAACGGCGATTATTCTCTCAAAAAAAACCATGAGAACAATCCGAACAAACCTTGTTTGGGCATTTGGCTATAACATAATCCTTATTCCAGTAGCAATGGGTGCGCTTTATCCTTTTTTTCATATTCTACTGAACCCAATTTTTGCTTCAGTAGCTATGGCTACAAGTTCAGTTTCGGTTGTATTAAACTCGCTTTTGCTCAAAAGAAAGAAAATTACATAAAACCTTCTAAAAACAGTTCTTTTACCCCGTTGCACAAAACTTCCAAGCTTTACAATTAAACTAAACAAATATAAGATTTTAATTAATTTCTTAAACATACTTTTCATCAAAAATTGTGCAACGAGGTTTAAATATGGTCCGGTGGCGAAATGGTTAACGCGCTGGCCTGCAAAACCAGTATGTGCTTGGTTCGAGTCCGGCCCGGACCTCGTTATTTTCTATCCATTGTATTTATTATAATCGCTGATTTTCATCGGCGATTATTTTGTGTTATAATTTAAATATGGTTGACTTAAGTTTAATAAAACTAAAAAACTTATGGTATGTAATCGGTTTAATTACTGCTGATGGAAATTTAAGTACCGATGGCAGACACATTAATATAACCTCAAAAGAAATTGATTCTTTACAAAATGTTAAAAACGCACTCAAGATTAACAACAAAATTGGCAGAAAAGCTCGTGCTCACGAAAAAAGAAAAAAATATTTCGTTTTACAAATTGGTGATATTCGTTTCTATCGCTACCTCTTAAATATTGGCTTAACTCAACGCAAATCATTAAGTTTAAAAGAACTGCAAGTGCCCAACGATTACTTTTTAGACTTCTTAAGGGGCGTTATTGACGGCGATGGCAGCATATCAACGTGGCTTCACAGAACAAACGGCAATACACAATGGTCATTAAGAATTGTATCCGGCTCATCTATTTTTCTACAATGGTTAAAAACTAAAACAGAGCAACTGTTACCAGTCAAAGGAAAGTTGTATGGATACAAATATCCATCTAAAAATAATCTTCTCTATATTCTGAAATTTGGTAAATTCCCGGCAAAATTAATATTAAAACAATGTTATTACAAAGGCTGCGTGGCCTTAAGACGTAAGTTGCATCAAGCGCAAAAATGTATAAAATCAAAAGACGGATTAAGCAAATACGGTAATGTGATTACAAGATAAAAGCCCGGGTGCTGAAATTGGTATACAGGAGGGACTTAAAATCCCTTGTTCGCAAGGACGTGCCGGTTCGAGTCCGGCCCCGGGCACCAAGATTAAACTTTCAGAAATTTGGCCGACGAGATTGGCCGATGTCGCCAATAATACAATTATCAAAATTGAAGCTGGTAAAAACCAGAATCCAACGCTTGATACTCTCAAGAAAATAGCGAAAGCTCTTGAGATAAGCGTTGATGAATTGATAAAATAAAAATATGGACACAACATCAATCGTTTTAATAATCTATTTAGCAACGATGTTTTTCGTTGCTTGGTATTTTTTCAGAAAAGAATCTATTGAAGCGTATTTTGTAAACCAACGAAAAACGAATCTTTGGCTCATGACTTTTTCTACTGTCGCCACAGTGGTGGGGGCTGGCGCGACGGTGGCCGTTGTTTCAGAAGTTTATAATACGGGTATTTCATATGGTTTCGCGTTACCGCTTTCTCTTATTGCTGGAATGTTTATTTTTGGATTGTTAGCCAAAAAAATAAAAGAAATTGGCGACCGATATGACGCGCACACTATAGTCGATTTTTTTGAAAAAAGATTCGGAAGAAAAAATAAAATTTTAACTGGCTGGCTACAATTATTTTTACTTGTTATTTGGATTGGAATTCAAGCAATTGCTATTGCATCGCTAGCATCTGTTCTTACGGGTGTTGATTATGTTATTGCCCTATTCTTTTCGGCGGCCATTACAATTCTCTATACCGCGATTGGTGGATTAAAAGTTGATATTATTACTGACTTTATCCAGTTCTGGATAATTGTTTTAGTTTTTATTGTAATGGCAATTGTTGGGTACCAAGGTATAGGAAGTTTTGGGGAGTTATTTTCGCAATTACCAACCAAAAAGTCATCTTGATCCGCTGGCTTTCGGCGGATTAAGCTGGTTCATTGGGGTAATTTTAGTAAGCGGCTTTTTATATCTCGGCAGTTCGGTGCATTGGCAAAGAATTTTTTCTGCCGAGAGCCAGGATACTGCGAAAAAATCATTTTATATCGCGATTCCAATAACAGCCTTTCTTGGGATTGTAGTTTTGTTTTTGGGTCTTGTCGCGGCGGTCAAATTACCAGTTGGAATTCAGAAAGAAACCGCCATATTTGCACTGATGAAAGGAATTCTACCGCCATGGCTAGTTAGGTTTGGTTTTGCGTCAATTCTGGCAGTTATCATGTCTTCTATTGATAGTTTGCTTGTTGGCGGTTCCACAATTATTTATAAAGCTTTGTTTGGCCAGAAAAAACTTGATAGTAAAAAAGAAATGATATATGCCCGATTACTTACCGCCACATTTGGAGTTGTTGGTTTTGTGTTAGCTTTTATAATTCCCGATATAGTTACATTGTCGCTGTTGGTCACATACCTGGCGTTAATTTTTGTGCCATCTATCTTTGCTGGAATTTATTCAAAGAAAATTTCAGCAAAAAATGCGAGTTTTTATTCAATCCTTATTTCTTCCGTTGTTTTGTTCGTTCTTTTCCCAATTTTAAAAGAACAAGTTTTCATGGTAACTACTTTATTGGCCGTGCTGATAGTAACGCTTTATGATAAGATTTTTAGGAAGAAGGATTTAGAAACGATCCCAAATCAGAATTAAAGGCGGCGCGTCAGTTTCACTGGCACGAAATTCGACGGCGGCGGTCAATTCCGCTTAAAGTAGGTTCGGACTTTATCATATAATTGCACTACAAACGAACTAAACGGCTTTTTGGAAGCCAGAAGATGGGACGCGCGAAGTACATCCCAAAAAGGTATTTTATTTGACTAAAAATAATAACCTAATATAAAATTATTCTCCAAGTTCATTTAAAACTAAAAAGAAAGGAATGATGTTTGAGAAAGCCCTATTTTGGCATTACCGGCATTACAATGATTGAAGAAGCCCAACAAATTCTTAAATTTGTTGTTTTGCCAGAAAATCGATTAATTATGATTGGCGTACTTGTAGGTCTTAAAACCCTGCACGGCAAAAAAAAATAAATGGTCGAACCGCTATCCCGATGTCAAAAAGATTCGCGAAATATTTCCATCAGATATGAAATCGTTGAATTTCATCCATTATCATACCAATGAAGTAGATACGCTTTACGGACAACTTGTTGAAGCAATACGTTTAGGCGGTCGGAATATAAACGGGCTTCAACTCAATATCGCTTGGCCAGCACCTCAAATACTGGAAAAATTCAGATTGAATTTCCCAAAAATAAAAATCGTGTTTCAGGTCGGCAACCACGCTTTTCAAATGGCGCAAAATTCTCCGGAAAAGGTAGCAAGAATAATTCACGAAGAATATGACGGACTCGCTGATTATGTCCTTTTGGATATGAGCGGCGGCAAGGGCAAAGAAATTAATATCCCTCTTATTCATGAATACCTTGACGCAATCGAAGCTAAAAACCCCAAGTGAATTTTACTGTTGCCGGCGGATTGCAAGCAAAAAACCTTGATTTGCTTAAACCTCTTATTAAAGAATTCCCAGAATTAAGCATTGACGCTGAAGGAAAATTACGCGACGAAAAAGATAAACTTGACTTTATTGCAGTCAAAAAGTATTTAGAAAAGGCAAAAGAAATCTTTTAATAAAAATAAAAACGCCCATTTAACTTATGGGTGTTTTTTATTTAAAGCTGAGAGCGCTAAAAGAACGTTATTAAAACCTTTTTTATCGTCAGTGGGTTTTACTTCGTCTTTATTTATAAGCACAACTTTCTTCTCTGGACCGATAATTATTGAAGCCATAAAAAGCATCCCTGAATCAAAAATCGATCCTTCGCTTCCTTTTTCATACCAGACATGAACCTCGTCAGCTCGATAAATCGCTCGGCCGTTTTCAAAACAGATTCTAAAACCCACCGGATCATTCTGATCCGTATCGCGGTCGCGGTATGGCCAATAAACTTCGCAGCCCTCGTTTTCTTTTAAAGCAACATATTTTTTAATCGCCTCAAGAACTTCTTTGGAAGCATTGCGTATCGGAGAAATAATAAAAATTTTCGTTTTTATGGGCGGCATTATTTTTCTTTTAAACTCTTTTGCCATATTTTATCCTTATTTAGTTTTAACTTGCTAATTTTGAACTGAATTCAATATAAAACTGCCGCTATTTTTAGTCAAATTAAAAAGGTAATGTGCAAGGACATATGGCGGTTTCCTCTAGAATGGGGAGGAAATGG
>JASEHZ010000002.1 GCA_030018585.1 Patescibacteria group bacterium | reverse complement strand
GAACTAAAAATTAATCGAATTTCTACTACCTGGTATGACCAGAGTAAAAAGAGGCAAAACAGCTCATAAAAAACGGGAAAAACTATTGCGCCGCACAAAAGGTTTTCGTTGGGACCGTAAATCTAAAGAACGCGCTGCTAAAGAAGCGTTACTTCATTCTTTGAGTCGTAAATTTAAAGGACGGAAAGAAAAAAAACGCGATTTTCGCGCACTTTGGAATGTTCAGATAAACGCCGCTTTAAGACAAAATAATACAACCTACAGCAAATTTATGGGTGCTTTAAAGAAAAAGAATATAAAACTTAACCGGAAAATATTGGCTGAAATCGCGAAAACCGAACCAGAAGTATTTAAAAAAATAATTGAATTCGTAAAATAAATCTTGTACCGAAGGTTGTGGATAACTTTAACTTTAAACTATTTATCGAAATGTTATTATATTAGTGTCCTCTTCTGATTATTTCTGATTTTTGAGGATACGTAGCACATTAACATATTTATTTTCAGCGACGTAAGTCGCGCATTACCGCAGCGCTTACGCTGCGTTGGTTAACGAGGACGGTTATTTTTAGAACCGTCCTCTTTTTTTGCTTGTCCCGCACTATGCTACCGGAAAACTCCTTCCTTCAAAACAGGGATAAGATACAATTTATTAAGACGTAAGGCCAAAAGTCGTATATCCTAAGACTTGTTGCAAGATTTATTGCCGCGTCAATTAAATCTTCCAAGATCTATCTTGTTATTTTTAATTTCCACTCCTTCTTTCCTTAAAACCTTAATTTTATTTTTTGCGCCGCTTGCGTAGCCACCAACCAAACCATTAAATCTTACAACCCGATGACACGGCACTTCTGGCGAAAAAGGATTTCTGTTTAACGCATTACCCACTGCCCGGCCTGCTTTTGAATTACCGACTAAATTCGCAACCTGTTTATAAGTCAAAACACGTCCTCTTGGGATTTTCCGCACAACCCCATAAACCTTAGAAGCAAAAGTTGAAATCTTCATTATTTCTTAAGAAAATCCAACATTTTTCCAAGCGGCCATGTATTAATAACGTCATTTTTAGTCGCCCAACCTCTTCGGGCTTGCGCTATGCCGTATTCTAAATACGAAATATGACTTAATGAATGAGCGTCGGAATCAATAGAAATTTTTACTCCACTTTCCATACATTTTTTCACATATTCGTCTTTTAAATCTAACCGGTTGGGAAAAGCATCAATTTCCAAAATTGTTTTTGTTTTTTTCGCAATTTTTATTATTTCATTAATGTCACAATCATAAGCCTCTCTTTTTTGGATGATTCTGCCGGTTGGATGAAATAAAATATCGACATTAGAATTTTTCATTGCCCGAATTATTCTTTTTGTCTGCTCGTCGCGCGAAAGACTAAAATGCGAATGAACCGCAACACCAACAATATCAAGCTTTGACAAAATATTATCCGGCAAATCCAAGGCTCCATCTTTTAAAACATCGCACTCAGTGCCTTTTAAAATTCTGAATTTCTTTTTTTGGCTCTCAAATTTTTTGTTAATTTTATTAATTTCTTTTCCCTGTTCAATTATTCTTTTTTCATCCAAGCCATTGGCCATAGCCAAACGCTTTGTGTGATCGGTAATCGCAATATATTCCAAGCCGTTTTTTTGAGCTGATTTGGCCATTTCTTCAATTGAATTTAAGCCGTCGCTCCAATTTGTCTGAATTTGCAAATCGCCTTTCAAATCGCTGTATCCAATAAGTTTTGGCAGTTTTTTACTCTTAGCTAATTCTATTTCGCCAAAATTTTCGCGCATTTCCGGTTCAATATATTCCATGCCCAACGCGCGATAAAGTTCTTCTTCGCTTTTCCCCGCAATCTGCTTCTTACCATCAAACAAGCCGTACTCATTAAGCTTTAAGCCTTTTTTAAGAGCTATTTCCCGAAGCGCCACATTATGAGCTTTGGAGCCGGTAAAATAATTAAGGGCCGCACCGTAAGATTTCTCATCAACCACGCGTAAATCAACATCCAGACCGTTTCTTAATTTAACGGCTGATTTAGTATCGCCGCAAGCATAAATATGTACCGCTTCAGGCATAGACACAAAATAATCCATAACTGGCTTAGAATTTTTAGCCACCGCCAAAATATCCACATCGCCGATTGTTTCTTTTCGGCGCCGAACTGACCCGGCAATAATAACTTTTTGAATTTCTTTTAAACTGTTCAATTTTTTCTCAATCTCTCTAATTTCCGGCATTATAAATCCCAAAATAAACCTGCCCGAAGAACGTTTTGCAAACTCAATGCCTTTCAAAATTCTTTCCTCTGATTTTTCGCCAAAACCTTCTAACTTGCGGATTTTGCCGCTTTTTGCCGCTTTTTCAAGATCATTAATGTTTTTTATGCCTAATTTCTGATAAAGCTTCAAAAGGCTTTTGGGGCCCAATCCCTCAATGCCGTAAAAAGAACCCAAATCAATCGGAATTTTTTTCTTAAGCTCGCTGTAATATTTAAGATTCCCGGTTTTTATAAGTTCTTCAATTTTTTCAGCAATTGAAACGCCTACGCCCGGAATTTCCTTTAAAGCCTCAATTCCGCCTGCTTTGTAAATATTAATAAGTTCTTCTTCTGAGCCGTTTATAACTTCTGCTGCTTTTTCAAAAGCGCGCATTTTAAAAGGCCCATTAACCATTTCAAGATAGATGGCTATTTCGTGAAAAATTTTTGCAATTTCCTGATTAGTCATAAAAAACCATCGTTCGATTGCCTCAATCATTCCACAAAATTATCTATTAATATTTTGAGGCGTATGATCTCGTATTACATTTTCGCCCGAAACCGGTTTCGGCAAAACCAAATTCGGGACAGACAATAAAATCACGGCACTGGTGAAAGCGAGAATGCTTGCAAGCACAAAAACCGCCGGAAAACCAATAAGCGCTGCCAAACCACCGCCCAAAATCGCCGTGATGCCAGATGCCAACCCCAAAGTAGTGCTATCTAATGACCAATCGAACGCATAATGTTCTTTGTCAAGATGCCGCGAAAACAAACCCGACCAAGAAGGAACATAAATTCCAAAAGCCGTTCCCTGAAGAAAAGCAACAGCAAAAAGACCCAATGGTTTCTGAACTAATAAATATGCCATTGCCACAAATCCGACTAATATAAAACTAAGAATTAGAGCGGAAAAATCATCTTTTTCTCCTTCGTTTTTATCAAGAAAAACCGCCACCGGAATCTGAATTATTGATTTCACTATCCAATAAATTCCTGTTGCCAGCCCAACCGTAATTAAATTAGCGCCCTCGATCCGTTCAAGAATAAAAACCGCAAATATCGGTCCGATGAGCCCCCAACCGCCAAAAAGACAAAGATCGCAAATAATCAAAAAACGAATTATTCGATTTACTTTTAAATTTTTAAAATCTAAATTTAAATTAACTTTTATCCGCATAGGTTCTTAAGGTTTTTTATTAAATTTGAAATCGTCCTTTTTAAAAGAAAAATAAACAACATCTCCACGCCCTATTTCCTTACGCAATATTTTTTCGGCTAAAACGCTACGCACTTTCTCGGAAATAACCTGGCGAAGCGGCCGAGCGCCAAAAACCGGACTATAGCCGAGTTCTGCTATTTTTTTAACAGCCGTGTCATCAGCCATAAATTCAATTCCTTGCGTTTCGCGTAAAGTATTGTTTATCTCTTTAAATAACAATTTGGCTATTAAATTTATTTCAGCCACGTCAAGATCACGAAAAACAATGGTGTCAGAAAAACGATTAATAAGTTCGGGCCGGAAATAATCAGTTAATTTCTTTTTAATTTCTTCAGCAATTTCATCAACCGTTCTTCCTTTCTCAACCTCTTCTTTGATAAATTGGGAATTGGCGTTTGAGGTGGCAATGATAATCGTATTTTCAAAACTTACCGTCCGCCCCAAACTATCAGTCAATCTCCCGTCATCAAAAACCTGCAAAAACAGATTTAAAATGTCGGGATGAGCTTTTTCAAACTCGTCGAGCAAAATTAAACTATAAGGCGCGTGAAGAACGGCGTCAGTCAAAGCTCCTGTTTTTTCTCCATCAGGCGTACCAATAAAACGGAAAATGCTTTGTTTGTCTTGATACTCTGACATATCAAACCTAAGCATCAATTCTTTTGAACCGAACTGAACTTGAGTTAAAATTTTTGCCAACTCTGTTTTTCCGACGCCAGTCGGTCCAATAAATAAAAATGCGGCAATCGGTCCGCCTCTTCTAGAGAGCCCGCTCCGATACTCTCTTAAAGCCCTTGATACTGCTTTTACGGCTGATTCTTGATTAATGAGCTTTTCATGAATAATTGATTCTAAGTTCAACAACTTTTCTGTTTCTGCGACGCCGGCTTTTTGAATAGGAATCTTGCTTTTTCCTTCAGCCACTTGAATTACCGTATCTTCTTCAAGTATTTTTAATCCTTCATGTTTAGCTTGGGCAAAAGCTTGTTTTAAAAGATCAACGGCGCTGCCCGGCAAAACCTTATCCCTAAAATACCTATGGGCAACTTCCACTGATTTTCTTATGGCCCGGAAAGTGACTAAAACCCCAAACTCACGTTCAAGCATTAATCCGTTATAAACTAAATAACGAGTTGCTTCTTCTTCGTTTATTTCTTCAATATTCATAACCTCGAATTGTTCCAAAAAATCAGAACGCGATTCGATATATTGTTTAAATTCCCGAAGGTAAGTTTCGCCGATCACGGGAATGGCTTCGCTTTTTATAATCGGTAAAAGAAGGTCAATTGCGTTTAAAGTTTTCGCTTGACTGCTTGTTCTAAAAAGATCATGGACGTTTGGCACAAAAAGAACTATGTTGCCAGCCATGATAATTTCTTCGGCAATTGATTGAATTCTACCTGAAAGTACATCGGGCGTGGCACTTGCCATAAGCGCGCCAATATCCAAAGACACCAACCGTTTGTCAAAAAGCACCGACGGCACCTGATCTTTCGTCATTCGAAAAGCCAAATGAGCGATAATGGCCGTCTTGCCAATACCAGCATCGCCAACTAAAATTGCGTTAGGTTTGCCCGGCCGGGAAATAATATTTAAAAGCTCGTTAAATTCTTTCTTGTGACCTATAAGAAACCCTATTTTTTCGGCTCGCGCAAGATCGGTTAAATCAACGCTGAATTGATCAAGAGTTCTGGTTGGTCGCGCGGTCCACGCCCGATTCATTACCCGATGGCGCAGAAAATTCGGCCGATTAGCAAAACCGCCTAAAACCGCGGGCAAACGTCTTATTCCGGTAAATCGACGACGCCAACGACCAAAAATTATTGTCTCTTGAATATCAACCATACTAAACTCGAAGGCTTCAAAAAGCTTAATAATTTCGTTATCTTTAACCGCAGTTAAAGCAACAAAAAGATTTCTTGGTTCAATGAATTTTTCCGCAGTGTTAACTGCATTTTCATAAGCAATCATTACCAAATTTTCGACGCTTGAAAGAAATTCTTTCGCATCTTTCTTCGAATCATCAGTAATACTTCCGTTTTTCAAAAAACCGTCTATCTTCTCAACAAACTTTTTAGCATCGACATTCAAACGCCGCAAGGCTTCTATAATATCGTTTCGCCCAGCCAAAGTTTTGGCCATGGCAAGATAAAAATTCTGTTTGGTCACGCGGGATCTTCTGAAAGAATAATTCAAAATTCGGTAAGCCGCCGGCGTTACGGCTTCGGTTAAATTCACTTTATGACCTTTTAATTCGGCTAAATGTTTTTCGGCTTCGCCCGCGTGGATAATCCGATCAACTAAAATCAAAACAAACAAACCGCCCAACCATTTAATAGATGAGGTTTCGCTTAAAATAAACAAAATAGTTGTTGATGAAAATAAAATATAAAAAGTGTAAGTAACAAGCCTTACAAAAAACTCGCCGGGCGTGGAAAGCAATAATCTTGGTTCTTTAAAATAAAAAGTCTGCATATCTTTTTAAAAAAATGCGCGGCTTATTATATAAATTGGCACGGCAAGCCAAAAAAGATAAACGCCGATTGCAACCGCAAAAATAATCAAATAAATTATACTGCCTATAAAAAGACGCCCCAACCTGAAGCCAAAACCTAAAACATAGCCTAAAACCGTATAATCTTTGTAAAGCGGTTGAAAAATATGCTTAAAAGTAATCCGCCACGCCAAAAAATAATCCAATTCTCCCAATTGATCCATTATAAAATTCCAGTAAATTTTCATGCTCTTTACGTACCAATGCCGAAAAAATTCAAACAAATGGAAGAAAAAATGCCGAACCAGATAAAACAAAGCGTTGTTCATCTCTTTTATTATACCGCAAATCTATTAATCCAAACAAAAAACCCAAGCGAAAAATTGCCGGGCCAAAACTTTAACTCTCTATTTCTATATTTAAAACAGTCCTTTTTGAGTTTCTAATTCTTTTCTTTCTTGTTCTTCAAATATTTTTATCTTACCATATTCACCATCATAGCCCGGTTCAATACGGACTTTGCCTTGCCTCATTCTTATCACGCCTTCGGCTACGGCCGGCAAAAGTCCTGCTCGTAAATTTTTTTCTGTTGCATCAATCAAAATATTAAATTCCGAACCAAACCGTTCAATCGCGGCTTCGTATTCAACCCAAACGCTTTTTGAGGCCTTGCCCACCCCCAAGCTCTCGCCAATTACTTCGTCAAATGGCACGAAATTATAAAACGGTTTTGCCCAAGCTGGTTTAAATCCTTGCGGCCGTTTGGAATCGGCAAGTTCATCAATCCGAGCCATCACGCCAATAGTTACCGGTTTGCCGCAATTCGTGCAAATTCCTTTATGCTTTTTTGTTTCTTCTGGCGCCCAAACAATCTTGCATTCTCTATGCCCGTCATAATGATACCTGCCTTCTTCCGGGAAAAATTCAATCGTGCCCGTCAATCCTTTTCCTTTTTTATCTTTCAATGCGTTCATAATTCCATTATAAGATAAATCCGTATCAAAAATTGTTGCTTCTCTGCCAATCCTTGTTAAAGAATGTGAATCAGAACTTGAAATTATTGTTTTATCATCCAAAAAAGGAATACGCCAATTCATTGACGGATCAGAAGACAATCCGGTTTCTATAGCAAATATTTGCGGCTCAAGCTCATCAAAACATTCACGAAGAGAATCAAATCCCGATTTTGAGCCGAAAACGCCGAACCAAGGCGTCCAAACATGAGCCGGTATTAAAACACACTCTGGCGAAGCTGAAAGCAAAACTTTTAGTAATTCTTTTGAATCAATACCAACAATTGGCCGGCCATCTGATTTAATATTGCCGATCCAGTCAAGTTGAGTATTTATTTTTTCCGCCACTCCAATTGAAGGCGCATAAATCAAATGATGCACTCTCCGGCCGCGGCCATTTTTCGTATAAACACAGCTTATTTCTCCAGACAAAACAAATCTTGTGTCCCGCGGATTATGCGCGCCATTACTCTTCAAAACATATTTCTCTTTAATTTGATAAAGTCCTGGTTCGGCTGGTTCTAATTTTTCTTTTATGTCTTTGAACCACGCAGGGTGAGTAAAATCTCCGGTCCCCAAAACTTTGATGCCTTTTTTCACAGCCCAAAGCGCTAGGTTTTCTAGAATCATTTGCGGGCTTACCGCCCGAGCATATTTTGAATGAATTTCTATATCAGCAATAAATTTCATATATTTTCAGTCTATCACCCAAAATTAAAAATATCTAACTTCCTCCTTAAGTTTAATTCCGAATTTTTTCCAAACTTTATTTTTCAAAATCCCTGCAAGTTTTTTTACGTCTTTTGTCCTGCCACTACCTAAATTCATGATCATATTGCCGTGAAAATCAGCCACTTTTATTTTTCCGACTTGCATGCCTTTTGCACCGACTTGTTCTAATAAATAACCGGCCGGGACTTTTCCTTCTTTAATTTTGTTTTTATCAATCAACTTCAAAGATTTTTTTGATAAACTTTCCACTAAAATATTTTTAAAATAACTGCCCGGGCATTTTAATTTTAGGTTAAATTTTTTGTTTCTTTGTTTTATAATGCTTTGTGAAATTTTTTGAAGTTCTTTTTTATTGCCTTTTTTAAATTTCAAAACTATCCGAAGCACAACATAAGACTTCTTTTTAAAAACACTTTCCCGATAAGCAAAATGACACTCTTTATTATTCAACCAAGCCTTTCTTTTTTCATTCCAAACTTCAACTTTTTCCACAACTTCGGAAATAGAATAACCATAAGCGCCTGCATTGCCCACTATTGCGCCACCCGCAGTACCTGGAATCCCTGAAAGCAATTCCAAGCCCTTTAACCCGAGAGAAATCGATTTTTTTACAACACCCACTAATGGCACGCCCGCATCAACAATCAACCTATCCTTTTGAACCAAATTTCTTCCACCCCGGATGCAAATTAATAATCCTTTTATTAATTTATCCGGAAAAATAACATTACTGCCACCGGCAAAAATCTGCCATTTAATTTTTCTTTTTTTTGCCCATTTAATTGCTTCAATTATCTCATCCAGATTTTTTGCTAAACAAAAAAACTCGGCCCGCCCACCAAGTTTGAAAGTGATAAAGTTTGCAATTTTTTTATTCTTCAAAATCTTAATCACGGCCAAAATTTACTTACTTATCATCCAATCAATAAAATCATGAAATAATTTAGAATTTTCTTTTTTTATGCTTGTAAGATCTTCCTTAATTAACTCAAGTACTTTCTTCGCTTCTAAAGTAAACAAACCAAGAATTTGTATATTATCCTCCATAAGAAATCTTTTTACTGCTTCGCTATTATTTTTTATTTCATTCCTCACCAAACTTGCCTGTTTGGATCCTAGGGTTAAAAGATATTCTTTTGATCGTTTATTAAGTTCCTGAATTTTATCTATTCTTTCTTCTTCGCCACGCATTTCCTCTGATCGTCGAAGAGTAACGCCTGAAGGATAAAATCTATCACGAAGTTCTGCAAAATTATTCTTCTTAAATTCTTCTTCAAAAACATTAAAACAACTGACTGCTTCTTTCTTATCGAACGGATCAACGCCATCATCCAATGCGTCGTGTCGTAATGAATTCAAATTCCCTAAAATTGAGGACGGCGAATCTTTTTTATCTAAAAGCGGAATATATCGATAAATAATTTCTGGATCTTTGAGCTTTAATGTATCTACATTACCAATTTGTACTTTTTCTGGTTTTATTTTTCTTACTTGATTATTTGTAAAATCAGCATAAACAAACTCTCCATTGGAAAGCTTAATAATGTTTAAAACGTGCGAAACGGGATTACCGTAATAAGATGTAACCCTTGCTTTTTCCAATAATGATAAACCGATAAACGTTCCACCAACACAGTTAAATGATTTGGTTCCTCGCATTTTTTTTGGCCACGAATCCCATTTTGTACTCCTGTCTTCTACTGGGTGTTTCTTTAAAAACTCGTCAATTCGTAAACGAATCAATTCTATATATTCTAATTCAAGTTTAATTTTTTTATCCGAATTAAACTCGTTTCTTATACTTTCTACTAATTTATCATCGAGATTCAATCTCCACCTATCCACTAAGTCACTAACACCTTTCATTAATGTTTTGTAAAACCAATTTTTAACTTTTTGATTGTTCCAATTCTCTAAATCGTTTGGTTTTGCTTCGTTATCTACTACAATACTAAGCCACGCATCGACTAAATTAGTTTTTTGTTCAATATTTAATTCTTGCATTTCGTTTATTTATTTCATTCTTTCAAACATGGTTTTGTTTAACAAATCGTGCCCTCATGAGGAATTGAACCTCAATTTCCGGCTCCCGCCTGCCGTTTTTTTGTGCCCCTGGGCTGATTCGAACAGCCAATCTTCAACTTCGGAGGCTGACGTGTTATCCAATTACACTACAGGGGCGTTCGGCGGGCAAGTCGGAGACCTACGTCCTACCTGCCCCGCACTTAATTTATTATAGTGCGTGGGTCCGTTGAACGACGAGGGCTTAATCCGATCATCATGCCCAAAACCAGCCAAAACATCAATCTCCCAGATTGAAGATCCCAATAAAAGTGATCAAAAAGCCCGAAAATCAGAAACCCCGAAAGTATTGTTAATAAAACATTGAAATCTAAATTCTTTTTAAAAATCAAAAACCTTTTTTCGTTGTCTTTTTGAAAAATTAAAAAAATGATTATGAGCAAAAACACTATTAAACCAAACACACCAAGCTCTGAACCAATAAGAAGATAGATGTTGTGAACTGGCTGCCAACTCCAGGATTCTTTTAGCCCGTATTTTTCATACAAACCATTATTCACCCCGAAGATTACCTGATTGCCAATACCAACGCCTAATGGATTTCCTTTAATAATTTCCAAACCTATCTTATTATAAATCATTCGGTGATTCACAGAAATTTCTCCGGACGAAAAATGCGCCCGCGGAAAAATCATTGAACCAAAAGCAAAAAATAAAATCGCGAAAATACAAAATAATAAAGCGAGCAACTGCCAAAACTTTTTTCTTTCAGCTTTATTAAAAAATCCCAAAACAAAAAATAAAACTATTGAAATTAAGGCCGCAATCCAGCCTGAACGGGAAAAACTAAAGATTAATCCTAAACAAATAATAAAAATCCCTACAGAAATCAATAATTTTTTCCAAAACTTATCATTAAAATTCCTAATAAACAAATAAAAAAGCGCAATAAGTCCCAAAATCAAAAATCCAGCTAAAATATTGGCGTGCGGCATCGTACCGTAAGCCCTAAGCATTTTTACGCCATTAATCATAACCCGCGCCACGCCTTCGGAATTTAAATTGATTATTGACTCGCCCAAAAACCATAAGCCAATGCTTTTCTGCGCCAAAAACTGCAAAATCGCAACCATTGACTGGAAAACCGCGGAAAGTCCTAAACCAAACATAATGCAATCAAACTTTAAAAGGCTATTTTTAATTAACACTCCAATCGCAAACGCCGCAGATGAAACCAACAAAAATCTTAACCTGAAATAAAAACTCATATAAATATCTGAAGCAAAAAAAATCGAAACCAACCCCAAAACAAGAAAAACTAAAATCAGCTTGTTTGAAATAACTATTTTTTTAAAATCCTGTCCCCAAAACCAAAGAACCGAAACAACAAACAAAATCAAAAATATATCGCTCGCAAACAAAAAAACAGAATTTAATTCATTAATTTGATTCCCAAACAGCAATGCCGGCAACGAAAAAAGAAATTTTTTAGCACTAAATGGTAAAAAAATTAAAAAAACAAAAAACAGCAAGCGGATTATCTTTTCTTTCACCCCGTTAGATATTCTTAGTATCCCTTGCATATTTATAAGATTATCTCGCCCCGCAAAATATCTAACCAACGCCTTGCGCTTAAAATTTGATATCTAACGGGGCTTATTGATTTAATTCTCGCGTTTTTAACACGAAAAGAAAAGCGCCAAACATCTAAAATAAAAAACCGAGACTGAATTTTCAATCTCGGTTTCGATTTATTTCTCCTTCGGAATTATCTCCCACTGCAAAAGCACAGGCGTAGGAGTATAAAATACCGTCTCTAGGAATTCGACGGTGTCTCCTTGTTGATAACGTGCTAATATCTTTTGCTTCCATTCCGGGGAGTAATGTTTACGTTCACTCTCCGAAAGCAGGTATGTATACCTTTTTCTTGGTTCAGTACTATCTGCTGGTTTTGTACTTCCTATAATAATGATGGCGACGACCGAGACAACCAAACCAGTGATGATGAGCGACCTGACAATCGTACTGTTAAGAAAATGGGTTACCTTTTTAGAGGACAGTATCGATTTAAGCTTTACCAATAGCTTGGGCTTTAACACCCGCCGCCACCTGTCGTCAAGATTTTCTAACCTACCGCCGCTTGTCATTCTCGATAGCCCGACGACTAGTTCTTGACCTCCATCGCCCCCCTTACACCGAAGGCCATAGCAATCTACAAAGTCATTAGGGTTAACCCAGAATTCGTCGCCATCACCTAATTCGACTCGCCATTCTCCCTCTTCTAGAGCTCTTTGATTGACTCGTTTTAGCCAGTGCGACTTGGATACCTGCCACCACAACCACAATGTACGGTCATCCTCCTGCAGCTCTGGCTTAACCTCGAGTACTAGTGTTGGTGCCCTCGCAGAACACCACTCTTTCTCCCAGTCATCCTTGGTATAGCACTTCATTCGCTTGGGGCAGCACAGGTCGGGTTTGATAGTTCGTACGATCTTACCTAGGTAGGCAGCGCTATCGAGCCGCATTCGCTTGAGTAGTGGAAAGCCACTCCAACCTAGCGGTAGTATTACCGCCTTTTTATTGGCCAAGTAGTTGTGCTGGCGCGTGAGGTACCGCAACAGAATGTCACGAATCAGAATACACAGCGGTTCGTTGAATCGGTGGTTAACTAAGAAGCCGTTGAGTGCGTTCTCAAGAGCACCCAGGTAAACCAGCGCCTTATCCTTACCCCATATCGTGTTCATGACATCCTCCTTAACCGGCATTATTGGTGGCCGGTTGGGGTGATAACAAATCACTGATGGGCGTAGGTGTAGGCGTACGCGACAAGAGGTTAATCCTGCTTTGCTTTAGCTGGCTGCGTTTGGCTGAGTTGTAGAGACCTTGAATTTTGTTATCAAGTCGCCCCACATACTCGGTTAGTTCCTGATGCGTCTCTGGCCCAGTGATTAAGAACTGTCGCAGCAGTTCAGTCGCCTCGATACTGAGTTCCACGTTGGATACAATCTGCCCGAGGTACTGATGAACAATTTCCTTTGCTTCGAACGATGACTTTTTTACTGCCACCGCGTTTGTGGCTGCTTGACGTAACACCTCGAGCGGTTCTATGAACTCGGACAGGCCCCAGTACTGAATAGCCGCCTTTTCGAGCGTCTCTAATCCAGCTTCAGCTACTTTTGCCATCAGTTGGATAACTTGCTCGCCGACGTGGATGTTACTCTCCAATACTTGGAGTAACTCATCCTTTTTGTCAGCAAGTTGCACTGGTGTCAGCAGCTCCAGTTGTTCATCGAGAAGCCAGGAAATTTCTGGTGCATTCGGCACCCTTCCTACCTCGAACAGGTATTCACGGAGTTGTTTAACGTCCCATTGCTCTTCCTTGGCTCGTTTGAGCTGAACTCCGTACTCTTTAAGTTCAGCCTGCTTGGTGGTGGCTAGCTCGGCTAAGCTGATCAGTGCCACCTCCACCTCCTCGATCAAGCTCGAAAGCTCGGCCCGAATATTTTCAAGCAAGGACAGTCTCCGCTCCCAGTTTTGATACCATTTACTTGGCAGAACCGGTTTTGCTACCCAAAGGATAGCAGTCATCAGTTTCCGCCCGACTGACGTGCCAGCTACCTTAGCAAAGCGTTTGTCAATTTCTGAAAACGCCTGCTTGGCGGTTTCCAAATCAGTGATGATTTTGACCACCTGATGTGAGTCAGATGTCCTGCCATTTGTTCGCCTGTTGTGGCGAGTAATTTGCATTGATTTCATTTTGAATCTCCTTATTTTAATGAATGATTTTTGTTTTAATTATTTCAGATTAATAGATGGGTGAAACGATTTTTATCCCACCCGTCTGGCTTGATTTTTAGTCGCTATCTATATACCACTTTCCCAGTCTTCCCAAGGCTTCTTTTACATCTACCCTACCATCTGGACCTACCGCCGGTTCTTTGCTAAATGGCTCGGGATCAAATATTACTTCCTGCCAAAGAGAGTTGCGGTCCAACATAGGAATAGATTTAAGTCCTTTGATATAGGAATTAAAGTCATCGAAAGTAGTTTTGGGTTAAAATCCAAGAAAGAACATTGATAACCTCTGCCCACCAACCGAAAATTTTCTCCCGCTTGCTCTAACTCACACCTGCCTTCAGCTAAAGTAAAATACTCGTCATCGTAAGTACCTTTTCGGGGTTTATACCATTATCTCATCCCAAGTTTTATCAATCACCGACGCAACATCGTAAGAATTCCAATTCCCATGCGCATCTCTTTTTATTTTCATGGGCAATCCAATAATTTTACCAACAGCTCGAGGATTGTTGGCATAGCGGATCCATCGGTTTGGCTCATAATGATTTACAACAAGTTTATAACCTGCTTCAGCCGCTTTTTCGATAGCATTATTATAAGCCTGCTCGCGCTGACCAAAGAATTCCCGTCCTTTAGTAGTGTTATGGTCACCTGTTACAATCAGAAACTCTTCGGTTTTGTTCCATACAACCATATCGGCTTGAAAAAGCTCTAATGATTCTAGTTCTACTTTCATTTCATTTCTACAACTCCTTTTTTGAATTATTAAACAAATTGTTAATTAACTGTCTTTATCATTGCATATTTTATTATAAATGTCAACATTGCCGACGTCATTATTCAATCTGCTTACAAAAGTGATATAATATGCTATTATTTATATAATCCTTGTTGTCGGAAATTCCGACAAAGATACTAGAAATCAAAGGAATGCTGAAACAATAAATTTAATATTTAACCGAGTCTATAAACCAAACTTATAAATTTGATTTTAAAAAGATAAATTAAAACGCACGTATTTTTATGGATTTAGAAAAAATTCTTAAACAATTCGGATTAAATCAAAAGGAAGCGTCAGTATATCTTGCTGTGCTTGAACTCGGCCAATCCTCTGTGCAGAAGATTGCGAGAAAAGCGGGCATCGCCCGATCTACCACGTATGAAATTTTAGAGTCTTTAAAAAATAAAGCATTGGTGTACTCGCTTCAAAAGCATAATGTTTTGAACTACGGCACAGAAGAACCTAAAAAACTTTCTGATTTTGCCAAAGAACGCGCCAAACTTTTAGAACACGCTTTACCGGAATTTACAGCACTATACGGAAAAGCAAAAACGCGCCCCACAGTCCGTTTTTACCAAGGCAAAGAAGGCGCGCGAATCATGCTTGAAGAAATCCTAAAAGAAGCTAAAGAACTAAAAGCTTTTTCTTCAGCTGACGATCTTTTTACTGTTCTTGATGAAGTGTTTCCTGAATTTGTAAAAAAGCGCATTAAAGCGAAAATTCCGATCAAAGTAATTTTGCGCGAATCGCCAAAAGCTCGCGAACGGCAACGCTTAGGACCCCAGGAATTAAGAGAAGTGAGAATTATTCCGGTAAAATACGAATATCACGGCCTTACTTTTATGTGGAAAAACAAAATTGCAATGTTTTCTCTTAAAGCTGACTTAGTAATGGTTTTAATCGAAAGCGAGGAATTAGCGCAAATGCAAAGCGCAATGTTCAATGTAATTTGGGATTCACTGTTTCTAAAACAAACTTAAAATACAAAATTTATAAATTGATAAACAATGGCGGCAATAAAAACAGCATAAAGCAAAAAACTTATCTGACGCCATTTACTCGTCGGAAAAGCTTTTTGCCACATCATAACCACAAAAATACTCTCCAATGCCACAAATACGCCGCCGGCAATGCTTAAAGTTTCCAAAAAATTCCTGATGCCCAAAAAATAAAAAAGAGGCGGAACAATAAGAACAATTAAGGCGCTGATAAATTTAGGGTATTTTAAATCAAGAGATAAAATATCTTTTACGTTAATGCCAATAACAAAATAAGAAGTCCAAAGCGTAATTAGTCCCATTATTCCTAAAAGAGAAAAAAGTGTGGGTGATAAACCCGTTAAACTGTCTAGACTTTCCGGCGACACTTGAGGACTTATTTTAAGGACGCTTACTATAAAAAATCCGTAAACAATTACTGGGATAATCGTTCCCCAAAAAATCACTTTTTTCAGATTAATTACTTTTCCTTGTTTTGCTGCGCTTTTATATTCCGCCACCACCTCCGGAATAGCTGACCGACCAGCTAAAGAAAAAAGCAGAGGCCCGAACGGCAAAAGAAATAGTGGTAAATCAATTTTTTGAAAAATCGGCGTTTTAAGTTCTAAACCAAAAGAAGAAAAAAGAACTATAAAAATAATGCTAAAGATACCAACTATTCCCAAAACTTCCGCCCAACCAAGGACATTAAGACGGGCAAACATAAAAACTGATCCTAAAAACCAAAAAATAAAAACTGCTAAATTTGCCGAAATACCAAAAGCAATTTCAAAAAAAGTCGGCGCTAAAATCAAATAAACTGTAAGAGCGAAAACCAAACCGGCAAGCACTACCCAAGAAGCGAAATGAGCGATTTTTTTTGACAAATATTTTTCCGCAAAATAAAAAAACTGGTGCTTTTCGCTACCGGCTTTAATTATTTCAGCATACATAAAATGAATAAAAAAATAAATCAACGCAAAAGCAATTAAATAAAAAAAACCGCTTAAAATACCTAAGCGGCTTACAATATAAGGCAGTGAAAAAATCCCTGCGCCAATAATCGTACCAGCCAACAATCCAATTGCTAGCACTGAATTTTTACCCATAACAATTTATCAAAAAATAACCTTATTCTTCAACGGCATAAACTTCATCGCCTTCTCTTACTTTATCGCCAACTTTAATGCCGACTTCCTGATTTTTCTTGGCGGTTTTAATATCTTCATGATTAAACTGCATTGATTTTATTGTTTCTTCAAAATCAGTGGTTGCCCCCCTAAAATGCACTTTGGTGCCGACATCAACGGCTTTGTTAAATTTAACAATTGCCACGCTAATGCCGCCGAAATAGTGAGTGACTACACCGATTGGTTTTGGTTCTTTTTTTGTTGCCACGGAAATATTTAAAACACCCGACCTTTTACGTTATTTGCTTCTTCTTCAGATTCAACTAAATCGAGAAGTTTATCAAGAAGTTCGGCCGGATCATGAGAAAAAATTACTTTGCCTGGACCCCGATGAGCATTTTCCAAAAGGCCAGGAATTAAATCAGCCACGCCGCCACTACCCAAAAGAATACCCATCGGTTTTTGATCTTCAAAACCAATAGTGAATTCATTTAAAGTGCCTAAACGGCCGCAAATCACAATAATTGCATCAGATGACCTTGTTAAAATTAAATTTCTGCCGGCATACTCAAAACCGGTATAAACAATAATATCATGATAATCAGTCGGCAAATGATATGTTTTTATATGCTGGGCTTTTGAAGCCGCCGGCGAAAAACCAACCACAATCCCTCCTTCAGCTTTTGCGCCTTTTGCCGACCAATAAGGGATGCCGGTCGTCGCGCCAGTCACCAAAACTAATCCTCTTTTTGCTACTTCCCGTCCGACAATTTCGGCTTTTTCCAAAGCATCTTTGTTGCAATGGCCGGTTTCAGCTGCGCCAGAAACGCAAATTTTATATTTTAATTTGTGGCTATGTTCGGCGTGACTTTTAACGGGAATTATTTTTCTAGACATGGTTCTATCTTAACTATTATAACACCACGGTATCGCCCGGTGAAGGAACTTCGGTTTCAACCGCTAATTCATCTCTTATTTTCTGGGCTAACGGTAAGGCCTGATCTTCTTCGCCTTGAACCACAAAAACTTTTTTAACACTTAAACGCATCGGTTCTACCCATTTTAAGAGCTGGTTCTGATCCGCATGCGCCGAATAACCGCTGATCGATTCTGTTTTACATCCAACAGAAACGGTTTTCCCAAAAATTTTCACAGTTTTCGCACCATCAATTAAGTTTCGACCGAGCGATCCGCTGGCTTGATAACCGATAATCAAAATCGTATTCTTGGGATCTGATAAATAAAGCAACTCGTGATGTAAAATTCTTCCGGCATTTGACATGCCGGAACCGGCAATAATAACTTTTGGCGGCGGCACGTTATTTATGTCCTTAGATTGCTCGGTGGTGAGCGCCATCTTAAGTCCGGGGAAATTAAATATTGCATCACCTTTTTTTAATAATCTCATTGACTCTGAATTAAAATACAGCGGATTTTCAGAATATTTCTGGTAAACGGCTGTAAGTTTTATGGCTAAGGGACTATCAATAAAAACCGGCGCTCTGGGAATCCGACCATTTTCAACAAGTCCATTAAGCTCAAAAATCATTTCCTGAGTCCGTTCCAGAGCAAAAGCCGGAATCAAAAAAACACCCATGTTTTTTACCGTATCTTCAATTAAATCTTCCAGGATTTCCTTACGACGATCCACTTCTTCATGAATCCTATTGCCGTAAACCGATTCAATAAGCGCGTAATCAACATTTTCAATATATTCCGTTGAATTGATAAATGGCGACGGATTATTGCCCAAATCTCCGGAAAAAACTATTCGCTTGCCTTCAACAGAAATAACAATCGAACTTGAACCTAAAATATGACCAGCATCAAAAAATTCAATTTCAAAACCAGAAATGTTTGTTTTTTCGTGATAAGAAACTTTGTGCCACAAAGCCATGGTCGCTACCACATCGCTAATCTCATAAAGCGGCGGCTTTTTCCGTTTTTGCGCTTCTTCCCGAAGAATATGCTCAGAATCTAACAGTAAAAATTCACCAAAATCCTTAGTGGGCGGCGTTGAAAAAATCTGACCCCTAAAACCCGCCCGGCAAAACTGAGGCAAACGACCAATATGATCGATATGAGCATGAGTAATAAAAACCGCTTCAATTTCCTCCGGTTTATAAGGAAATGGTTCAAAATTCTGGGATTCAGAATAAGAACCGCCCTGATGAAGTCCGCAATCAATTAAAATTTTCTTGCCTCCAGATTCAAGTAAATAATTGGAACCTGTTACTGACTTTGCCCCACCACAAAAAGTAAGTTTCATCCCGTTAGAGACAGGTCGTCTTCGGACGACCGTAAATCAGCCGTTTTAACGGCAATCGACTTTTCTTATATATCATAAGGCTTGTTTTGAAAATCATGGAATTATTGTCTCTAACGGGATAAATCCCTTAATTATTATAAACCAACGAACTAAATAAGCTATGATTTTAAAACAAGTCTTGACTTTCAATTTATTAAAATGTATAATTACAACAGAATCTTACAACCAAATATAAGGATTTATAATGGATTTCGGAAATCTTTACCTGGACTTCTTGCCAATCTTTATTGCGTGTTTTTTGCTTAATTATATTTTTTCTTATCTTTCCCTTAAACAAAAACTGAAGAAAAATACTCTTTGTTTTTTTAAATTGAATTGGCGCGGAACAATAAAGAATTACGGACAGCTTGTTCTTATTTTAGGTTTTATTGGGATAATTCTTTTTAACAAGCCTTTCGCAATGGTTGCTTCAATGGCTTTCGGTTTTTTTCTAGGTTTGTCTCTAGGCGATATTGTTATTTATAGAATTTTTATTAAAAAATGGAAAGGAAATTGAATTGGAAACGAAAAAAAGAAAATTTGTCGGCGTCGGAGAAATTAGAATCCGAAATTCAAACACGCCATTTGAACTTTATCGCTGGGCAGAAACTGAAGCACAAGCAAGATTTTTGTTTTTTAATGCCTTAAAAAAACAATATCCTCGCTTGAGTTTCTCTCGAGCCTCGCTTGTTAGCATGAATTGTCCACGATATAAATATATTTCTTATGAAGTAGAAGATATTACAAGTCTTTCTAATGATGAGGTCAGAAAATTGGTGCAAGAATTAAAAAAGCCGATTGAATAATCGGCTTTTTATTATCCTTTAATTACTCCTAATGGTTTTAATCGCACCACTTTTTTTGCCAATCCTATTTCATGAACAATGCTTACAATTTCATCTATGTCTTTATAAGCAACCGGCGCTTCTTCGGCCAATCCTGCTATTGAGCCGGCTTTTATAAAAATGCCTTTTTCTTCCAAGTCTTTTTTTAATTCTGAACCGCGGACAGTTTTTTTGGCTCTAGTTCGCGACATAACCCGACCCGCCCCATGGCAACAGCTTCCAAAACTGCTTTTCAGTGATTCTTCGGCGCCAACTAAAACATAAGAAGCTGTGCCCATTGACCCAGGAATCAGAACCGGCTGCTCCGGAAACGCCCTGGTTGCCCCTTTTCTGTGAACAACCATCTCTCTACCGCCGTATTCCTCTATTTTTGCAATATTATGCGCCACGTCATAAACAAGTTTCAATTCTAAACCCGCCGTAAAACCAAAAACCTTACGCCACGCCTCCCGCACTTCCCAAGTAATCAACTGCCGGTTAGCCCAAGCAAAATTCGCGGCTGCGGACATTGCGCCAAAATAATTCTGACCTTCGTAAGAGCTAAAAGGCGCACAGGCGAGCTGCGAATCGCAAACTGAAATATTATATTTTGAAAGCGAATTTAACATTGTTTGAATATAATCTGTCGCTACTTGATGGCCAAGACCACGCGATCCGCAATGAATTAAAATCGTTATCTGGTTTTTAAATAAACCCCATTTTCTCGCACATTCTTCATTAAAAATTTCCTGGACTTTTTGAATTTCAATAAAATGGTTGCCGGCGCCGATTGTACCTAATTGATCCCGCCCGCGATCTTTGGCACGTTTTGAAACTAAGCCCGGATCAGCTTCTTTTAAACAACCGCCGGATTCACAATTTTTCAGATCATCCTCCATAGCGTATCCTTTTTTTAACATTTCTTCTGCGCCGTACGCTAAAACTGCATCCAATTCTTTGTTAACCATTTTAAACCGACCGCCAACTCCGACACCTGACGGCACTTCTTTATAAATTGCACTTGTAAACTCTGAAATTTTATTTTTTATTTCATCAAATGTTTTTTCTGTTCGTAAAAGCCGCACGCCGCAATTTATGTCAAAACCAATACCGCCCGGCGAAATCACGCCCTCATTAATATCCATTGCCGCCACCCCGCCAATAGGAAACCCATATCCTTCATGAATATCCGGCATGGCATAAGAATATTTTTGAATACCGGGCAAAGTTGAAACATTCACCACCTGTTCCAAAGATTCGTCTTTTAAAACATCGCGCAAAATTTTTTCGCTCGCAAAAATCCTGGCTGGCACACGCATGTCCTGCTGATAGCTTTGCGGAATTTCCCAAATAAAATCGCTGATTTTATTCAAAATGCTTTTATCCATTCAAACTAATTGTAGCAAAATCCCACCCGGCCATATTGGGTGGGATTAAAAATTAAATTATCTAAAAAATCTTACATCTTACCCAAAATATATCACAAAATATATTCAAAGATTATTGCTTAATTCAAAAACCACTATGTCTATTGCTAATTCCAAAACTAATTCCTCCAAACATCGCGACCATCAATACGGCAAGAGGTCCAGAAATTTGTAAACCAAAAAGCGAACCAATCATTATAATTATGGGCACTAACATTACGCATACTGTTATAAAACCGAGAGTCGCTGCAAAACTACTAAAGATCTTATCAATCAGAGAAACGTATTTTGAGACAAAATTTTTTGGACGAACAGTTGTAGCTTCCTCGTAAATTCTCCCACAATATCGACAGTGCCCTCCTACACCAACAAGTTCATTACACCAATTACACACTGCGAACCGCTTATGGGGTACATATCTCGTTTTCGCGCCACACCGACAAAACCGGTCTCCCGCTATCACTATATGGTCGGAATTAGAAGAACATTCCAGAACTTTTAAAACACTCATGATGCATCTCCTTTTATTTGTTATTTAGTTCGATGAAATGAGCTATAAAGATATTATAGTGCTTCAACTTAGATGTCAAGCGTAATTATAGTTCCTAATATGCCCTTTTTATTTCTCTTAATTTTCACGTCATGATAAGTCACGGCTTTTATGTCTTCTTTAAAAATTCTCACATTTCTCCCAAAAATCTGGGCCTCTAAATTTGTTTCATTAAATTTCAAAAATTTGATTTTTTCATAAACTTTTTTATTAATCTGGCTTCTTGTTAAAATTTCGTTTAAAAAAGCTACGAGCAAAAAACCAGAATTATTGCTTTTAATAACAATTTTTTCATAACCTTGGGAAATAAATTCTATTTTTTGCTCCCCGCCCAAAAGAACAGAATTTAATGCCAAAACCGCGTTTTGAAAAAGCTCTTCTTCTGTATGGCCGAAAATCTGAAGTTTTATGTCTGCGGTGTGGTTTAAAACTTTATAAAGCCTCATTTTCAAGATTTTAATGCTCCTTCAACTGTTTTTCTTTCATTCCAAGAAATTTTTTTGCCGCGTTCTAAATGAATAAATTGTTCGCTGCCTTTTCCGGTAATCACAACCACATCGCCTTTTTGAGCTAAAGATATGGCTTTTTTAATAGCTTTCCGGCGATCAAGAATTTTAAAATAATTTTCTGGTTTAGACCGCGACCGCGGCGCTTCCAAAAAACCATTTTCAATTTGTTTTAAAATATCAGCAGGATTTTCATCGTACGGATCTTCATTAGTCAAAATTATTTTATCGCAATAAGTCGCGGCAATCTTGCCCATTTCCGCGCGCTTCCACTTGTCTCTGCCGCCGCCTGCTGAACCTAAAACGCAAATCATTTTTCCGACTGAACGTGGTGAAAACGATGACGGCTCTAATGTTTCGTAAACTTTTTTTAAAGAATCCGGCGTATGAGCATAATCAATCACGACCGCAAAAGGCGATTTTTGGACAAATTCAAGCCGGCCCGGCACGCCCTTAAAATTCTCCAAGGCTTCTTTGATTATGTTCCAATTAATATTTCTAGACCGAGCAAAAGCTACGGCCGCGGAAGCATTTTCTAAATTAAAATCCGCCACCAACCATTCACCGATCAGACAACGGCTTTCTTTTGAATTTAAATCATAATGAGACCATAAGTCTTCTTTAATAAATCTTTCTCGGCTGAAAAAAATGATTTTTCCGCCCGGGACATTTTTGACTACTTCCTCAAAATAATGATGATTAGAGTCTTCTTCGTTGATAAAAAAATATTTTATTTCTTTTTTAGACTTATTAAGGTATTTAAAAAATTCAACTTTAGCATCGCGGTATTTTTCAAACGAACCGTGCGCTTCAATATGTTCTGGCGCAAGATTAATAAAAATCGCCGCATCCCAATCAATAAACTTGTGCCGATGCTGCAACACCCCCTGAGAAGTAACCTCAATCAAAGCGTATTCGCATTTAGCTTTTACGGCTTCTCGCAAAAACTCCTGAATTACAAACCGGCCAGGCATCGTATTGCCGGAAATGTTTTTAGACTCTCGGTCGCATATCTTTTTTCTAACCGAAGAAAAAAGAGCGGTTTTTTTGCCGGCCTTTTCCAAAATCGCGTTAATAAGCTCAATTACCGTTGATTTGCCTTTGGTGCCGGTCACGCCAACCATAAAAAGACGCCGGCTGGGACATCGAAAAATAACGCTTCCTAAAAAAGCTAAAATCAAATGATAAAACGATTTTAAATTCGCCATACTCAATATCTTCGCCGACCTAACTCACACAAAGCAAAACGCAATCTTTCTTCAACGGTTTTTAAATCTTTGCCGGCTTTTTCCAAAATTTTTCTCACATCACTGCGCAAATAACCCAATCCTACAAGCGCTTCCTCAACTTCCCTATTCAAATCTGCTTCTTCAGTCAGAGTTTTTGCGTGCGGCAATTTAAGTTTGTTCGCTAATTCCAAAATAATTCGTTCAGCTGTTTTTTGACCAATGCCCGACGCATGAGTCAAAAGATCGGCTCTTTTTTCAATAATTGCCGCTGTTATGTTCGGCGCTGTATCAACATCTAAAATGCCAAGCGCGGTTTTAGGCCCCACTCCAGCCACTATATTTAACATTTCAAAAAGTTTCATTTCTTGCTCTTCTAAAAACCCATAAAGCTCAAATTGCTCGTCGCGAACATATAAAAAAGTGAAAATCTTAAGCTCGCTTCCCAAAGAAGGCAATTTCAAAAGATTCTGCTCGCTCGCCAAAACTTTAAACCCGATGCCGTTTAATTCCACCGCAAAAAAATTATTTCCTTTTTCAGTTAAAATTCCCTTAATAGTGTAAAACATTCTTGTTTTTATTATAACAAGACTATAATAAGCGTCGAATTTGACTTTGGGCCGCGCACGGCCTTATAATTTAATTCAAATGCCTAGAATAAAATCAGCAAAAAAAGCTTTGCGCCAAAATATCCGCCGTTATAATAGAAACATTGAACGCCAGAAAAAATTAAAAGGCGTTATTAAAGAATACAAAAAAACGCTTGCAGCCGGAAATAAAGAAGAAATCAAAAAACAACTTTCTCTTGTTTATAAAACTTTGGATAAAATGGCGAAAGTGGATTTAATCAAGCCCGGCAAAGCAAACCGATTAAAATCTCGCTTGTCAAAAAAAATCGCTTCAACAAGCTAAAACCTAATTGCAAAATCAAGAAGCGCTTCCTCGTAATCTAATTTGCCGCTTTTTACAGCAACATCATAATCCGCTAAACGCAGAAGCGTATCTCCCCTTGCCTGAAAACCAAGAGAATTAAACAAATAAGCTGCTGAAACGCCCTGCAAAAAAGCGCGCTCTAAAAACCTTATTCTTTCTTTAACAGTCTTGTAAGAAATTATTTCCCGCGCAATTTTAAAAACTTCAAATGTTGCAGACCAATAGATAGCAAGCTTTAAAGTTTGAAGGGTAATCGGGTTTTTAAAATTAGCCAACGATATTTTTTCCAATTCATTGATCGCAAGCCAACTTCGCTCATTAAAACTGTTTATATATTTTACAAAAAATTTTAACGCCTCTCCGCTAAAAATTAATTTTCTGGCATTTGCTTCTTTTTTTATAAAAAATTCAAGTAAGCGGTCTTCTAATTCCTCAAAAAATTGAAATTGAACGGGTTTTTCCAAAAGAAATTTTGTTTCTTTTTTTGGTTCGTTCTTGTCGGAAATAATTAAAAATGTTTTTGGGGTTTTAAGCTGGCTTTTTAAAACCTCAAACCATCCCTTATCATCTACAAAATCGCTTTCTTTCACTAAAGCGATTTTTGAATCAACGAACATCGATGGCTGATTTAAAAAATCCCGGATTTTAAACCAATCATTGTTTTCGCTTAAATCAACAGAAATAATATCAGTTTCACTGTATTTTTTTTGGTAAGATCCTAATATCTCGCGAAGTTTTAAATTCCGCCGATAAGAATCTGGACCGTATAAAAAAATAATCATTTTATTTTAATTTCTGACATCTGGGACAATAATGCGAAGAACGATTATTTATTGCAATTCTTTTTATTTTAGCATCGCAACGCCTGCAAAAATCATTTTCTTTTTGATAAACCTTAAGTTCTTTGCTATAATTGCCCTTTTTGCCCGAGACATCGCGGTAATCATCAATTGAAGTGCCGCGCAATTGAACTGCTTTTTTTAAAATTTTCTTTATTGCGGTAAAAATTCTTTGAAAATCTTTTATGTTTAGCTTCCTAATTTTAGTTAACGGGTGAATTTTTGCTTCCCATAAAATTTCATCAGCATAAATATTGCCAATGCCGCTTATAAAAGTCTGATCCATTAAAATTTGCTTGATTTTTCCTTTTTTCTTATTAGCCAACGGCTTAAAAATTTCTTTGAATCTTTTAAAAGTAAATTTTAAATCTAACGGATCAGATCCTAAATTTTTGATTTCCGGCAAATTTAAAATCTCTTTTTTTGGTCCACACAAAACCTTAGCAAATCTCCGCAAATCAGAAAGCGCAATCATATTACCATCATTTAAAAAGAAAATAAGCCTGATAAATCTATTTATTGGCTCGGCAATTGAACTGTTTTTATTGCTAGGTATCCATTTTGCCCCCCGCCAAGCAATATTTAATTTTGAATTTGACTTTGACGCTTTAAAGCCTTTTGGGAAATATTGCCATTTACCGACCATTAAATGACCGCTTAATTTTTGATGGATCAAAAGAATATAATTATTAGATAAATTAAATAAAATATTTTTACCTCGTCTTTCAGCATTCAAAATTTTCTTATTTTTTACACGGTTTAAAAAAGCTATTTTGCTTTTCGGTAATTGAAAATACTTAGGCCAATCAGTCCACAAATCTTCAATAATCCTGTTTTTTATTTTTTTGTTGAGCCCTTGAACAATTGTTTCAACCTCGGGTAATTCTGGCATTAATCTAATTGTAGTTTTGACAACCCTTGAAAGCAATAAAAATGTCCCGTTTCTTGCGAAACGGGACAAATACCACTTAACTAATACGGTCGCTGATTTTTATCAGGACCCAACAGATACTGGAGAGCATGCGGATGAGAATTTAGATTTCCACCAGCCGCTATTTCAAAACTGCCACCATCCCAACGGCCAATCTGCAAATCACCCTGACAAAATCTTACTACTATCTGAGCTTGCAGCTCGTAGCTTCTATCATTTGCTTTCCAATCGTAATAGATTGCACCAGAAGCCAATCTAACAACCGGCACTCCGCTTATTTCGATTACTGCATCATACAAAGTAACATTAACAAACTGCCACTCAGTAATAGATCTCAAAGGCAAGGTCGGAAGCTTTATTAAGATTGGACTCATATTTTTCGGAAACGGATACGCAAGATTTCCATACCCGTTTTGATAATAAGAATACCTGTTATCAACAAAAGTAATGGCTCCAAAATCAATTACCCATCTTTTTACACGATCTCCTGAATAAGCTGGGTTTCCATTTATCCAAATAATTATACCTGATGCACCAACGAAATTCTGATAATTTTCATCAGAATACATTTTTGCCACTAACGCTAACGGTGTCTGATCAAATCCGGTTGTAATATTACGCGCAATCGCAGTTTGACCAGGAACCAAAACCCCAACAAGCTTATTTCCAGAAAATAATCTGGCATAAAACGGATTGTTATTTTCAATAATTACATCTGTTCCTTGTCCAATCCCAAGTCTTTTTAGAGCGCCGTCCGGATCAAGGGTAACTTTGATGCCAAATTCAATTTGAGCATTTACCGATACAGTAAGTGCAAAAATCATTACAAGAAAAAACACAAAGTTTTTCATAACAAATTCCTTATATTAAACTATCATTTAAATTAACTTCTTGTATTATACCATATACACTTTAAAAGTCAATAGTAAAATTGACCAAGAAGACCTTTAAAAACCTAGCTTTTACCTTGCAAATTAGACGCGCTTAAGTTAGGCTTTAAATATAATGTTCCAAACTAAAGACTTGGACGAACAACTTGCAAAACAAAGAAAATTAGCCGAAGAAAATGACGCTAAGCGCCGCGCTAACCAATTTAGCCTCTCCTATCTTGATTTAATATCCGTAAAAGTTCCTACAGAAATAAAAGCCATGAAACTCGTACCCGAACAAGAAGCGCGCAAAGCTTTTCTTGTGCCGCTCCAGCTTTTAAGAAAAAAACTGCTCGTTGCTTGTTTTAATCCGGAAAAACCAGAAGCTAAAAAAATTATTGAAGACTTAAAAAAGAATTATGAAGTCCAAATTGTCATCACGTCGTTAACTGGTCTTCAACATGCCTGGAGTTATTATCAATATGTAGTTGATGACGCCAAAGAAATAAGCGGCCGAGTTGAAATTGACGAACAAAACCTACAAACACTCTTAGCTTCTATTAAAAATCTTCAATCGTTTACAACTACTATAAAAGATTTTAAGGGTTCTTTAGTTTCTCAGATTTCGGAAATTATCCTTGCCGGCGCCCTAGCTTTAAAAGCGTCCGATATCCATTTAGAGCCGTCAGCTGAAGCCAACAAACTAAGACTTCGCATAGACGGCTTGCTTCATACGGCTTATGAAGAGTTTTCCCATCCAACCTATCACTCAATCGTCACCAGAATAAAACTTCTGTCGAATTTAAAACTCAATATTATTGATGAACCTCAAGACGGCCGATTCACTATTGACTTAAAAGACCGCGACATAGAAATAAGGACTTCGGTTATTCCTTCTGAATACGGCGAAACTATTGTTTTGCGCTTGCTCGATCCGCTCGCTCTAAAAGTTAATTTGGAAGATTTGGGCTGGCGCGAAGACGATCTTGAAATCGTTAAAGCTGGAATTAAAAAACCGAACGGACTTATTTTAAACACGGGACCCACTGGTTCGGGTAAAACAACTACGCTTTACGCTTTTCTTAAATTTGTTTTTAAACCGGAAATAAAAATCATTACCGTTGAAGACCCAATTGAATATCATCTGCCAGGAATTTCCCAAACTCAAGTTGATTCTGACGCCAATTACACTTTTGCGAGCGGTCTAAGATCTATTTTGCGGCAAGATCCGAATGTAATTTTGGTCGGCGAAATCCGCGATCGAGAAACGGCCGAAATCGCCATGAACGCGGCCCTAACCGGTCATATCGTTTTTTCCACGCTCCACACCAATGACGCGATCGGCGCTATTCCACGCCTTATTGATCTTGGCGCAAAACCTCAAATTTTGGGACCAGCTCTTTCCCTGGTAATCGCCCAAAGATTAGCAAGGGTTCTTTGTCTTTATTGTAAGACGCAGAAAATAATTGACGAAAAAACAAAAATAAAAATAAACGCTTTTTTAAACTCTCTTCCGAAGAGAGTGAATAAAGAAAATTACAAAAATTTCTCTATTTTTGAAACGAAAGGTTGTGATCTGTGCGGCGGTTTAGGTTATCGAGGTCGGACATCTATTTTTGAACTTTTCTTGGTTGACGAAAAAATCGAACAAAAAATTTATCAAAATCCGACCGAAATTGAACTTATGAACTTGGCAAAAGAACAAGGGATGACTACAATGCAAGAAGACGGAATATTAAAAGTATTAAAAGGCATCACCAGCAAAGACGAAATTGAAAGACTAACCGGGCCAACTACTTGTTTTTAAAAAAATTAACAAGATAAAAAGAAAAACCCGTAATTTTAAGATCTGTGGGCAATAAGCCGGAAATGGCTTATTATGTGGAAATCTTTTCTGAAAGCATCAGAAAAGGGAGGGTATTTCCGAGGAACTACCCAGTCAAAACCAGGTTAGCCCTAAAGTTCTAAGAAAGTACCCCTTTGCCCACAGGTCTTAAAAGAGGTTCTAAAAAATCATTTCTATTAACTACAAAAAGCTTAGCATAGATTATTTTATTTGTCAATAGTTAACACGAAACCAGAGTTTTACTATTTTAACAAATTCTATGAAAAAAATCACTAATTCAAATAAAGATGATCAAAATCTTGAATTAACTCTGAGGCCGACTAAATGGAATGAATATGTCGGCCAAGAAAACGTAAAAGCTAATTTGCGTCTAATTATTGATGCTGCCAAGGGCCGCAACGAAAATTGCGACCATCTTTTGTTTTACGGCCAAGCCGGTTTAGGCAAAACAACCCTTGCTTATCTTGTTGGAAAAGAAATGGGCGTCAACATACGATCAACTTCCGGTCCAGCCCTTGAACGCGCCGGCGACGTGGCAGCAATACTTTCTAATATTGAACCGAATGAAATACTTTTTATTGATGAAGCTCATAGAATAAACAAAATGACCGAAGAAATATTATATCCAGCCATGGAAAGTCGCAAACTTCATTTAATTGTCGGTAAGGGGCCGTCAGCCAGAACCTTTTCTCTTGATTTGCCGCCTTTTACGATAATTGCTGCCACTACCCGCACGAATCTATTGTCCGGACCTCTTCGATCTCGTTTTGGAGCAACATTCAGACTTGATTATTATCAAAACGAAGATATTGAAAAAATTCTTGAGCGCTCCGCTAAAATTCTCGGCATTGAACTTACCCCCGAAGCAACAACCGTGCTCGCCAAAGTCTCCCGCTTCACGCCCCGCGTAGCTAATCGTCTTTTAAAACGTGCCCGTGATTTTGCCCAAGTAAATAAGCTAAAAAATATTGACGAAAAAGTTGTCCACGAAACCCTTAAACTTCTTAAAATAGATTCTTTGGGGCTTGAAGAAACCGACCGGCAACTCCTTTTAACTATCATTAAAAAATTTAACGGCGGTCCGGTTGGTCTAAAAACCCTCGGTGCCTCATTAAACGAGGAGGTTGGAACAATTGAAGAAGTTCTTGAACCGTTTCTTATGAAAGTCGGACTCTTAAATAGAACGCCAGCTGGACGCATTGCCGCCCCTCTCGCTTATAAACACTTGGGTACGGCAGAAAAACGTTCCTTGGTTTAACTAATTAGATAAAAGCGCGATAAAATAACAGCAAAAACGCTGGTTTTAGACGTTGTTTTTGGCGTATAATTAAAATGTGATTATAAAAAGCACGTCAAAACAAACAACTCAAAAACTAGCTGAAAAAATTGCAAAAAAACTACTGAAGAAAAGACTAAAAATAAAAAGCGGGCTTGTTATCGGTTTACAAGGAAATTTAGGTACTGGCAAAACCACTTTTGTTCAAGGATTCGCAAGAGGTCTAAAAATAAAAAGCAAAATCTTAAGTCCTACCTTCGTTATTATGCGCGTTTATCCTCTAAAATCAAAAGATTGTTTTTTAAATTTCTACCACGTAGATGCTTATAGAATCGAAAAACAAAAAGAGCTTAATACTATTGGCCTTAAAAAAATCATCAACGATCCTAAAAACATAATTCTTATAGAATGGGTTGAAAAAATAAAAGGAATGCTACCGAAGAAAATTTTTCTTATCTTCTTCAAGCACGGAAGGGCTAAAAACGAAAGAATTATTCAATTTAAAACTCTTTAAAATTTCTATGAAAAAACTACTCCTCATTGACGCCAATTCTCTAATCCACAGAGCCTTTCACGCCTTACCGCCTCTTACTTCGCCAAAAGGAGAAACGGTCGGCGCTCTTTATGGCTTAACAAGTCTAATTATAAAAATCTTAAACGACCATAAACCAAATTACATAGTTGCGGCATTTGACCGCCCAGAACCAAGTTTTAGAAAAGAGATGTTTAAGGACTATAAAGCTCACCGACCAAAAACAGCTGATGAATTAGTCGGGCAAATAATTAAAGCCCACGAACTTTTCAATAATTTCAACATTCCCTTTTTTGAACGACCGGGCTTCGAAGCCGATGATATTATCGGTACTTTGGTAAATAAATTTAAAAACACGCCAGAACTTTTAATTGAGATTTTAACCGGCGATCTAGATGCTCTTCAACTTGTGGAAAATAAAAAAATAGTTGTCCGAACAATGAAAAAGGGCATAAGCGAAACGATTGTTTATGACGAGGAAGCGGTTAAAAACCGCTACGGCCTTGAACCAAGACAGCTTATTGATTATAAAGGGTTGGTTGGCGATCCTTCGGACAACATTCCCGGCGTTAAAGGAATCGGACCTAAAACCGCTTCAAAACTACTAAACGAGTACAAAACCTTAGAAAATCTTTACAACAAACTTGAACCAAAAAATTTGGCGAACAAAAAAATTCTTGATAACAAAGAACAGGCTTTCTTTTCAAAAAAACTCGCTACCATAAACACTCAAGTTCCTTTAGAAATTTCTTTTGAAAAGATTATTTACAAAAAATTTAACGAGAAATCACTCTTAACGTTTTTAGAAAATTTGGGTTTTAAAAGTTTAATAAATCGTCTAATTTTTGAAGAAAAGCCTCTTCAAAACAAAAACTCTTCCAAAAAAGAATGGGAGGATGTTGTTTTTTTTGAAAATAGCAATGATTGTTTTAAAAACAGAGAGCTCTTAAAAGACGAACAATTGCTAAAAGTAACTTTTGACTGGAAGCGTATTTTAAAAGATCTTGACCAGCAAAACATAGAAGCCATTAATCCGCTTTTCGATATTAAACTCGCGGCTTGGCTTATTGATCCAGACCAAACCGATTTTTCTATAGAAGTCTTGGCAAAAACCTTTTTAGGAAGGGGTTGTCCCGAACCGCTGGAAAAAGAAAACGTTCTTGCGTTACAAAAAGAACTTTTCAAAGTTTTGGATAAATATTTAGAAAAATACGGTCTTAAAAAAATATTCTTGGATTTTGAAATGCCTCTAATTAGAGTTCTGGTAAAAATGGAAAATTGGGGAATTGGGGTAAACAAAAAACTGCTTGAGTCTTTAAATAAAACTCTTGCGGAAAAAATTGAGACTTTGCAAAAACAAATATTTTCCCAAAGTGGCGAAAAGTTCAATTTAAACTCGCCAAAACAAATATCTCTTTTTCTTTTCGAAAAATTAAAAATAAAAGATCTTACCAAAAAAACTGGCTCTGGCCAAAGACGAACCGACAAAGACGTTTTAACCGAACTAAAAAGCAGACATCCGATTATCGGTTTAATTCTCGAGCGCCGAGAACTTTTTAAAATCAAATCTGGTTTTGTCGAACCGTTAATCAACCTCGTTGATGCTAGTGGGAAAATCCACACCAATTACCTTCAGACAAATACATCAACCGGCCGCCTTGCTTCGGAAAAGCCAAATCTACAAAATATTCCTCAAGAATCGGAGTGGTCAAAAAATTTAAGGTCGGCTTTTGAAGCTTCTGAAGGTTTTTCTTTCTTATCATTCGATTACTCACAGCTGGAATTAAGAATACTTGCTCATTTATCCAATGACAAAAAATTAAAGGCCGCTTTTTTTAAAAACAAAGACATTCACGAATTAACCGCTTCCCAAGTTTTTAATATTCCTCTTGATAAAGTTACGCCAACAACAAGAAGAATCGCTAAAACTTTAAATTTTGGCGTTATCTATGGAATGGGCGCAAAAGCATTCAGTAAAACGAGTGGTTTAAAATTAGAAGAAGCGGAGCTTTTTATTAATAAGTATTTCAATGATTTTCCAGAAATAAAAACTTGGCAGGAAAGAATAAAAGCCGAAGCGCAAACTTTCGGTTTTGTTAAAAACGAAAATGGCCGCCGGCGACTTTTTTTTGGTCTTGCGGGGAAAAACAATATCCGTGGCGACGAAGAAAGAGCGGCTATTAATATGCCGATTCAAAGTCTTGGTGCTGACATATTAAAAAAAGCCATGATAGAATGCTTTTTAATGCTAGAGAAAAAAAATTGGCTCGAAAAAAAGGCAAGACCCTTGCTTACAATTCACGACGAATTGCTCTTTGAAATCAGCGATGATATCCTTATTGAAGCAGCTTATTCCATTAAAAATCTAATGGAAAATTGCTACAAAATATCTGTTCCTCTGAAAATCGAAACTAAATCAGGGAAAAATTGGGGATCGATGAAAGCTTTTATTCTTTAACCTTCATGAAAGTTTCTTTTTTTTATTATTTAGAACAGCTCAAGGCTTTTTCGAAAACACCGGAGATTTGGTCGCTTTTAGCCGTCCTTTTCCTTGCCCTACTTACAGTCTTTGTGGGTTTTTTTTACTTACCTCTTTTTCTTGCTATTATCACAACAACCATATTTATCGGCATCGCAATATTCTTAGTTCGCCTTAGTCTATCGTCTATTTTGATAAAAAAGGAGGTTCTTTTTAAGGAAAGTGAGCTTGAAACGATTATCGAGTATTTACACGATGGCATTATTATTTACGGTCTTAATTTTAAAATACTAAAATTAAACAAGGCCGCTCAAGAAATATTTCAAATCAAAGAAGAAGAAATCGTAGACCAAATTATTAATCCGGATTGGATAAAAAATCCAAAATTTAAATCCATTACCCAAGTTATTTTCCCGTCTCTTGCCCCCACTGTTCATCAACTTTCGGAGCCGGATAATTGGCCTCAAATAGTGGAAATCTTAACTGATGAACCTGTTTTAAGTTTAGAAACCACTCTTCACCGTTTAATAGACAACAACAAACCAATTGGCTTTCTAAAGGTCGTAAAGGATCGGACCAGAGAAAAGAGTATTTTGCAATCAAAAACAGAATTTATTGATGTTGCGGCTCATCAACTCCGCACTCCTCTAACGGCGATAAATTGGGCTTTAGAAAATTTAAAAAAAATTACTCTTAACTCTCCGCCCGAAGCAAAAGAAATTTTAGATCAAGCCATGTTAATTGCTGGTCGGGCTTTAAAAATAACTAACGACCTTCTTGATGCTTCAAAAATAGAAGATGGTAAATTTGGTTATAATTTTAAAAACGTTGATTTTGTCAGTTTTATAAAAGAAATCATAGGAACTGCCGAGCCAATTGCAAAACAACACCAAGTAACTATTTTTTTTGTTGATTCTTTTACAAAACCTCTTTTCCTCAACATTGATCCGGAAAGAATGGGTACAGCCATTTTAAATGTTATCGAGAATGCCATCAAATACAACATTGTAAACGGCAAGGTTAAAATAACTTTATCCGAGGAAGAAAATCGTCCCTTTGTTAAAGTTATTATCGAAGACACTGGCGTTGGCATTCCCGAAGAAGACTCTAAAAAATTATTCAAAAAATTCCATCGGGGCGCAAATGTTCAACAACTGGAACCGAATGGCAGTGGTTTAGGACTTTACATAACCAAAAATATTATTGAGCGGCACGGCGGAGAAATTGGCTTTAATTCTATTTTAAACAGAGGTACAAAATTCTGGATATCTTTGCCAATCGATCAAAATCTTATCCCAAAAAAGGAATTCTCTTACGACGAATCTTTATAAATAAAATGGCTGGGCATAGCCACTGGAAGCAAATAAAAGAACATAAAGGAGCGGCCGACAAAAAACGTGGTGCAGTTTTTTCAAAGCTTCTCAAGGCAATTTCGGTTGCTTCAAAAACAGATCCAAAACCAGAATTTAATCCAAGGTTACGTTCGGCTATCGAAAAAGCTAAAGAATTTAATGTTCCTCAAGAAAATATTGAACGGGCCATAAAAAAAGCCTCAAGCAACGAAGAGGTTTTAGAAGACCTAATTATAGAAGCTTATGGGCCAAATGGTATAGCCATGATTATAAAAGCTGTTACGACAAGCAAAAACAAAACCATTCAAGAAATAAAAGCTATCCTAAAAGAAAAAAACGCCAAATGGGCTGAAACTGGTAACGTCTGTTGGGCTTTCGAACAAAACGAAAAAAATCTTGAATGGCAACCAAAGTTCAGACAAACCCTCTCGGCTGATCAAAAAAAAGAGCTAGAAAATCTCGTTTTTGCTCTAGAAGACCACGAAGACGTTGAAAAGGTTTACGCTAATGCTGATTGATTTTCTTTATGATTATTATAGGTATTGACCCTGGCAGCACTCGCATTGGTTTTGGGCTGTTAAAAACCAACGGCCGCAACCTTGTCCATCTCAAAAGCGGCCTTCTTGATATTCCAAAGGGGACGAAAAGTTTGCGCCTTCTTTTTTTGGGAAAGGGTTTAGAAAAAATAATCGCTAAATTCAAGCCCGACAGAGCAGGTTTAGAAAAATTGTTCTTTGTTAAAAATAAAAAAACCGCTCTTGAAGTAGCGGAAGCGCGTGGAGTTATTATAAACACTCTAATAAAACGTGGTGTAAAGCTTTTTGAGTTTGCTCCATCTGAAGTAAAATTAGCTGTGACTGGAAACGGCAATGCCGACAAACAAGCTGTAGCAAAAATGGTATCCCTTATCCTTTGTTTGTCTCATAAACCGAAAATTGACGACGTAAGCGATGCTCTAGCTATAGCAATAACAGCAAGCCAACATAAAGTTCTTAAATAAATTATCCCCTTATAAATATAAAAAGGGGGTTGACACGTTAAAAATGAGAGTTATACTATCCCATAAACAAATGGTCCGTCTTTTAAAAACTTGACGGCAAAGGTCGTTTTGTAACAAAAACAAATATGGCGGGTAAGCTTAAAACTACTAAAAAGGGTCTTTATGACCTTGATGAAGAAGAGCTTGATCCAGAAAAAGAAACACCCTCGTTCCACCAAAACAACGACGAAGAAGACGAGCATTTAGACGACGACTTGTTAAACCCGACAAGCCCTCATCCCTACGAAGAAGAAAACGATAAGTTCGCCAAAGAAGATTTAGATGAATAAATAAACCCGCCTCGATTCAAGGTCGAGGCGGGTTTTTATTTCAAAACAAACAATAGATATTGGTATTTAAACAAACTTCCGCTTATTATAATTATAATAATGGCTAAAAAGCATAAAAAAACTAGATCTTTTTCCAAAACTTTTCTTATGTTTTTCTTTTTAATTTTGCTTTCTGTTATTGGTGTCGGCGTTTACGTCTTCTTGATTATAAAGTCTCTTCCCTCGCTTGATAATTTTAACACTAGACAAATCAATCAATCAACAAAACTCTATGACCGAACTGGTCAAATCTTGCTTTATGAACTCCATGGCGAAGAAAAAAGAACTATTATTCCTTTTGAAGAAATTCCTAAAAACCTAAAACTAGCCACTCTTGCTGCTGAAGACGCTAATTTTTATAACCAACCGGCTTTCAATTGGATAGCTATTATTCGCGCTTTCTTAAACAATCTAAAAACAGGTCATATCACTCAAGGCGGTTCAACTATCAGCCAACAGCTAGTAAAAAGTGTTTTTCTTTCGCCGGAAAAAACTTATACTAGAAAATTAAAAGAGCTTATTTTGGCGATTAAGCTAGAATCACAATATAATAAAGACGAAATATTCTCTTTTTACTTAAACCAAATTCCTTACGGCTCTAATGCTTATGGCGTAGAAGCTGCTAGTCAAACTTATTTCAATAAGTCTGTTAAGGCCTTATCTTTGGCAGAAATGGCAATACTGGCAAGTTTAACAAAAGCTCCCAGCTATTATTCGCCTTGGGGCCTTCATGTTTCCGAACTCTTAGAAAGAAAAAATCGCATTCTTGATCGGATGACGGAGTTAGGTTTTATAACCGAAGCTCAAAGCTCTGCTGCAAAAAAAGAAGATATTGATTTTGCACCACCTTCTCTCGGCGCAATAAAAGCTCCTCATTTTTCCCTGTTTGTAAAAGAATACTTAATAAATCGTTTCGGCGAAAATATGATTATAAACGGCGGATTAAAAATAACAACTACTCTTGATTGGAACCTGCAACAACTAGCCGAGAGAGTTATAGCTCTTGGCGCTAAAAGGAACGAAGAATTATATGCTAGCAAAAACGCAGCTATGTTAGTTCAAGACCCTAAAACTGGTCAAATTTTAGCATTAACAGGGTCTAGAAACTACTTTGACCAAGAAATTGACGGCAATTTTAATGTTGTTACTCAGGGCTTGCGCCAACCAGGCTCTGCTTTAAAACCTTTTGTTTACCTAACCGCTTTCCAAAAAGGGTTTTCTCCTAAAACAATACTTTATGACGTCCAAACAGAGTTTGATACCCGAAACAATCCCGAAACAAGTTATCAGCCGCAAAACTTTGACGGCAAATTCCGCGGTCCAGTAAGTATGGAACAAGCATTAGCTCAATCAATAAACGTGCCGGCCGTAAAAACTCTTTACCTTGCCGGTTTTGATGATGTTCTTAGAAATTTACACGCCTTCGGCATTTCTACTTTAAAAGAAAGGTGGCGCTACGGTCTTTCTCTCACTTTAGGTGGAGGCGAAGTAAAACTAATAGATTTGATTAATGCTTATGGCGTCTTAAGCCAAAACGGGGTCTTACACGAACAATCTTTGGTTTTGAAAGTAGAAAACAGCAAAAACGACATTTTAGACGAGTACCAAGACAAAAACAAACGCGTTATTGATCCGTCATATCCAAAGCTTATAAATCAAATTTTGTCCGACATTGATCTCCGAGCCCCGCTTTACGAAAATAGCCTATCACTTACAATATTCCCTGATCATGAAGTCGCTTTAAAAACAGGCACGACCGAAGATTATCGCGATGCTTGGGCTATAGGTTATACTCCTTCTTTAGTTATTGGTGTTTGGGCGGGCAACAACGATAATGCGCCTATGCAAAGAAAAGGAAGCAGTATTTTAGCGGCTGTCCCTATTTGGAGTGATTTTCTAAAAGAGGTTTTAAAAAAATACCCTCCAGAAACATTTGAAAAGCCAGACCCTCCTTTTCGTTCTTCAAAACCAATGCTAAATGGACTTGGAGAGTTTGTCCCACTTATTGACGGAAAACAATATCCTCAAATTCATTCAATTCTTTTTTATGTGGACAAAAACAACCCTCTAGGCCCTTTGCCAGACGATCTCAATAATGATCTGGCTTTTGAAAATTGGGAAAAGGCCGTCCTTGATTGGGCTCGCCTTAATATTCCGAATTTTTACCAGTATAATTTACCTATTCCCAAAAATATTGACTTTACAAATATAAACACCATTGATCCGGAGGGTGCTGTTCTTTCAGATAGTGTGATAATAGAAAATTTAAAACCAAAAACAGGTTCTTTTGTAAACGTACCATTTTCTGTTAAAGCTGACATCCAAACATCAAAAGGTTTAGAAAAAATAGAGCTCTTTTTAAATCGTGAATTAATCAACAGTGTTGTCGGCTTTGCTAATAATCAAACAGGTTATAGCTTTGTTTTTACCATAAACAAAAATTTAGAACCCCAAAATCTTTTAGAAATCAAAGTTAAAAGTCGATCCGGCAAAGAAACTAACGTATCAACGATTATTTTTCATTAAAACGGCTATCTAATTCTTTATAGGCATCAATACATAAATAAGAGAATTGTCGTTTGGATTCTTAATTACGGCTGGTCCTGTTAAATTGGCTCCCAAAACAATTTCCTCGCTTTTGTAAATTTTTAACCCTTCAATAAGGTACCGCCAATTAAAGGTTACAGAAACCTTTTCTCCTTTTACTTTTGAAAGTACTTGGTATTTGTTTTCTCCTAACGAGCTGTCTGATGATGTAAGTTCAATATATTTTCTGTTTTCTCCGCTTTTAATTGAAACATCCTGCGTCCTTCCGGCAAAAGTGCTGGTTAATTTTATTGCGTTTATAAATTCTTGTTTATTTAAAGTAACTTCGGTTTTCGTTTCTTTTGGAATAACTCCCTGATATTCCGGAAATTTCCCATCAATAAGACGGGAAGTGATTTGCCAAACGTTTGTTTTAAATAAAATTTGATTAAGATCTATAAAAATTTCGACGTTCTCATCGTCACCATCTAAACCGCTTAATGCTCTCAATAATTCTTCGGCTGTTTTTAAAGGAATAATAGCCGAAAAATTATCAAACGATGTTTGAAATTGGTTTTTTCCCAAGCTTTTTTCCGCCAAACGAAAACTATCTGTTGCCACAAAAAACATTTTTTCGTCAAAAAATTTTACAAAAACACCGCTTATTTCCGGTCTAATTTCTGAATATTGAGTTGCTCCAATAACGTTTTCTAAAGCTTCTTTTAAAAAAGCTACAGAAATTTTTACAAATTGTTTATTATTATGAATTGACGGAATAATCGGGAACTCTTTCGGGCTTTGTCCTTGAATTACTGCTTCATAATTATCGGTACTTAAAAATATCTTTTTTTCTTTTTCTTCAATATTTACCCTTTCGCTGGTTAAATTTTTAATAATTGAATTGATAATAAAAAACGGCATAACAACAGAACCGCTTTCTATTATTTTTCCTGACAGATTGTATTGAATTGCTAGTTCTAAATCGGTTGCTGTAAGAATAATTTTTCCTTCTTGAGCTTCTAGAAAAATATTTTTTAAAATGGGTAAATTTACATTATTGCTAATTACCCGCTCTTCTGTTCCGAAAGCTCTTAAAAGATTATTTCTAAGAATTATTAATTTCATTTTTTATTATTATCTTTATTATTATCTTTAGTGGTAGTAATAGTAATGTGAATAAGTGGAAAAGTTTCAAAAAGCATTGTACAGAGTAGAAAATTAAAAAAGTAAAAAGCGCATATCTTTCTTTGTTTTAAATTTTTCAGGAGGATAATTAATATTTTTACACAATTTATTTACATTTTATACACCCGTTCTTTTATTAAGAGAATTTTTTGATTTAACGCCGGATTTTGATTTATTTCTTTTAATATTTTTTCGTAGGCATGAATAGCGGTGGTATGGTCGCGTTTGCCCAAACACTCCCCGATATGAGGATAGGAAAGCTTGAGTAGTTCGCGAAGCAGAAACATTGTAATTTGTCTAGGTTCAACTATTTCTTGCTTTCGGCTTCGTTCAGTTAAATTAGATTGAGAAATTTCAAAAAAATCCGCCACAGCTTTTATAATTTCATTAGCAGTAACGTTTTTGGCTGAAACTTGAATAGTTTCGTTTATAATTTCTTCGAGTTTTTTATTATCTATTTTTTCTCCTTTGAACTGTTGGTAAAAAACAACTTTATTTAAAACACCTTCCAATTCTCTTATATTTTTCTGGACCTTGGTGGCTATTTGTTCAAGAATTTTATCCTCGATTCTTAGTTGTTGATTAGAAATTTTGGTTTTTAAAATCGCCAAGCGCATTTCATAATCTGGATAACCAATATCAGCCACCATACCGACCTGAAAACGGGATCTTAGTCTTTCTTCGAGGGTGGGGATAGCAGCCGGCGGACGGTCGGAAGAAAGAATTATTTGTTTATTGTTTTCATAGAGGACATTAAAGGTATAAAAAAATTCTAATTCTGTTGTAGTTTTGCCACCAATGAATTGAATGTCATCAATAATAAGAACATCAACGTCGCGGTATTTCTTTTTCATGTCCTCGGTTCGTTTATTACGAATAGCCCAGACAACATCGTTTATGAATTTTTCTGATGAAATATAAAGAATATTAATTTTTTCGGATTTATCTTTAATAGCATTTCCAGCCGCCTGAAGAAGGTGGGTTTTTCCAAGACCAACCCCGCCATAGATAAAAAGAGGATTATATTTTATGCCGACATCTTTAACAACCGCTTGAATCGCGGCGTAAGCCAATTCATTAGAAGAGCCAACAATAAAGTTTTTTAAAGAATAGCGTGGATTTAAATTTGTTTTCGGGTCTATTTTGCTTTCGATCAAAATAGGTTGGATTTCTTCGGAAACAGAAAAAGTTTTTTTAGAATTCGGGACTGGAATAGTTAGGGGGTTTAAGTTTTGTGTTCGAACAACATATTCCACGCTTTTTATTGATCCGTCCAAAGTGCGCAAAGAACCTAAAATAAGCTTATGATAACGGTTTTTTATCCACTCTTTTGCAAAATTATTAGGAAGACTTACAAAAACCAGACCTTCTTTTTCTTTTTTCTCAACAAGTTCGCTGTTTTTAAACCAAGTTAAAAAGTTAGGCTTAGAAATTTGAAGCTCTATTTCACCAAGCACCGAATTCCAAAGGTCTTTAGGATTCATAAAAGTTTTTTATTATCGACGGTTGCGTTTATGATTTTGGAATTAATCATAACCATATTTTAGAAAGTTTCAATGTTGTTTAGAAAATAATTTTGTGCTTTAATTGTGGACTGTTTGTTAATAACTTTTTAATGAAAAATTTGAGCAAAAAAACAAAAAGGTTGCGAAAAAACAGAGTTCATTTATAATAAGTTTACCAAACAAACAGCAAAAAGTCGGGAGAAAAAACTATTTTTATGAGCGTAACTTTTCAGCCGAAAAAGAAAAAAAGAAGGAAAACTCACGGTTTTTTAAAAAGAAAGAGAACGCCGGGCGGACGAGCAGTTCTTAAAAGAAGGCGTCAGGCGGGTAGGAAAAGAATAGCTTTGTAGGTCTTTTGTGTTTGTATCCGTGGCGTTTTTAATTGTAAAAAAATCAAAAAAAGACCCCAGAAACAAAAAGTTCTTAATTATCGTTGTCGGACGGACAGTTTCTAAAAAGGCTGTTTTAAGGAATAAGATCAAACGGAGAATTAGGGTTATCGCAAGAGAATTTTTAAAAAATCCGGAATTTGTATACACAATTATAACAAAACCGGAAATAACAAGATTAAATTTCAAAGAATTAAAACAAGAAATAATAAAAGCTTTTAAATTTTAAAAAACATGACTGCTTTATTTAATAGTTATATTTACGAACCAATTTTATCGGTTCTTGTTTTTATTTATCAAAACATTGCTTTTCAAGATCTTGGCGTTTCTATTATTATCCTCACTCTTTTGGTAAGAACCGTTCTTTTCCCGCTTTTTTATAAAGGCGCCAAGGATCAAACCATCATGCAACAATTACAGCCCCAGATAAAAAAAATTCAAACCGATCATAAAAACGACAAAGAAAAACAAGCAAAGGCCTTAATGAGTCTTTATAAAGAAAACAAACTAAACCCTTTTTCTGGTTTCTTTCTTTTGTTAATTCAGCTGCCGGTTTTCATTGCTTTATTTCAATTGTTTAATAAGGAATTGGAAACCTCGACGTTCGATACCCACTCCTTTTTAGGATTGATTAGTTTAAACGAAAAGAATTTATCCGTTACTTTAATCACGGCCCTTTTGCAGTATTATCAAGGCAAGCTTTCTTTACCAAAACAAACCAACCAAGACAAAAGTCCGAATCCTATGATAATGACAGGAAAAGCCATGGTTTGGATTGGTCCTATTATCACGTTTTTTGTTTTGAGCGCTCTACCAGCGGCCTTAGGAGTTTATTGGTTTACTTCAACAACTTTTTCAATCCTGCAGCAGTTTTATATAAATAAGAAAATCAAAAAATAAGAAATGGAACAAATAACAGAAAAAACAAAAAGGTTAATAGAATTAATGGGTTTTAACAGATTTGAAATCAGTTGTGACGAAGAGCATAGACGAATATCTGTCATAATAGACGATGAGCTTGTGCAAGCTTGCCTTGCAAACATTTTGTCGGCCTTAGACCATCTTATAAACCTTGTTCTTAAAAAAGAAGGAAAGCCTAGCTTTATCGTTGACTTGAATTTTTATCGGAAAGAACGAGAACGGTTGATCGTTGAATTAGCTAAGGCGGCGGCTCACAAAGCTATGGTTACCAAAAAAAAGGTTGAGTTACCGGCAATGAACGCATACGAAAGAAGATTGGTTCATGTGGAGATTGCCACTCATCCAGAGTTAAGAACCGAAAGTGCGGGTGAAGGACGCGATCGTCATATCATCATCAAGCATATCGCTTAATTTAAAACGATTATAATTAAGGATTCGGCAGGAATAGACCTTCTTCTTTCATTTGTTCAGGAAGTTCCAGTTTGTAAATATAATTATCGTAGCGGTTAATAAAATAAATTGAATTGCCTAAAACTTGCGGGTTTCTAACATCAACTGGGCTTACAGGGTCATAACCAGAAGAGAAAATTTTGGTCGTTTCATCGGTTTCAAGGTTTAGTGAAATAAGATTATCAACCGTAAGGAGCCGCTCCATTAAATAATCGTCAGGAAGAACAAATTTTGAATCAGCCGTAGATTCTTGAGGAACGAAGCAATAGATAAGTTTTTTGGAAGCAACAAAAGCGCATTTTTGAGGCAGGGTGGAAAAAACTGGCGGGGTTAAAATTTTTAAATTTTGATCCAAAACCAAAAGATTATCGGGCGAACTAAATTTTAAAGCAAGACTTTTATCATCAGACCATTTAAGCACGAGCCCTTTTTCCGGGCCTATAATTAAATTTAAGGTTAGTTTTTTCAAATCTAGTTGCCAAGCCCGGCCCAAATATTCATTTGACGGTTTTTCAATTAATAAAAGAGTTTGAGGCGATTTAAAAACAAGTTTTAAGTCTTTCAATTTAAAATCTTTAATAATAATTTTTTGAGCCGGTTGCGGTTTTGAGACGTCTAAATAAGAAAGATTTATTTCGTTTTTGTTTTTAATAAGCGTGATCAGTTCTGTGCTTTTCTCGCCCCAGGTTGCGTTTATGATTTCTTGCGGCAGCGGTCGCCAGACCTTATCAATTAAATCAAAAATGCCCCAGCTTGGGTTTTTAGGGTCTTCAAAAGCCGCAAGAATTTTCTCACTGCCCGGCGCTTTTTCAATGAAATTTAAAGCACTTACTGTCTGGCTTAGAATTTCAATATCTGATCCTTCTTTGGCGTTTAAAACCTTGCCGTCTTCTGAAAAATAAAATATTTCTCCCGCATTGCTTATCACAAAATCAAAAACTGTTAAATCTGATAATTTTTTAAGTTTTAAGTCCGCGCCGACAGGCGGTATTGTCGGCACGGTTGAGGTTGGAATTTGAGACTCTGTTGGCGGTTCGGTTTGATCGGTTATTTTATTCCAAATCCAGTAGACAATAAAACCAGCAATAACAAGGATAATAGCTATTATTAAAATTTTGATTATTGGCCGCATATTACTTATTATTAATTGTTTATTTTAAGTGAAAATGGCCGCCAGTCCAATTGGGGGTTGTTGCGCCGCCGCAGTCAGGATATTCATTTTTTACCCAAAAACCGCCGGCATTTTGCGCTAAATTTTTAAAAACAGCAACATTATTGCAATTAACGTTTTCGCGCAAAGCCACGTCAATGCAAGTTCCGTTATAATGACAAGGGTCTTGATGAGCAGCGGCTGGCGGCCAAACTTCAGTAACTTCCCAGCTTAAGTTTTTTTGATTCCAGGCGTCGCCTTCATTTTGTCTGCCCGTCTCATTCCAATTTTTGGTTTGATTATATAATTTAGTCAGCTTTGTTTTTATACCAGGAGTCACCATACATTTGTCTAAAGATGTTAGGCTTGGGTTGCATACCTCACCTATGGGTTTTGATGGAATCATTACTGGAGATGGGATTGGAGAAAAAGGATTGGTTCGGGTGTCAACTTGGAATGGAAAATCAACGCAAGCTAAACAAGGCTTCACGTCTTTAAGAACAGGAATGTTTACTAAAGTAGAGGTGCTGAAAGTAGTGCAGGCTTTTAAGCCGTCAAGATCAGCTTTTTCTAACGCGCTTTCTTCGGGGTTATACCAAGCGTACATAAGACAAAGAGCTTTGCTCAGGTCGAGTTTTTTAGGATAATATGGCCAAAGCCAACCAGTGGTCCAGTCAGTTGAAGTCGTAATATGATGTCCGTCATTGGCTTGTGACCAACCGCCTTCACAAGAGTCGCAGTCGATTGTGTAAAAATCAGTGCCACTACCGCTAATTTTAATTTTTACTTTCCTTGGACAACGAGAAAAATAAGGCCATGCGCTCGGGTCAATAGGAAGCCTGTTCGGCTTTAATGCTTTTATTATATTTACATCCGTTGTCCAAGCGTAAACTGGGATATTGTTTGGATCTGGAGCAAGCGGCGCAAAATCACCCGGACAGCTGGCTGTTTCTGTTTTTTCCGGCTTGCAAACACAGTTTCCTTTATCATCTGTAGCCGATTGACCGGGCGTGCAAGATGGCAATTCTGGTTGAAAAGAACAGTTTGTTTGAAGAGGAATATAACAATTGCAAGTTCCATTACTTTGGTTATAAATTGGTGTTTCGTTTGTTTCGCAGGGTTTAGGCGCGTTCTTGGCGCTGCAAGAAGTGCTGCCTTGGCCAGGCAGATCCAAAACCACCAAATTAGGATTAATAGTGGATAAGATTAAATAAGAACCAAAAAGAAGAATAAGTCCCCAAATAGCGGAGGTAATCATGTCTTTTGCTTCGCTTTGTTTGTCGGGGCTTGCGCCGGATAAACTGTAATAAATTGCGCCTGCCACAATCATGCCGACTGCCAAAATGCCGGCAATAGCAAGGCCGAACTGGTAGAAGTTTACAATATAAGCTTGAATGCTTGAAGTGCCGGCGGTCGCGCCCGGAAAATTAAATTTAAATCCTTGAGCGAAAATTAAATTAAACGAGAAAAGAAAGACAAAAAAGACGAGAAGAATGAGAAGATAAGAATTATTTTTTTTCATCCCGTTAGAGATAGGTCACCAAAGGTGACCGCAAACCCGACCGTTGAGCGTGATAATAATGTTATTTGTTTTGTCATTAATATTAAAGTAATTAAAATTTAGTTATCTCTAACGGGATTTTATATTCAAATAAACCAATTCTTTTGTTGTTTCAAGAATGTTTTTTTGGTTTTGAATGGCCACAGAAACATCAATGGTTTTTTCCGTTTTTTGGAATATCAAAGATAAGGCATTTGAGCCGCTTGTTTTTTCTGAGCCGATTTGCCAGAAAAATAAAAGATCTTGAAAAGACCCCACGTTAAAAAAGAAAGGTACGGCACTAAGAGAGAATTCGGCGTTGGCGGGAATTGTGTATCTGGAAAATGGTTTTGTTAAAATAGCGATTTTAGGATTGAAAACATAAAGACGTAAAGAATTTTCGTAAAAATCATTTTGCAATTCAATAGTTACTTTAATAAAATGCGAATCGCTGGCCGGCCTGTTTGCTATAAAAGAAGCTTCTTTAAAGCCAATCCCCTTTTTGAAAATTTTTCCATCCAAAAACCAAGTAATAGCGGCATTACTCAAATCTTGAAGTTTGTTATCTTTTAGAAGTTCTAAAGCAGTGTCTATGTTGGAATTTTGGGTTGGTAGGGCTTTGCCTTCGAAATTGGCCGGGTAGAAATTTTTAGCCTGCCAAGTAAAAATTATTTCTCCTTGGGATTCAGTTTGGGCGAGAATAGAGCTAGATAGTCCAAAAAATCCAACTAGGACAGAAATTATGATTATAGATATAAATTTCATTGTTATTTATTTAATTATAGCTTGGAACCCGTTATTTGACTGCTGCAGTAGCAGATTTACCCGAACCAGCATTTATGGTTTTTTCAGCTAAAGCAAATTTTTCTGGATGATTGTGCATATAGGTCTCTATTATGAACATGGCAGTGAGCGTAGGAATCCACGGCAGAGCGTTGGAAGCGTATTTTGCTGCTTGTCGGCCGAATTTAAGCGAAGCTTTGTCGCCTTTTCGCCAAGCCCACAAAGAAAGACATGCCGTGCCAGCGCTTTGGATGAAAGGAGTGATAATGTCGCCGATCCCAGTCCAATCAAGAATGAAACAAACGCCGTCAACGCTTAAAGTAAAAAGACAGCCAAAAAGCATTTCCACTTCTTTGTATTTATTGTGTTCCTCGTTCATTCTCTCGGTTGTTTTTTTTCAAGCCTTTTAATTCAATCATTTGTTCTGGGTTGGTAGTAATAATTTGATCCTCGGTGTAAGAGGCAATAATTTTTATGGCTACGTGTTTTAAGCCGGCGAAAAACAATCCTTCGCCAACTCCGGCTTCAACCAAAAAAGTTTTTTCGCTTTCAGTTAAGTCAAAAGCTTGGGCGACCGAGCCGATAGAAGTGGTTGATTGTTTCATTAAGAACTGGATTGAGGAATTTGTGACAATGGGTCGGCCATAATCGGATTTTAGGAAATCTTCAACATCTTGGGTGATGGTGGTAATGCCCAAATAATATTTCCGGGCGCGTTTCACAAGGCCGAAAAGGAATGCGGCCGAATCTTTGTATTTCATCATCCACCAGGCTTCGTCAATAATCATCAGGCGCTGTTTTAGTTCTGACCGGACCAAGTTCCAGACAAAATTCAAAACTATATACATGGCAATGGGCCGCAATTCTTCTTCCAGGTCCCTGATTGAGAAAACAATAAACCGGTTCTTGATATCAATATTAGTGGGGGCGTTGGTAAAGCCCGCGTAAGAGCCGTGGGTGAATTTTTCAAGCCGTTGAGCAAGACTTGCGCCCCCTTCAGTATTTTTTAAAACCGTTTGCAGGTCTTCTAAAAGCGGCGGGTTTAATTCTTTTTGCAGAGAACCGAAAGAATCAGCAGTAATGTCTCTTGAAGCGTAGGTTTCGGTAATGGCGCGATCAAGTAAGCTATCTTCTTCGGGTGTAATTGCGCCGAGCATTAATTTAACTAAACCAGTCAGGTTTAAAACGTGGGATTTGAAAACATCGGCCGGCTCTTCCCCCTCTGGGATAATCGGAATGTCAAAAGGATTGATGTGGCTCGGCGAAGTTAAGGAAATTTTAAAATAACTGCCGCCAATCGCGTTTGATAAGTTCTGATATTCGTTTTCTGGGTCAATAACAATGACGTTTGTGCCGACCATAAGCGAACGCAAGATTTGGAGTTTGGTGGCGTAAGATTTTCCGGCGCCGGATTTGGCAAAAACAACCGAGTTGGCGTTTTCAAGAGAAAATCGGTCGAAAATTATAAGACTGGCATTGTGCATATTAACGCCGTAGAGAATGCCTTTGTCCGAAGTCAAATCAGGCGAAACAAAAGGAAAAAGCGAAGAAGAGGGGCCTGAATTTAAGGCAGTGTGAATTAAAAGTTTGTCTTGGCAAAGCGGAAGGGTTGAGGCGAACCCGTCAACTTGTTTAAAAAGAGCAGGTTTTACGTAAACAAGTTTTGCTTCAAGCATGTTTTCAATTTTGTTTTCCAGCTTGTTTAGTTCTTCTAAGTCTTTGCCGTAAATTGTAATATAGACCCCGACTCTAAAAAGTTTTTCCCGGGCTTGTTGCAGGGCGTCCCGCAGATTTTCAATATCCTGATAAGCGGTTTCTAAAACAGGATCGCGAACCAATCCTTTCTCTTCCCGTTCACTCATTTCGGCTTGGACTTGGGCGACTTTTTTCCTTAAGTTTCTTAAGGCAAGAGCCGTATCCATTGGATGAGTAAAAATTGAGATATCCATCATTTCGGCCAAATTAATAATCGGCGAAAACCAGCCACTTGAAATATATCTGGGGTAAGTGAACACAAAAAGAGTTTTCGCATAATAATCGCCCAATTTCATGAAATTAGGACTTGCTTCAAGACCAGCCGGCGCAATAATATTCGCTACGTCTTCCGAGGTTGGTTTATAGGGTTGAGGTATTTTAATTTTGCTTGTCATGTTGTTTTAGCGATACTTAAACCTTTTTTTTCAATGAGCTGGGGGTTATAAAGATTGTAGAAAAGTTCTGTGATTTCTTCGTCTTCCAAGGCCACCGCTCTTAGACCTATTTGTTCCAAGCCGTCAATAACCTGATTGACCCGATGGTCAAGCTGCTCTAGGTTTTTTTGAGTGTTGTCGCTTTCAGCGTTTTGTCCTTTTTCCGGTTTTTTAATGATTGTTTTTAAGCTATTTAAAAAACTTTGAGCTTCAGACGAAACGGATATAGGATCATAGGGAACAATTGCAAAAAAAGTTTTTGAAATAATGGCGTTTTCCTGAACAAAAGAACGAATAAATTCAACGTATTCTCCGATTTGGATTTTGAGAAGTTCGTTTGTTTCTTTATCTTTTCTTGAAAGCATGCTCGCGAGATATTCGTCAACGTTTATTTTCCGCGAGTGGATAAAAAATTGAACGGAAAAATCCAAAGCGTTTATCATATTTTGAAAAGTGTTTAAAATTAAAGTTTGTTCAGCTTCAGATTTTAAATCAAAATTAACTCCGCTGACAATCAAAATTTTCCGTAAGCCATTATTTTTAAGAAAAACAACCCCGTTTTTAACGTTTTTTATGTCAACGAATTTTTGGGTTGGTAATGAAGGTTCCATTGTATTAGATAAATCTATTATAACTTAAATAAGTGTCTTTGCTTTTATTGTTTATAATCAATGCGTTTGGCGAATTTACGTTCGCCGGTTGAAAAACTTACGACTTGAAGTTTGTCTTTTTTGTCTTTTTCGCGCATTTGGGCAGGCGAAAAAAACCTGCTTGTTGTAATTGACAACGCGATTGATTTTATTTTTTGCTGGATGCTCACGTTTCTTCGGGCGGCTTCGAGTTTTTCCAGAGCCGAAACATCAAGCGAGGTTTCTTTCATTGCTCTTTGCCAAGTGTAAATTCTCGGGCTCCATAAATAAGAGATGCCGGCCATAATGATTTTGGGAAGGGGTTGGCCGTTTATTTTTAAGAAAGCCAAAACTAAAGCAAGAGCGCCGACAATAATCGTGATAATTAAGGCAAGCGGAAGAGTAAAATAATAAAAAGAAATAAGCGCAATAATAAAAGCAACGGCAATAAAACCAAATTGTTTTAAGGTTAAAAAGCCAATAATTTTGGCTTGCTCGTCTATAAATTGCGGTACCTGGAAGTTCATCCCTCACCCTTGAAAAACCAAGGAATATTTAAGTCGACGTTTT
>JASEHZ010000041.1 GCA_030018585.1 Patescibacteria group bacterium | reverse complement strand
GCGGCAAAGCCGCCGCGAGGCGACCTCTGTTCGCTTGCGAAATCCTGAATTGCGGTGTATATTAAAAATAGCTCGAACGGAATTCTGTCCTCGTCCCGCTTCGCGGGACTCGGAATGGGCGGGCGGGGCAAAAATGAGCGGCTTCGCCGCGAACATTCCAAACTGCCAAAGAACCTGAAAACAAATCGGCTCGAACCATATTTTGTAAGGGCAAAAGAAATTTTTTTATCTTAGCAATTTATTGAATATTGAATCCATAAATGTTAATTTTTTCTTGGAACTGTTGTCTTTCTCCCTGGTCCATAAATAGGAGGAAGAGACTTCCTAAAATTATTTCTGCTATCGTTGCTATATCTCCTGACATTGTGTGTTTACAGGAGGTCTTTTTTAAAAGTGATGCGGATTCAGTCATGTATGAGCTAAAGGCCTATGGATTTTTGGATTCATTTTATTTTAAAGACTTACTTATTATTTCTAAAATCAAATTATCGGAAAAAAGAGGGTGGATTTTTAGAAAGCAGGGAAACATTTTTTCTCTCGCGATGTTAGATGTTCTCTATGGGAAGGCCTTTCAGGCCGTTCAATTTTTAAATAAAGACGAACATTTATCTTTAATCAATGCCCACTTACTTTCTGCTTACGCAAATGATTCTCGAAAATATCAAGATGTGCGGGAAGATCAATCCAGAGAAATTAGGGAGGTGTCAGAAAAATTACTTGGTGATAAAAAAATTATTGCGGGAGATTTTAATTTTCAACCAGCCACCTCTCCGTACAAAGTTTTAACGGAATCTAATTTTGTAGACACGACCACAAAAGAAAACACAACAGCAACTCGCCATTTAGATTTTATTTTTTTAAAGAACTTTCCCAAAGGTAATGCTCGGATTGCAACCTTTGATAACTCACTTTCTGACCATGCCGCCTTAGGCTATTTCACTTTGAGAATTTGCCGCCAAAGCCAGTAGATTTTTCAATCCTTTTTAATTGAAAAATCTACTGAATTGAGTTATACTTAACTCATTAAAAACTTGAAATTGTTAATGCTCTCGGCTTTTTAATTCATTTTGCCCGCCCATTCCGAGTCCCGCGAAGCGGGACGAGGACAGAATTCCGTTCGAGCTATTTTTAATATACACCGCCAATGCAAATTTAGGATATTACGAAGTATTCTAAATTTGCATCTATCCGGTTGCTAGGATTCGAACGGCGGAGCTAAAATTTTCAGCAGAAAATTTTAGTGAGCCGGTGCCCAGACCGAAATTTTTCGACGGAAAAATTTCGAGTCACGGGCGAATCCTTCCGCCTCCGCCAGTTATTTTAAATATTAGCCCTGTCGTCTACTACTAGTTGGTCTAGGACATCGCCCTTTTTCACCCCGCACTAAAATTTATAATACAAAGGATGCTAAAAACGGAATTTTTGGCCCCATCGTCTAATGGTTAGGACAGCGCCCTTTCACGGCGTAAATAGGAGTTCGATTCTCCTTGGGGCTACAATTTATGAAGGTTAATAAGATATATTACTAAGATTTTAGTGCGGGGCACGCGTCGGAAACACGGGTTCGAATCCCGTCGGGGCTACCAGTAAAAAATAATCGGCTTTTTGCTGGTTTTTTATTTATGTCTTGTATTTGTGTTATTTTTACTGCATAATCTAACATAGCTTTTTACAATTCATTTTAAATCACGAATCGAGGTAGTTATGAATATTTTGTTTGTTTTTGTACTGATACTTTTTGCAGCGTTTTCGAGGTTAATTCCTCACGCGCCGAATTTTACTCCTGTTATTTCTATGGCGCTTTTTGCCGGAACATATCTCAAAAATCGGTTTGCATTTTTAGTTCCGATCTTAGCACTTTTTATAAGCGACGCTATTATTGGTTTTTACGGAACGTTGATGATTTTTGTGTATGGGAGTTTGGGCATCATTGTTGTTGTTAGTCTTCTGATGCGTGGTCGTGTTTCAACCAGTAAGGTTTTTGGTTTTTCGCTTGTAGGCGCTTTATGTTTTTTTATTATTACAAACTTTGGCGTTTGGATACTTCCTAGTTCAATGTACCCTAAAACATTTGCTGGTCTTTTATTATGTTATGAAATGGCATTACCGTTTTTCAGAAACACGATATTTAGTACGCTAATATATAGCGCAGTAATGTTCGGAGCATATGAAATGGCGGAAAAGTATGTACACAGAATGAGAGTAGTGTAAACCTCGAGTATTATTTAAATTAAAGACCTCTTTTTTTGAAAGAGGTCTTTTCTGTTTTGTTATATTTGTTAAGCTTAATTAATAAGACATTTCGATGATGAAAAAGAAAATCGAGGAAATAAAAAACGAAAAAGTTTTTAAAAGCGAAATAAGCTGGCGGGCAGCGGAGTATGATTTTATTCAAAAAGACGTTTCGTGGTATTGGATAGTGATTGGCGTTGCGGCGGCTTTAATTTTGATTGCAATTTGGCAGAAGAATGTATTCTTCGCGATTTTTATTGCGATCGCCACCATGGTTGTTATTTTTTTTGGTCGGCGCCGGCCTCAAATTTTGGATTTTAAGATTAGCGAAGAAGAAATAATTATTGGGAAATTGCATCATAAATTTGATGTTTTTGAAAATTTTTCCTTGAGAAAAAGACCGGGTCGGTTGGATGAGATTGTGTTAAAGAAGAAGAAAACCTTTAATCCTTTTTTGAAAATTCCCATTGATTCAACATTAGCTCAAGACGCAAGAGTTTTACTTCTTGATAAATTACCGGAAGTTGAATATAGTGAATCTCTCGTTGAAATTTTTTCGGATTGGATGGGATTTTAAAAATTTAAGCCCTCGTCGTTCAACGGACAGGACGCGAGATTGCGGATCTCGTAATAGAGGTT
>JASEHZ010000040.1 GCA_030018585.1 Patescibacteria group bacterium | reverse complement strand
TTTTAGTTTAAAAATTAGTATTTCTTCGCCAAATTAAAATCTTAACGGAAAATACATAATTTTTAATTTCTTCTTTTTCTTTAAAAATTAAATATTTTCCTAATTTCAATTAATGCTCAAAAATACTAATTTTTAAACTTAGATTTAAATCGAACTCCGGTTAACTGTATAGAATTATAGCAGAACAATTTAATGTTATCAAATTATGGAAAATAATCAAGAAAATAAACTAGGAAAAAAGATTAAAGCCTTGCGGCTTAAATTTGAACTTTCATAGGACGAATTTGCCAGAAAAGCTGATATTCCCTATATAATGCTAACAAAAATTGAAACCGGCGTAATTAAAAAACCGTCAGTGTTTGTTATAGCAAAGCTTGCTAAAACACTTGGCGTTTCAATTGAGGACTTAGTAAACTAAGAATATGAACAGGGCCATTTTAAGCAAACAGATAAATAAAGAAATGATTGAAGAGTTAAAAAATGATACTCAAGCTCTTTTGTCTTTTTTACAAAATCAAAATGACGGAACAATAGTTTATATTTTAGAAAAATTAGGTCGTTTAGAAAGTGGTTATAGTAAAGAGCCATTATTAAATTTATTAAATAATCAAAATGAAAATATCAGGGCGTTATCTTTAAAAAATTTAGCGAAAATGTCAGATGTTTCTTTGCTTTCCGTTTTTGTAAAATATGCCAGTAATGACAAAAGCACAGAGGTTAAACGAGAGGCCGTATCTGCGGTTGGTCGGTTAAGAAATGAAAAAGCTATCCCGATTTTAATAAAATTTTTAACAGATAGCGATCCAAAAGTGGTGATGCAGGCTATAAGAGGATTGCTTGTTTTTGCGAATAGACCGGGTATAAAACAAGAATTAAAAAAACTTCTCAATCACCCAAACGAATTGATAAAAGAAGTGATAAATAAAGAAGTGAATGGTTTTAGCTATAAATCAAACAGCACACAAAAGCATGATGAGTTTTCTGCCTTTCTAAAGAACACCGTTGTTCAGGGGGATGTTCAAGAGATATTAAAATATGTGCCAGACGAATCAATTCATTTAACTTTTACCTCTCCACCGTATTATAATGCAAGAGATTATTCTATTTATCAGAGCTATGAAGAATACTTAAATTTTTTGGAAAAAGTTTTTAAGGAAGTCCATCGTATTACCAAAGAAGGTAGATTTTTTGTTCTCAACACCTCGCCGATTATTATTCCGAGAATAAGCCGTGCTCACGCCAGCAAAAGGTATCCAATTCCTTATGATATTCACCCGTTGTTGGTAAAAATGGGCTGGGAATTTATCGATGATATTGTTTGGGTTAAACCCGAAGCAAGTGTAAAAAATAGAAATGCCGGGTTTTTGCAACATAGAAAGCCGCTTGGATATAAACCAAATGCTGTTTCAGAAATGCTAATGGTTTATAGAAAGAAAACAGATAAATTACTTGATTGGAATATACATCAGTATAGTTGGGACAAAGTGAAAAAAAGCAAGGTTTTAGACGAATACGAAACAACGAACATCTGGAGAATTGACCCTACTTTTGATAGAATACATAGTGCTGTTTTTCCGATTGAGTTGTGTAATAGAGTGGTTAGATTTTATTCGTTTGTCGGTGATCTGATTTTTGATCCTTTTGCCGGTAGTGGCACGCTTGGCCGAGCGGCAATAAATTTAGACAGACATTTCTTTTTAACCGAAAAGGAAGCCAAATATATTAACCGGATTAAAGAAGAGCTATACAAGGGTAATAATTTATTTAGTCCCAAAAATAATCAACCAAGATTTTTGGATATAAAAACATTTATTCCATTATCAAAGGAAAAAATATGACAATAACAGAACAAGTAGCAAAAAATATTATCAAAAAATTATTGAGGGGTGAGGACTACCGAATTGAAGTAGTTACTTTAATCAACGCTGAATTTTTGCAGTTTGCGATTGATTTTTTCAAGAGAATAGTTGACGCAAAACTTAAAAATAAAAATATAACAGTTGACTAAAAAGGGCAAGTTGGGACGAACAAAGTGAAACTTATACTTATATTTACCAAGTTTGGAAATGCCAAGTTTGTGAAAAGTTGGTGTTTAGGGCTATTGAAAATTACAAATATGGCATCAAAAAGATAATAGGACAATTTCCGAGCTCAATTCGTTTGGATAGTAGTTTTTCTGGTAGTGTTCCAAAAGAAATTCTTGATGACTTTGAAAGTGCGTTGAAGTGTTTTGAGTTTGATGAATACAGGCCAGCAGTTGCGATGTGTCGCCGGGCTTTGCAGGCGAGTGCACTAGAATAAGGAGCCGGTTCAGAAAAGGATTTAATTGATCAAATTGATGAATTGAATAAAGCGAAGCCAGATAGATTTACCACAGACATTAAAGATTGGGCACACAACATTAGAATTTTTGGAAATTGGGGCGTTTATCCGGACAAAGACGGATTAAGAGATGTCAATTAGGAAATTGCGAAAGAGGTAATTGATTTTTTGAAATCATATTTTCATTATGTTTATGTAATGCCGCAGAAAGTTGCTAATGCAAGATTGAAGCAAAAGCCACAGAAAAAAGAGGAATAAAAAAAGCGGCGCGCCAGTTTCACTGGCACGAAATTCGGCGGCGGCGTTTCGTTTTAGTTTCTGCCGTGTGAAACGCAGCAATCATTCGAGATTTTGCTCAAAATAGGTTTGCATTGTGGTTAATAACTGTGACCATTTTAGATCAGAATACAGAAGATAGGGATTTAATCTGTAGCTAAGTTTCTCTTAATAAATGCGAGGGTGGCGGAATTGGCAGACGCGCTAGACTTAGGATCTAGTGGGAGTAATCTTGTGGGGGTTCAAGTCCCCCCTCTCGCACCAATTTTTTTATGTTTGCGCCTGTAGCTCAGTTGGATAGAGCAACTGCCTTCTAAGCAGTAGGTCGGGGGTTCAAATCCCTCCAGGCGTGCCAACTTTGTCAATTAATAATTAAATAAAAATAGAAAATTGTAAATATTAATTGGATTCTTACAATTTA
>JASEHZ010000039.1 GCA_030018585.1 Patescibacteria group bacterium | reverse complement strand
ATTCTTGGTCGAATATCAACTAACTAATCCGCCAAATGTCCTTGCCTAAAACAAATCTTTTAATTTAACTTATAAAAATTCTCAAATAATTGCGCGACTAATATGGGTCCAGTGCCGCCGGGCGTCGGCGTATAAAAAGAAAGCTTGGAAATATTGCCTGACAAATCCAAATCACCAGCTAATTTTCCATTAATTTCGCTATAACCAAAATCTATAACGCCTGTGCCTTGCTTCAATATTTCACTTTTTATTAAACCGGCCTTGCCAACGCCAGAAATCACTAAATCCGCTTGTTTTAATCCGCTAACTGACGAACTCAAATCACTGCCAATATCAAACAAATAAATTTCCTTTGCTTTGCCCATAAGCCAAGTTGAGATTGGTTTCCCAACTAGAAATCCCAAGCCAACCACCATTACTCGCGCACTTGCAAGCTTCTCGAGAACCGGATGTTCTTCGGCTCCAGCGGCCGAAGCCATCCTGCCCCCTCGGCTCGTGACTCCTTCGGAGACCAAGCTCACTACGCCTGCGGGAGCTTCTCTCAAATCTTGCAAGTGCGCTCTTATTGTTTTAATAACTACCCCGACTGCTGGCGGTAAAACTGGGTTTCGGTCATTGTAAAACGCGCCCAATGCCCGCTCGCCCAGAACATCAACATCTTTTTCCCGCGGAATCACGTTTAAAACGTAGTATTTATTAATATGCTCCGGCAGCGGCAATTGTACGATTATGCCGCCGCAAGTTTTATGATTTGCGATTTTTAAAATTTCTTTTCGCAATTCGTCCTGCGAAATTGTTTCCGGAAATTTATATAATCTGAAGTTAATTTCTAATTCCTGCGCTACTTTCTCTTTTTGTTTTAAAAAACTAATTGACGCCGGATTATCACCAACCAAAAACGCGCCCAAGAATTTTTTAATTTTCGGTTCTTTTCTTAATTTTTCAATAATTTCTTTTGAAATTTTCCTACCATCTATAACCATAAATTGGAAATTTTTTGCACAGTCGGCTTACTGCTTTTTTTACGCTGGATATTTCTCGTTTTCTTAAAACTTTATCAATTATTCCGGCAATAATCTTCATTTCTTTTTCTTTCATGCCCCAGGTAGTTAAAGCCGCAGTACCTAGGCGAATGCCCGACGGATCTTTAGGCGACCTTAAGTCATAAGGAATTGCTTCAATATTTACCACGATTCCGGCTTTTTCCAATAAATCGGCTGCTTCATTGCCGCTTATACCATTTTGAAAAGTATCGATATTGAATAAATGCGTATTGGTGCCACCCGAAACCATACGCCAGCCCAGTTTTTTTAGTTCTTCAGCCAAAACACGGGTATTTTTCACAACTTGTTTTGCATATTTTTTAAAACCGGGGAAGGATGCTTCATGTAACGCTACGCCAATTGCCGCAATCACGTTCAAGTGCGGTCCGCCTTGAATACCCGGAAAAACCATCCGGTCAATATTTTTTGATAATTCTTTTTTGGAAAAAATCAAAGCGGCTCTTGGACCGCGCAAAGTTTTATGAGTTGTGGTCATTACAACATCAGCACAAGAGAAAGGCGACGGATATGCGCCACCGGCTACAAGCCCGGCAAAATGCGACATATCAACCAAAAGCAAAGCATGAACCGCATCGACAATTTTCCTAAATTTCTTAAAATCCAATTTCCAAGAATAAGCGCTACCACCAGCAATAATAAGTTTTGGTTTTTCTTTTTTAGCTAATTTCAAAACCTCTCTGTAATCAAGTTTTTCGGTTTTTTTATCTAAAACACAATGAACGCCTTGCCACAATTTACCAGTAGCACTCGCTTTATAGCCGTGAGTTAAATGTCCACCCATGTCCAAACGCATACCCATGATTTTTTCGCCTCGCGGCACAAGCGCAAGCAAAATCGCAAGATTAGCCGGCGAACCGGAATATGGCTGAACATTCACGTTCCATTTTTTTGGCGACAATTTGAATAATTTTAACGCTCGCGTCCGAACTAATTCTTCAAGCTTATCAACGACCTCTGCGCCATGATAATAACGAGTATTAGGATATCCTTCAGCATATTTATTAGTGAAAACTGAGCCCAAAGCGTCTAAAACATCTTTTGATACAAAATTTTCCGAAGCAATTAAATCTAAGGTTTTGTTTTGCCGTTCCTGTTCTTGTTTTATTAATTTTTCAGTTTGTTTATCTTTCATCCTGCTAGAAGCAATTAAAGCTTAATTTATTATTCTTGTCTCGACTTAAATATTTGCTTGACTATTTAATATCACCGATAGATTCGTGGATGCCCAAGGCACTCTGCTTCTAACGGGATTCATCCCGGTAGTAGAAACTCGATATATTTTTATTATAATTTCGATTTATTTTATAATTTTAGCTTTTATACCAATTTTCGTGACTACTCGAAAGATATTTTATTCGCCTATGGCGAATCAATCAAGTTTTCACTACTGGGTCATAACATTAAATCTAAAGCAAAAACCGCTTAATTTCAAAGAAAATAGCCCGCACAATAAAATGCGTGGGCTATTAATCACTATACATTGCTTAATCCAAGTTATTTTATTCTCTTACAACAAGAATTATCCGTCCAAACTCTTTGGTCAAATGCAATGCAAATTCTGCATAATACGTCTCGTTATCGCCACCAATTTCAATTAGCTTCACGGTAGCGAGATAAACGATTGGAAGCAAAAAATTATCCATCCAATCCAATTGATCTCTACTGATTTCGCTATCCGCAAACATTAATTCAGCAAGATCCGATAAACGCAAACGCTTATCCAGATCTTCCGCTTCTTTCACGGTGAGATCGCCGTCCTTAGTAATCTTGTTCAATTCCGGCATTACTCGATCATGAACCATTTGAAACGCGCTGCTTTTCTTTTGATTATGAGTTTGAGTTTTTTGAGATTGCGCCGTTGCAATTCCTGAAAAAACCAAAGAAAAAGAAACTACAAATACTAGGAAAATATTTTTCATTGAATGCCTTTCATAAAATAGGTTAGTAATTAGTAATTAGTTATTAGTTATTTAAATTTTAAAAATCTGTTATAAGTCTTGTATCCACCCCCTGGTAAAGTAAGGGAATGGCATACACTATGAATCCTAATA
>JASEHZ010000017.1 GCA_030018585.1 Patescibacteria group bacterium | reverse complement strand
CTCAAATTGGTTCATATGAACCAATTTGAGGATTTTAAAAAACACATAAAGAACTCGTGAATTTTAGTGGAATAGGACTTTTGGTAAAAATAAAAACCGCGTTATACGCGGTTTTTTTCAAGAACAAGTCTCGTTTTGCTGAAAAATATGCCACCCCTTCCATTCTTAGTTTTTTGTTTTACTTTTTCAACGTCTTTTTCGGAGATTCCAGTGATGGCGACTATCCATTTTTTGCTGTTACGAGGAAGAACTTCGAGACGATATGTTTTCACAACAACCATCCTTTCTGTATGTGTATAAGATTGTGAATTGTTAACTGTCGTTATTATAGCGTATTGTATATTATTTTGTCAATATCCGAAAAACATAAGAAAGACAAAGTTTTTTTGCCTTGTTTTTCGTTAGCTTGAATAATTTATATTTCTATAATTACCGGAAGTATCATTGGGCGGCGTTTCGTCTTATTATAGAGAAACTGTCCGATCTGGTCGCGGATTAGGGTTTTTACATAATCAGCGTCAAGCGGTTGATATTGCGGGATGCGGCTTAAAATGCCGCGAATTTTGCGCCTGATTTCATCTAAAAGCTCCTGGTTTTCTTTTAAGTAAATAAAGCCGCGGGAAATAATATCCGGATTTTTTAAAATTCTGCCGTTTTGCTTGCCCAGAGTGGTAATAATCACAACCATGCCTTCTTGAGCTAGAGCTAAGCGGTCGCGCAAAACCACTTCGCCGACATCGCCAATGCCTAAGCCATCAACCATGACATAATGAGCGGGAAGCTGTTCGTCAGTGACGCGGACGCCGCCTCGATGAAGCTCAACCACCAAACCATTATCGGTTAAGGCGATTTCTTCGGGTTTTAATTTTAATTCTTGTTCAGCAAGTTTGGCGTTTTGAGAACGCATAAAATAATAACCGTGGATTGGTATAAAGAATTTTGGCTTAATCAAGCGCATAACGGTCTTTAATTCTTCTTGAGGCGCGTGGCCAGACGAGTGAATATCAAGCATTTTATAGTGGAAAATATTTGCACCTTGGCGGCTTAAATTATCTTTCAGGTTTTGGACGCTTCTTTCATTGCCGGGGACAATTGATGAAGAAAGAATGATGGTGTCTGATTTTTTAACTTTAATGTTTTTGTGTTCGCCGTTTGCGATTTTCATTAAACTGGCATTTGGTTCGCCTTGAGCGCCAGTGCAGAGAATCAAAAGTTTGTCATCGCGGTATTTATTTATGGCATCAAGCGGGATAATGGTGCCTCTTTGGAATTTTAAATAGCCAAGATTTTGGGTAATTTGAATATTTGATTGCATTGAAAAACCGCTAATCGTGACTTTTCGACCAAGTTTCTCAGCTATTTTTATAATTTCACCAATCCGATCAAGAAGAGAAGCAAAAGTACCGACCAGGATTCTTCCGGTTGCGGCCCTGAAGAGTTTTTCAAGTTCTGCTTCAACAATTCTTTCGGACAGAGCAAAACCCGGCACTTCTGCGCCAGTAGAGTCAAGCATTAGAGTGTGGACGCCTTGAGCGCCGACCCATTTCCAAGTTTCTAGTCCTTTTGGTTTGCCGTTTATGTCATAATCGAATTTGAATTCACCGGGATGAACAATGTTACCAATCGGTGTATGAATAATTATGCCAATGCCTTCAGGAATATTATGAATAACGTCAAAAAACGTTGCTGAAAAATAATCTGAGATTTCATGAGTTTCGCCGCCTTTTACGATTTGAAAAATCGGTTTTGGAGAATTTGGAAAATCTTCCTGACGTTTTTTAATAATTTCCTCGGTTAAACGGGTGGCGTAAATTGGCGGATTTCCCAATTTATCCAGAAGATAAGGCAAGGCGCCGATGTGGTCATAGTGGCCGTGAGTGATAATAATGCCTTTGATATTATCTTTTTTGCTTTCAAGATAGCTTACATTTGGAATAATGTAGTCGATGCCCGGTTGTTCTTCTTCGGGAAATTGAAGGCCGACGTCAATAATAAGAATTTCGTTTTTATATTCGAAAAACATCATGTTGCGACCGATTTCTTCGAGGCCGCCCAATGCCACAAATCGGACAAATTCTTTATCCATTGTTTTTAAGGTCGGTTTGTGAGTCGGTTTTATGCTTATTTTTTTATGTTTTGTAACCATAAATAAACTTAATTGAGTGCCCTCGAGAGGATTTGAACCTCTATGAGATTACTCCCACAAGCTCCTGAAGCCTGCGCGTCTGCCAATTCCGCCACGAGGGCCGATTTTTGTTGTTTTTCGTAAATAAAAATTAAATTTAATAAAACTAATTCTTTCAAGATCTATGTAAAGAGAAAATTAAGAGAGTTATTTAACTTGATTTAAATTTAATCAATAACAGTTTTTTTGTCAACTTTTTACGTTTTTGGTTATTTGATAACTCTGACGCGGGCGACGTTCCATTTGTTAATATTGCGAAAGCGGTCAGCCGGCGTAATTAACAGATCGGACGTAAATCCTTCAAGACGGTCAGTGTGAATATAGAAGTAGGGCATAGAAAACAGAAAAACCGCCGGATTTTCTTCAAGGATTAAATTTTCTAATTTTTTAAGCTCAATATACCGTTCATATTCGGTTAATTCTTTCTGGCGAATATTTTCAATGATTTTATCGGCTTTTTGATTTTGATAGAGAGAGAGATTCAGCCCTGGGTAAAAGCGTTGAGAAGAATGCCAAAAAGGAAAAAAATCTTCGGGATTTTCCAGGACATTACCAAAAAGAAGAATATCATAGTTTCTTGTTTTTATTACGTCATCTAAAATATTTTCGGTTTCAATAACGTTAATTGTTATTTTTTCAATGCCGATTGTTTGCCAAGATTGGGCAATGGAGTTTGCGATTTTTTCCAGAAAATCGATTTTAGGCACAAAAACGTTTAAGGTCAATTCAGCTTTTTTGTTTTGTTTTTGCCAGTTTTCAAAATATTCTTTTGCTTTTTCCGGGTTATATTTTATTTTTTCCTGCCATTCAGAAATTTCTTTTTCTGTCTCGGGACCGTTTACAATATCAGCCCAAGGTTTTTTAAAATATTCCAAGAACGGGCTGTTGATAATAAGAGCATCACCGTTTAAGAATTCTTTGATTATCTCATTGCGGTTAATGGCGGAAGTAAGAGCTAATCTTAAATTTTCCGATTTTAGATAACGGTTGCTTAGAGAATTAAAAAACAAAGCGTAGTATTTAGGCATTGTTATTTTTTCGAGCTTAACTTGGGTTATTTGTTTGATTTCTTCTTTGGGCGGTAATAAGCTACCAAAGCCGTTTACTTGACGGAGACGGAAGGCATTGGTTAAGTCGTTAATGTTTTCGTAAAAATTAAAGTAAAAATCGTTAATGTAGGGTTTTTCGCCAAAGTATTTTTCATTAACCACTAAATGATAGTTGGTGATAAAACCGTCCCGGCGCTTGGAGAATTTTTTAAAACGGTAAGGACCGCTGCCGATCGGTTCGAGGTTGAAAGCTGAGAGGCGTAAATTGGCCGGTGGAATATTCCCAAAAATATGTTTGGGTAAAATCGGCAATCTTTTCACACCCTCCATTAAAAAGGTATAGGGAGCGGCCAAGGTCATTTTTATTTGGAGTTCGCTTAAGCGTTCTAAAACAACGCCTTCCCAATTTTTTGCAAGAGGCGAGTGGCTTGTGGGGTCTTGGATGGTTTTAATGGTAAATATAACATCATCGCTTGTGAGCGGTTCGCCATTGTCCCAGACTAAATCGTTTTTTAATTTAAAAATATGAGAGCGGCCATCATCAGTAATTTCGTTTTGAGCCAAAAGATCAAAGAGCCGGCTATAAATTAAAGCGCTGATATCAAGATCAATCTGATTATTAGAAATAATAGGGTTAATAGCTATTGGTTGGCCTATAAACCCTTCAATGAAATGGCCGCCTTGGACGGGCATAAAAGTGCTTTGTTCATTAATATTGATTGCGATGAAAGAAACAAGGCTTAAAGCAAAAACAATAATTAAGACGATAATTAATAACCGTTCTTTTTTAGAAAGAGAAGCAATAATTTTTTTTATGCTGTGCATAGAAAATGAAAAGAGATCGAAAATTGGGGCAGGTTTTGAAAAATAAAGCAGAAAAAATTAAGTTATTGGGAATACGTTTTTATCTAATAATTAAGTTTACTATCGCTAGGCCTGCAAAAATAACAGCTGAACAAATCGTCGCCCAGTAAATAAATTTTTCTAAGCCCCGTCGATTTTGATACGGTGTGCCGCCAGCCCCGCCAAAGACGCCAGACAGGCCAGAAGAGCGTTCTTGAAGAAGAACGAGGACAATAAGGATGATTGAAACAACAATTTGAGCGATAGTAAGCATTTTATTTGCGATAAAGCCTTTTGGCAGCGAAATTTAAAATGAAATTTATTACCCCGATGATAATCGTTCCCAGTATTAAAGGCAAGTATCCTTGGATTGTAAGAGAGTCGCTTAAGATGTCAAGAAGATAAAGAGTAATAGCATTTATCACGATGGTAAAAAGGCCGAACGTAAGAATAATTATCGGGCCTAAGAATAATTTTAAGACTGGGCGGAGAAAAGTGTTGATAAGAGTTAAAACAAGGGCGGCAACAACAAGATCAACAAAGTCTCCCTTGAAAATAAAACCAACAATAAAGTAATTAGCAGCTAAAACCGCTATGGCATTAGAAAAAATATGGAAAATGAAACCGCCGATAAGCTTCATAATAAATTTATTATAACAGCCATCATTTTTTAGAAAAGAAGCTGATCAAGCAAGCTTTGCCCTGTCATTTCTTTGGGTTTTGAGATATTCATTAAAGCAAGAATAGTTGGTGCAACATCTGATAATAAACCAATAGCTCGAAGTCGCTGACCCGGTTCTTTTGGTTTTAGCAGTTTGTATTCTTGAGCAACAAGATAAAACGGTACTGGATTGGTGTTATGTTTTGTTTCAACGCTGCCGGTTTTCTGATCAAGTACGACTTCGGCATTGCCATGGTCAGCAGTAATCAAGACAACATGATTGTTAGTAAAAGCGGCTTCGAGAAGACGTTCCAATTCTTGATTAACGGTTTTTATTGCTTCAACGGTTGCGTCATAATTGCCGGTGTGGGCGACAATATCAGGATTAGCGTAATTCATGAGAATAAAATCAAATCCGCCTTCTTTTAGAGCAATAAGCGCTCGATCAGTAATGGCTCGTGTGCGCATTTCCGGATGTTCTTCGCGATGAGCAACGTTATCTGACGGGATTAAAACCCGGTATTCATTAGGGAAAGGTTTTTCTTGTAAGCCGTTGAAAAAGTAGGTAATGTGAGCGTATTTCTCTGTCTCAGCAATGCGAAGTTGAACTTTGTTGTTTTCAGACAGAGTTTTCCCAAGAGAGCTTTCTGCTTTTTCTTTCCCAAAGGCGGCGTTAGCCGGAAATTTGTCTTGATATTCAGTCATGGTAGCAACATAAAGATTATTTATTTTTTGAATGGGGAATTTGTCAAAGTTAGGATTTAAAAAAGGTTCGGTTATTTGCCTCATTCGGTCTTCGCGAAAATTGAAAAATATAACAGCATCTCCAGATTTAATCGGATGCGGTTCGTCAATTATGGCTGGTTCAATAAATTCGTCGCTTAAATTTCGATCATATGTCTTTTTTAAAACCTGCTCTATTTTTTGAGGGGGGGTTTTGGCTTCGGTGATTAATCGGTATGCTTGTTCGGTGCGGTCCCAGTGGCCATCGCGATCCATGGCGTAATACCGGCCGCTTAAACTTGCAATTTCGCCAAGCTCTCTTTTTTGAAGTTCATTTTGAAGTTCGTTTAGGAATTTTTGCGCTGATTGCGGCGGACTGTCTCGGCCATCAGTAAATATATGGACAAATAGTGAAGGAGCGTTATTTTTTTTAGCCATATCAATCAAAGCAATTAAATGCTTGAAAGAAGCATGAACATTGCCGCTTGTTAAAAGACCAATTAAATGGAGTGAGCTTTTATTTTTTTTGGTATGCAAAAAAGCGTTTTTTAGTGATGGGTTTTCAAAAAAACTGCCGTCGTCAACAGCCAAAGAAATTTTAGGATAATGTTGATAAAGAATTTTACCAGCGCCAATAGTCAAATGACCTACTTCGCTATTGCCCTCTTCTTCCCAGGGCAGACCAGCGGCAATACCAGATGCTTGAAGGGCGCCGCTTGGAAAATTAGCTTCGATATATTCTATAGTTTTCGGTTTAGCAGCGTAAATCGGGTTTGATTCGTCTTTTTTGCCCAACCCCCAACCGTCCAAAATAACAAGAACAAAAGTGCGTTTCATCCCGTTAGAAGCAGGATGTGTTTAAAAAGCACATCCGTAATACAACGGCCTTTTGTTTGATATTTATGTTTTTTGGTAAATGCTTAGTATTCATAGGTTTCATAATTTGGTTGCTTCTAGGGACATGTAGCTCTTTTATTTTAACTGAAATTGAATAACTTATCACCAGTTTGAGATTTTTGACACTTCATATTTCATAAGTTATACTTTTTATGTAAAACGTCGATAGCCCTAGGTTAGAGAATCAAATTTTTAAAGTGTTTTTAATTCGAGGGCCTTACTCATTCTTTCTAAGTAACTACCCACTTTTTATTCGGAGTGGTTTAACTCAATTTTCTAAACTGGGGGAAAAATAATTTAATTTAAATTTAAAAGCATGACCACAGGAACAGATTTCTGGCTGCTTGGTGGTCTCATAGTTTTATGCGTCGGCTTAGGATATTTCGTCAGGCTTATTGTTGCCAAACGCATTGGTGCTACCTTAGAGCAAAAAATTAAAGTCGAACTTGAAGCTGCGAGAACCGAAGCTAAAGAAATTATCATTGCGGCCAAAGATAAAGCTTCTTCCATTTTAGTCGAAGTTCAAAAAGAAGAGCGTGAACGAAAGCAGGAAATAAGGCATTTAGAAGAGAGATTGGCTAAAAAAGAAGATGCTTTGGAGCAAGAACGATTAAATATTAATGTTGAAAGCGACAGATTAAAAAAAGAGTTTCAAAAAATTGAAAGCTTAGAGACTGATGCAAAATTGCTTCGGGAAAAAGCCGTAAAAGAAATGGAACGGGTAGCAGGATTAAGCCGGGAAGAAGCGAAAGGCGCTCTTTTTCGTGAATTAGAGCAGGAATATAAAGACGATTTAAAGGACAGTATTGTTAAGCTCGAAAAAGATCGAAGGGATCAGGTTGAAGCTAAAGCCCTTGAAATTATCACTTCTACTATTCAGCGTTATGCTCGAGATCATGTGATTGACGTGACAACAACGGTTGTTGAGCTTCCTAATGAGGAGATAAAGGGGAAAATTATCGGTCGGGAAGGAAGAAATATCAGGACTTTTGAAAGATTGACTGGCGTGGAAGTGATTGTTGATGAAACGCCGGAAAGTATTTTGCTTTCTTCGTTTGATCCGATGAGACGGGAGCTTGCCAAAATCGCGCTTGAAAAACTTATTAAAGACGGTCGGATTCAGCCGGCGAAAATCGAAGAGAAAGTTGAAGAGGCGCGCCTTGAGCTTGATTCGCGGATAAGAAAAATCGGCGAAGAAGCCGGTTATGAAGTTGGAATTCTTGATTTGCCAAAAGAAATTTTGTTTCTTTTGGGCCGTTTGAATTATCGGACAAGTTATGGTCAAAATGTTCTTCAGCACTCAATTGAAATGGCTCATATCGCGACCATGATTGCCTCTGAACTCAAATTAAATGTTGCGGTTACCAAAAAGGCGGCCTTACTTCACGATATTGGTAAAGCTATTGATCATGAGGTTGAAGGAACGCATGTTGATTTAGGCCGGAAAATTTTGAAAAAATACAATATTGATGAAACGGTAATTTACGCCATGGAAGCGCACCATGAAGAATATCCTTTTTCTTCGCCAGAATCTTATGTGGTGGCGGCAGCGGACGCGATTTCCGCGGCTCGGCCGGGCGCTCGCCGGGATACGCTTGAAAAATACCTGAAACGACTGGAAGAAATTGAAAAAGTAGTGAATTCTTTTGACGGCGTAAAACAATCTTATGCTGTGTCGGCCGGTCGGGAAGTGAGGGTCTTTGTGGTGCCGGAAAAAATCGATGATTTCGGCGCTTTGCAACTCGCTAAAAAAGTGGCTGGTAAAATCCAGTCCGATATCCAATATCCGGGCGAAATTAAAGTGACGGTAATAAGAGAAGTGAAAGCAGTGGAATATGCCCGGTAGTAGAACTGCGATTGCGATTTTTTTGCTTTAACCCAAAAATGTTAACCGTCTACAATACGTGATTATCAACTATTAAATAGGCCTTTATTGAGTTTAAAAAATCTGGTTAAAGCTATCGCAGTTTCACTACCGGGTATGCCCGGTAGTGAATCGAGCGTTTTGTTTTTTACAACGCTCGAAATAAATATTTAATTCTTCTGCTATTTTTGTTTTTGTCAAAAAATCACGTCTTTAAAAAAGGCGTCTTTGCGTTGCAACGCTCGATCTACTACCGGGTACGCAAGGTAGAAAAGGATTTTTCTAGTTTCTCGTCGATACCTTTTCATTTGGATAAATCTGAATAATTTTTATCATCTGTTTTAACGGAAAATATCGAACTCAACCCCGACGTAAAGTCGGGGGATTCAAACAACGATATTTTCCTAACTCCCAAAAAAATTATTCTAGATTTATTAACCAAATTCAAAGAAATATCAACTCAAAATTAAAAAAATCCTTTTGAAGAGTTATTAATTAAACAAAAAAGGTGTTTACTCAAAACTATAAAATATCCTCAAATCGGTTCATATGAACCGATTTGAGGATTGGAAAAACAAGCAGAATCCTGTTTAATAAAAGGTTTTAAAAAAGATCAGGCTAAATCGGACTGCGCGATATGTCTCAAAACGACACGGGAAGTTTCCGGTTATTGAAGTTTATAAAAAGAAAAGCCCCCGCGGTTAAGCGGGGGATTCACTTTCTACTGAGATTGACTTATTTTGAATCTCAAAATTTTGAAAGTTCTTTCTGTAACCTTTCGTTAAACTCTTTATCCATTGCGTTATAAAAAGGGCGTACGATTAACAGAAATACAGAAAGAATAACTAACATGGCTGGCAAAAAGCCTTGAAAAAGAAGATAGAAAAAAATAAATTCACGATGTTCATAATAATCTCTAAAAGGTTAGTGAATAAAATTGTTAATTAACTACTATAATCTTAACATGCTTCTGGTTAATTTGTCAATAGTATGAAAAACCTTGATAAAATCAGGAAAATCTTTACATATCCTCAATTTCTCGCATATGCGAGAAATTGAGGATTATGAATGAAATACAAGCGATAAGAAGGTTTTAAAGCGAAATTTTCATGTAGAATTTCCTAGAGTTTTTTGATTATCTTTCCATGTTTAAGCGTTCTATACGAACTTCTTCGAATTGTTTTCTTAACTGATCGCATTCCTTTAGCAACTCCTGTATTCTAACATCTGTCCGCAATTTTTGATCTACCCACACAGAATAACCTTCTCCACCAGCATCTTTACTATAAACATCTCCGGATTTATAAATCTCGTCTAGACGTTTATTAAGGTCATTTCTCTCATTCATATACTTATCTATGTGTTTTTTTCGTTCTACATCATTTCCTCTTGAAATGTAATCAATGGCGATATGTGGCATGCCAAAACCATCTCCAAATGTCGTTATTCTTCCTTCTTTATTTAGGTCTGAAATTCCACCAATTCTTCCAATCCTTTCATTTATTTCCTGTTCTTGTTTTTTTAACGCTTCAACTTTTTGCAACGCTTCATTTTCTTCAATATTAGTCGGATTTTCAACTATATTATTTTGGTTTTCTGTCATGGTAATATTTTATTAAATATTAGATTAAATGTAAGGAAAAATAAAAAGCTCCGTTCGGATTTCCGAAAAGGGCTCTAGCATTATTTTTATTTTTAATAATCTTCTAGTTTATATCTTCTTACGCTGTAGTTATTTACTCGCGCAATCTCGACTGCCTTGTTAAAATTGTATTCGGCAGTGATTTTCTCATTCTTATCTTTTGCGGTTTGATACACTAGGGCAAGTTGCCTAAGCTCAAGATTTATTGTTTGCTGAACTAGTTGGTCATAACTTTTAGTATCATCGCGGCACCCATGAGACACTTTTACACCAAAGATAGTTAGAAAAGCTTGTTCATTTTCTTCTCTCTGTTTAAAGAGATAAGCCAACATCGTTATTATTGCTATTGCCCCAAGAAACATCGCAAATAATGTCCCAATTACTGATTCCATGACCACACCTCGCTTCCCGATGTTTGGTGAGATATCTCCGCGTTCAATATTTCTAATACTGCGTCAATCTCATTAATACATTCTTCCGGTTTTCGGTCTTGATAGATTAACGTTTTAGTAAGCTCTTTTATTTCGTCCGTTACTCTATCTGCGAAAAATTTAATTACGATAAAAGCAGCGGTTCCTGCTGCGATACTATAACTAAGCGCATCTCCAAGGTTTCCTGTAAACGCCAAGATAATGATGGAGCTGATTATATATACAACTACTGCTCTACCAACTGCAACCAGACCCGTATTACTTTCTACTTTAAGTATTTCAGGAACTTTGTTGATAGCTTCCTTTTGTTTAATGAGAGTGCGTTTAGCAGATAAGAGAGTTTCTAATTTATAAATCGTGATATTCATGACCGCACCTCACTTCCTGACTGATTGTATTTTGCCAATGCAGTTCGAAGACGATTTATTTCTACAAGCGCTTGATCACGTTGCTTCTTTAACGCTCCTTCTACTTCATGTAAACGTTTTATTGGAATGAAATTTTCCTTATCCCACCACTTTTTATCCCATTTAGCGAGACAAGCAAGCAGAAGAACAATCATGCTGAGCGCAAAAGTACATTGTAGCCAACCTTGTATAACAGCAAGGTCGAATTTTGGTATGCCATATATAATTGGCATATTTGATATAAACCCCAGGATCGATAAACTAAGCGTTGCGTCCGTAACGATCCAAAAGAGAATTAAAGATTTTGGTATTTTCATACAAGACTCCTTTCAAGAGTTTTCTTATGATTCGCCAACATTTGGCACCATATATTAAACGTCGTTGTTTAAATATAGTTTTTGAATCACATTCCTGTTATTGTATTTTTAAGGAACGTTATAATCACAACATATTATGTATTTATTTGTCAATGGTAGAAAAAGCCTTGATAGAATCAGGAATTTCTAGATTAATTAAATAAAATAATTCCAAATTTTTATTGATTTTAACTGAATTAGTAAGGAAGTATTATATTTTTCTTTTCCCCATTTTATGGACAGGCCCATTTTTGCTTGATTTCGCTTGTTTGCTATAATAAAAGCGACTTTTAAAGGTCGAGAAATGCGGAGAAATATAGGATTTAATCGATTTATAAAAAATATCAGAAATTTTTTATACGAAAAGATAAATTCTTAATATTTTTAAAATAATAAAAAATTATGAAAAAAGACGGACTCGTTGATGCAGTTATGAGCGCAGCTGGTATCGAAACTAAAAAACAAGCGCAGCTTGCAGTTGAAGCTGTTTTTGACACAATCGTCAAAACTTTGGGTCGCGGCGAAGAAGTAGCAATCAGCGGTTTTGGCACGTTCAGAATTGCAAAAAGAGCGGCTCGAATGGGCGTAAACCCTAAAACCGGAGAGAAAATTCAAATTGCCGCTTCAACAAAGCCAAAATTTAGAGCTGGCAAGGTTTTAAAAGAAGCAGTTAAATAAGAGCACTGCATTTTTCTGGTTTAGACAAAACTAATCCCGCCCTTCCATCATGGAAGGGCGGGATTAGTTATTTGAGCAATCCCCTCACTAAATTGCTCATTTCAATAAAGACCAGATAAGCATCTTTGATCTTAATCAAAGAATCTTTAATTAAGTCTTTTATTGACGGATTAGGAAGAATTGGCGGAGACGAAGATGTGTTCGTCTCAAGGGTGGAAGTGGCAGTAGAAGTGGCTGGTTCTGAAGTGGGTAGCGTTGAAGTTACGGTTGATGTTGATTCGCCTGTTATTGGTTCGGTTGGAACAATAGTTTCAGTTGAAGTTGGGATAGTGGAAGTAGGCGAGGAAGAAGCGAATAATTCAAATCTAAAGCGGTTTATAAAGGTATTGTTAAAAAGATTGCGAGCTTCGGTGTTTAGATTTTCGCTTTCTTCAAGATTTGTTTTGGCTCGCAGCAAAAGTTTATTTAATTTGTCGGCGTCTTTTAATAAAAAAGACTTCATTTTTTCCAGATCAGCGCTTATTTTTTGATAACGTTTTTTAGCGATTTGGATTGCTTTGACTTTCTGATCAATTAGAATAAAATTTCTTGCCTGTTCGGAATTTTCAATATAATTTTTGTCGCGCCAGTTTTTAAATTCCAAAGCCAATGATTTTATGGCAGCAATATCAAATGTTTTTTCATTGTCGGAAATAAATTCATCTTGTTTGCCGTAGAATTCAATCGCTTTATCTAAATTTTCGATCACGGCTTTTTGCCAAGCTTTGATTGCGTCATCGAGACTTTGATCCAAAGACAGTAGTTTTACTTTTAGATCTTTAGCTTCGGTGATTGACAAAGTAATTACTTTTTTAAAAGTTTCAATCCTCAAATTAAGTTCGTTCGGATCGTTATCGTCTTTAGCGGTTACCAAATCATCAAGCCGATCGCGGACATTTTCAATGGCTTTTTGGATTGTCGGCGTTTCAGCGAAAACAAGACTCGCGGGATGGGCGAGTGATATCAAAGTAAAGATAAAAATAATTAGCAAAAACTTCTTCGGCATCTTTTAGATTTTAAAATATGACTTGGTTTAACATTCGGTCGATTTCCGAGTTTTGTAAATCCAATCCATCCAATGATTTCTGTTCTGATTCCAAAACGTTCTTATTCAAATGTTTTGTGTGGGTATCGCTGATTTCCGTAAGAGCAGAAGCAATGGTTTGGCTTATGGTTTGGCTATAGGTGATTTGTTCAAGTTGGATATTAATAGTTAAATTATTGAGTTCTTGTTCAATCTTGTCCCGGTTTAACGAGGAAGAAAGAATTTTTGAATTTTGGATACGGGGTAGCGTTAAAGAAATAATAAGAATAACAGAAAAAGCAGCAACAGCGCTCCAGGCAAGAACGGGCCAGGTTATTCTTAATTTATTTGGCGTGTAATAAGTAGCCAAAATTAAACCTCGCGAATTTTTAATAAATTGTTCGTCGGGCCTGATAGTTCTTAATTTCTTTAAATTTTTGATTATTTCTTCATGCATATTATTATGCGTATTTAAGCTTCTTTTAATTCGGGATTATTAACGATATTTTTTAATTGTTTTAAAGCTCGATGCTGGATTACTCTTACGGCGCCTTCGCTTTTTTCCAAAGCTTCTGCAATTTCTTTGTTTGAAAGATCATCAACAAATTTCATGATCAATACGTTTTGCTGATCCGGCTCTAATTTATTAATGGCGGTTTTTATAATTTTTAAATCCATCTGTTCGTCGAAACGCTCGTTATCTGACGATTCGGTCAGTATTTCTTCGGCCGCTTCAATGGGTTTAAAATTTTTCCAGGTTCGGTAGTAATCAATAACGGCATTGTTGGCAATGCGGTAAAGCCAACTTGAAAATGGAAAACCTCGAAATTCATATCGGCTTATATTCTGCCAAGCATTCATAAAGATTTGATGGGTTAAATCTTCAGCATCGGCTTTACGTCCGGTTTTCAAAAGCACAAATCGGTAAATTCTTGGCAGATATTCGTCGTATAGTCTTCCAAAAGCGGCATTTTCGCCGTTTATTGCTTTTTTAATGATCTCTGTTTCGTCTTTCATAAGATAAAACGATAAAAAGTGTTTTTTGTTTCTTTAATACAAAAGCTTTTTATTTTGCTGTTTTTCTAGAATTTTACTGTTTGTAACGCAATGTAACGTAATATTTTTTGGTGCGGGATACCGGAATTGAACCGGTAACTCAAACTTGGAAGGTTCGTGTTTTACCATTAAACTAATCCCGCATTTCACTTTATATTTTAAAATTTGATAAATAATTTTATAGTAATGATCGTTCTTTGGTGTGGGGTCCGGAAAATCAGACGCGTTGGCTATTGTGCTACACCCGCGTTACAAGTAACGTCCGATTTTATAATACTCTCATAAATCATTAAAATCATGCAAGTCTTTGGAAAATATTGAGATTTTTTTAAAGATCGTGTTATTATAGTTGTATTCATGAAAAGGTTGGTATATGACTATAAATTTCAATAAAAAAACATACAAATTGATTTTTTGGGGCGTTTTTGCGATTATTATTATCGCAATCATAATTTATTTTGTTTTAACTAGTGGTTCTAAAATTCCAAAAGAATTTTTATTAGCAAGACAAGATACAGCCTTAATTAGTCAAAAAATCGCTGTTTTAACCCAAAAAACAACCGATCAAATAAAAACCGTTAATGTTTCGGAATTAACTGGCAGTCCTGAACGCGCCCTTCTTTTAATTAAAGACGCGAAAGAAAGCAATCGCCGAGCTTATGATCAAGCAACAGAATTGGCGAAAAGCTTGCAAAAACTTGCCGAATCATTAAACGATATCAATGGCATTGAAAGACAACAGTTGGCGTCGCAGGCCGTGGCAATAGAGCTTTCGCTTGTTTCCGATTTTATTGTTTATACCCAATATTTAAATAAGTTTTTTGATAATTTAACTAAAGCGGTTTCCACCAATTCTTTTGCAAGTCGCCGAAATGTTGAAGAATCAATTAGAGAAGTAAACGGTCAGGTAGCGAGAATCAACAGTTTAAACAGAGAATTTTTAGTTAAAATCGCTGAATTCGACGCGTCTTTTGTGAGATAAAAACTTGGTCGGAACGCCGAGATTCGAACTCGGACTACATGCTCCCAAAGCCCCGCACCAAAAATCATCATTCGGGGCACCCAGATTTGAACTGGGACTAAATCCTCCCAAAGGACTCGTGCTGCCGTTACACTATGCCCCGATAATTTTGGTGCAGGGAAAACATGCGTGCCTGTCCCGTAGCGAGCTTCGCTCTGCTTCGGGACTACCATTACACCACGCTCCGGTGGTTAAAAAGGCACGAAACAAGAAGAGTTTGCGTTGCCATTACACCATAACCCCGGTTACTCAAAAACTACTCTTCGTTGTAGTTTAAGATATTTTGTTTTTTATTTCAAATCAAAATTTAATTTGATATAATAATTTTAATAAATGGTTCCGCAAAAAATCTTTTTGACTAAGGGCGTTGGCATCCATAAAGAACAACTCATTTCCTTTGAGATGGCGCTTCGCGATGCGGGCATCGCGCCTTTTAATAATTTAGTTTCAGTTTCCAGTATTTATCCGCCGAATTGCAAAAGAATTTCCAAAGAAGAAGGCTTAGCGTTATTGCGGCCCGGCGAAATTGTTTTTTGCGTTATGGCGCGAAATGCCACAAACGAGCCCAACCGTTTGATATCCGCCTCGGTTGGGTTAGCGATTCCAGCTGATCCGAATGTTCATGGATATATTTCAGAGCATCATAGTTTTGGCGAGCGTGGGGAAAAATCCGGCGACTATGCCGAAGGTTTGGCGGCTTCAATGCTCGCTTCGATTTTAGGCATAGAATTTAATACCGAGCAGGCCTGGGACGAAAAAGAGCAGATTTTCAAAATGAGCGGCAAAATTGTAAGAACCACTAATTCTACTCAATCAGCGGAAGGGCATAAAGACGGGCTTTGGACAACGGTTATATCGGCTGTGGTTTTTGTTGGGTCTCAAGACAATGTTCCTCAAATTTCAGCTTACGAAATTAAACTAATTTTTCGCCCTTGTTTTAGAAACGAAATAGTTTTAAACTTTTTTCGTTATTCTATATTAAGCCCTCGTAGCACAATGGATAGTGCAGCGCTCTTCTAAGGCGTTGATGTGGGTTCGATTCCTACCGAGGGCACCAATCCACGATAAACTACCCATATCTACGCATATCTATGAAAATAGGAATTATATTACAATCAAATAAACCAGAGCATATTTGGAACACGCTTCGTTTGGGCATTACTGCTTTGAAGGCTGGTCATTCGGTCAAGGTGTCTTTAATGAATGAGGGTGTTGAGATTGAAGATGTTATTGATACTGAACAGTTTGATATTTCAAGGAAGATTCAAGAGTTCAAAGACCTCAAGGGAATACTCTTTGCTTGCGAGACTTGCCTTAAAGTTCGCTCCAAATCTGAAAGCAAGGTGTGCCCAATTACTACAATGAAGGATTTAGTGGCAATGATAGAAGAATCAGATAAGGTTTTAGTTTTTGGATAGTTATGCTTAACATGGATTAAAGTGGATTAAGGACTGGTTGAAGCACACCCTGCCATTCTCTCAAGGTTTGCAGGATTTGGTTCCAATCCAGTCCCTTCAAGGGCACCACGTAGGAAAAGTCAAAAAACGGATTTTATAATATAGGGAGGTTATGAATCCCGTTAGAGACAACAATTCCATGATTTTCAAAATATGCCTTATTATTTATATATCCGAAAAGTCGATTGCTGTTAAAACGGCTGATTTGCGGTCGTCTAAAGACGACCTGCCTCTAACGACGAATAAAGTTCAATAGCTTGTATCCACTCAAATCATATCGATAGGTGATTTCA
>JASEHZ010000016.1 GCA_030018585.1 Patescibacteria group bacterium | reverse complement strand
TTTAAAACCCCCTCCGACACAGTCGGAGCAATCGAGTTTTCACTACTGGGCATATGAATCTATAATACGCTATATCCAAAATCAAAACAAATAATTAAACGGATTTGGCTTTGAACTTGAAACTTAAACGATGTTCGGATGAATAACCATTTTTTTCTATTGCTTCCCGATGTTTTTTGGTGCCGTAACCTTTATGAATATTAAACTCATAATTCGGATGTTTTTCATGCAATTTAATCATAAAACGATCCCGCTTCACCTTCGCCACAACCGAGGCTAACTTTATTGCATTAATCTTTTCATCGCCTTTTATTATTGTTTTCGGCTTTCTCTTTAAATTTAATTTTTCAATTGTCTTTTTATCTAGATAAAGTCCGCCGTCCAAAAAAACAGAAGAACGGCAAAAGATGTCATATTTAGAAACCAATTTTACCATTGCCCGACTCGCCGCAATATTTGCGGCTCTCGAAATATTAAAAATATCAATTTTCTTAGGACTGATCTTGCTCGTCGCATAAAAAATATCTTGCCGCCGATCCACGTACTTTAACCATTGCTCTCTTATTGATGGCCGGAGCTTTTTTGAATCTTTAAGCGGCAAAAAACTTGACTCTCTCCGTCTAAAATTTTTTGGTAAGGCAAGGGCGGTTACAAATATTGGTCCTGCGAGAGCTCCCCGACCAACCTCATCAATCCCAATGACATATTTTTTCATCAAATATCATTATAAATCAACTCTGAAATTTTTAAAAATGATTTTTTGCAAAATTTCTGCAAAAAGTGATAAATCTTCAAAAATTTTACAAAAAATTTTTGAAAAAATAAGTTATCAACAGATTGCCGTCTCCCAGACTCATCGCTTACAATAATAAAGGATAAAATTTTTCTTTAGAAAACTTTTTTATGTCAAAATTCATTCACCTTCATGTCCATTCTCATTATTCCCTCCTTGATGGTTTGGCAAAAATTGACGATCTTATCAGCCGAGCAAAATTTTTAAACATGGATGCGCTTGCCTTAACTGATCACGGCAATCTTTATGGCGCTATTGAATTCTACAAGAAAGCAAAAAACGCAAATATAAAACCCATTCTCGGCGTCGAAGCATATCTTGCGCCTTACGGTCGTCTTAATAAACGCGTAAAAATAGATGAGCTTCGTTATCATCTAATTCTTCTCGCAAAAAATCATGTGGGCTGGCTTAATCTCATCCAATTAGTCACTAAATCCTATCTTGAAGGATTTTATTACAAACCGAGAATCGACAAAGATATTTTACAAGAACACCACGAAGGACTAATTTGTCTTTCCGGATGTTTTTCTGGAGAAATAAGCCGGCTTTTGACGGCTGGGAAAATTAAAGAAGCTGAAGAAACGGCAAAATGGTACCAATCAATTTTTGGAGAAGATTTTTATATAGAGATTCAATCTCATGCGCCGGAGCTTCATAAAAATTTAATTGCGCTTGGCGAAAAATTAAACATTCAACTTGTTGTCACTCAAGACGTCCACTATTCACTAAAAGACGATCAAACCGCCCACGAAATTCTTCTCGCTGTTCAAACTTCAAGCAAGTTTGATGATGAAGACCGATTAAGTCTGAAAAATTATGATATCTTTTTAAAATCTCAGGAAGAAATTATAAATGATTTTCGGGAAATCCCCCAAGCAATTACAAACTCTCTTCGCATTGCCGAAAAATGCAATCTTGAAATTACTCTTGGAAAAACTCTTTTGCCGAAATTTAATCTGCCCGAAAATGAAACCGCCGATGAATATATCAGAAAACTGATCCAAGAAAGAATTTCACACCGCTATCAAAAAATTACTCCTCAAATTTCAGAACGTCTCGAACACGAATTAGAAGTTATAGAAGAAACTGGTTTTGCCGATTATTTTCTTATTGTCCAAGATTTTGTAAATTGGGCAAAAACTCACGGCATTGTTGTCGGCCCTGGTCGTGGTTCAGCTGCTGGCAGTCTAGTTTCATATATATTGAACATTACCAATATTGATCCTTTAAAATACGACCTGCTTTTTGAAAGGTTTTTAAATCCCGACCGAGTCCAAGTGCCTGATATAGACATTGATTTTACTGATACTCGCCGCGACGAAGTAGTAGCTTATGTCCGCGAAAAATATGGTGCAAATCGAGTAGCTCAAATCATTACTTTTGGCACCATGATGGCCAGAGCAGCCATTAGAGATACTGGTCGCGCCTTGGGACTTTCTTATGGTCTTTGCGATCAAATCGCAAAACTCATTCCTTTTAATATGACCATTGCCCAAGCCATGAAAACCGTGCCGGATTTAAAAACTATCTACGCAAACAATTCAGAAGCAAAAAAGCTTATTGATTTCGCCCAAAAACTTGAGGGCGTCGCTCGACACGCATCAGTTCATGCTTGCGGCGTTGTAATTTCCGCTGAACCGCTTACTAACTTTTTGCCCCTTCAACGCGCGCCTCAAGGCGACTCAACAATCATCACTCAATTCGGCATGCATAGCGTCGAAGACCTCGGACTTTTAAAAATGGATTTTCTCGGTTTAAAAAATTTAACCATTATCGAAAAAACAATCAGGCTTATCAAAGATCTTCGCGGCATTCAAATTGACATTGATTGTATTCCAATTGATGACGAAGAAACTTTTAAACTTCTTCGTGGCGGCGAAACAACCGGTATCTTCCAACTTGAATCATCAGGCATGCGCAATTATCTAAAAGAATTAAAACCGACCGAACTTGAAGACATTATTGCTATGATCGCGCTCTATCGCCCGGGGCCAATGGAACTTATCCCCCACTACATCAAAAGAAAATTTGGCAAAGAATCCATCACTTATCTTCACTCTCGGCTCGAACCGATTTTAAAAAAAACTTATGGCGTCGGCATTTATCAAGAACAAATGATGCGAATCGCAAGAGACTTAGCCGGCTTTACTCTCGCTGAAGCTGATACTTTAAGAAAAGCGATTGGTAAAAAAATTAAAAAACTACTTGATGAACAAAAAGAAAAATTAATTGGGGGGATGGTAAAAAACGGCATTAAACAAAAAACTGCTGAAGCGATCTGGGAACTATTTCCGCCTTTCGCCCGATACGGTTTTAATCGAAGTCATGCCGCGTCTTATGCCATGATCAGCTATCAAACGGCTTACTTGAAAGCCCATTATCAAGTTGAATTCGCAGCCAGCCTTTTGAATATTTCCGGCGGTGAAATAGAAAGAATTAATTTTTTAATCAACGAAGCCAAACGCCTTGGTATTAAAGTTCTCCCGCCAGACATAAACTTGAGTTTTCAAAACTTTACTGTTGACAATGGAAATATCAGGTTCGGCTTATTGGCTGTTAAAAATATCGGCGCGAATATTGTTGAATTTATAATTCAGGAAAGAAGCCGGAATGGACCATTTTTAGATTTGTCGAATTTCCTCTCCCGCATTAACCATCGTGACTTAAATAAAAAATCGCTTGAAAGCCTTATAAAATGCGGTGCCTTTGATTCATTAAAAGTTGATCGCGGCCAAGCTCTTGATAATATTGAAAATCTGCTCAAATTCAACCAGACTGCCAAAAAAATGGCCCGAAGCAATCAAGATAATTTATTCGGCCCAACCGCTACTTTTGCTTCGCTAAAATTAAAACCAAGCAACCCAACTGACCGAACATTACAATTAGCCTGGGAAAAAGAATTATTGGGACTTTATATCACTGATCATCCCTGGAATTCATATCTTACCAAAGTGCAAAAATACGTAAAACCATTAAGAGAAATCTCTCAAATTTCCAAAACCAGCGATCGCGGACCGCGCCTTAGGCTCGCCGGCATTATTACCGGCGTTCAAAAAATTCTAACCAAAACGGGCCAACCAATGCTTTTTGTCACGCTTGAGGATTTAAATGACAACTTGGAACTTTTGGTTTTCTCTGACACGCTCGCAAAATACCCGCTCGCTTGGCAAGAAAATAAAGCCGTGATGGTGAGCGGCCGCCTTTCTTGGCGCAACAATGAGCCGAAATTTATTTGTGATGCCGTAAAAGAATTATAAAATAAGTCCCCGAATAGTTTATCCGGGGATTTTTTGTTTTTTATTCAACGCAAATCATTGTTAATAGCTTAACAAGTCGAATGCCCATTCGCGGGTCTCCATGTTCAATATGATGAACATTGATAACTAGCTTATCCTTGCGCCACTCAACCGACGGCACCCCACCCAGACGAGTTTCAGATCCAGCACAAAGATCTATTGTTTTCACATTTGATCGAAGTTATTCTCAATGACAGAATATTCAAGCTCAAACATTAATCTCTCTTCTAAGGTCATGGCAAACGATAGGGGCGAAAACGGAAAAGAACCTTTTATTTTTAGGGCGGAGCGACCACAATAATCTGGATCGGTCTCCAAAGAGCCCTTATGCAATAGGGCATAAGTTTCATTTTCTGAAGAACGAACAGAAACAACTTTAGGAATTTCTTCCTCCTCAATCCAAAGCTCAACCGGCGTTCTTTTTTTGATTTCTTCAACGATTCTAACCAAAGTGATTCCTTTAGGCATAAAAAGAGGCGTTTTTAAATTATCGCGAACCCCACAAAAATCAAGAAACGCCGAAACTTCTTCTTGCCCAAAAACTTTCTGTAAAAATTCGAGCCATTTTCCGGTAATTCTATCAAGCTCATTTCTTGAGAAAACATTTATACATACTTTATCATTTTTCATAATTACCTTTCTTTAATTTAAGAATTTATTTAAATATTGCTGCGTTTAATTTATCATAACTTAATATAATCTGTCAACTGGAAAAATCTAAATTAAAACGTGATTATTTAACGGAAATCTTTTATAATTATCTACATGCAAAATATTGAAAACATCAGACATTCATTATCCCATCTTTTAGCTGCGGCAGTTTTACAAAAATTTCCTAAAACTCAATTTGGAATTGGTCCGGTTATTGAAAATGGTTTTTATTATGACTTTTTATTACCCGAACCCCTAAAACCCGAGGATTTAAAAGAACTGGAAGCAACTATGAGAGATTTGATAAAACAGAATCTTCCATTCGTAGGCAAAGAAGTCACAATAGCAGAAGCTAAGAAACTTTTCCAAGACCAACCGTTTAAGCTTGAACTTATAAAAGATCTGTCAAAAGAAAGCAAAACTGTTTCAATTTACATCACTGGCAAGCCGGAAAAACCAATTTTTATTGACCTTTGCCGCGGCGGCCATGTCAAAAACACAAAAGAAATTAATCCCGAAACTTTTACATTGGAAAATATTGCCGGCGCGTATTGGCGAGGTAATGAAAAAAACAAAATGCTCACTCGCATTTACGGTCTGGCTTTTGAAACTAAAAAAGAACTGGATAATTATCTCGCTCTTGTTGAAGAAGCGAAAAAACGCGATCACAGAAAAATGGGCAAACTGCTTGATTTATTCACTCTCTCCGACTTAATTGGCAGCGGCCTGCCGCTTTACACGCCAAAAGGAACCATTATTCGACGCGCCTTAAACGATTACATTGAATCGCTTCAAACCAAGGCCGGCTATACCCAAGTTTGGACCCCTCAAATTGCTAAAGCTGAATTATTTAAAAAATCCGGCCATTATGACAAATACCGTGATGGCATGTTTAGGGTTATTTCAAATTATTCGGAAGAAGAATTTTATTTAAAACCCATGAATTGTCCGCAACACACTCAAATTTATAAAAGCCAATCAAGAAGTTATCGCGATCTACCCTTAAGATATTCTGATTTTGCCATGCTTTACCGAGATGAAAAACCCGGCGAATTAAACGGCTTAGCAAGAGTAAGATCTTTTTCCCAAGATGATTGCCATATTTTCTGCCGCGAAGACCAAGTTGATCAAGAAATAGACACGGCTCTTTCAATGATAAAAAAGGTGATGGCGACTTTTGGTTTTAAATATCGCTATCGCCTATCAACCAGAGACAAGAATCATCCAGAAAAATATCTTGGCGATCCAAAAACTTGGAACAGAGTTGAAAAATGGGCTGAAGAAATAATGAAACGCAATAAAATAGATTATTTTGAAGCCCCGGGCGAAGCCGCGTTTTACGCGCCTAAAATGGATCTAATGGCAACTGACGCCCTGGGCCGCGAATGGCAACTTTCAACAGTACAAATCGACTTTGTTATGCCTCAAAGATTCAACCTTATTTATAAAGACAAAGACGGCAAAGAAAAAAATCCTGTTATGATTCACCGGGCAATTATTGGTTCGCCAGAAAGATTTATTATGGTTCTTTTAGAACATTATGCCGGGTCTTTCCCGACCTGGCTTGCTCCAATTCAAGTAAAGGTTCTTGCGGTGAGCGAAAAGCAGGAAAAATATGCAAAAGAAATAACTGAAAAAATGAAAGGACAAGGCATCCGCGTTGAACTAATGGATTCAAATGAAACCTTAGGCAAAAGAATAAGAGAAGCCGAGCTTTTAAAAATCCCTTATATTGTTGTTGTGGGCGATCGCGAAACAAAAGAAAAATTGGTTAATATCAGGGAACGTCAAAAGAAAGAAACAAAAATTCTGTCCTTAAAAGAATTCTTGGAAAAAATTAAAAAAGAAATTGAAGAAAAATCCCGCTAGTCCATGAACTAGCGGGATAAAGTATCTAAATGTTAACCTTCATTAAAAAAGATTGCTGGCCGTTCTGATGTTTGCGAGAAATCTTCACCAATGTTATTCCCTTCGTCAAAAAATTTCCGCCGATTTTTCAGCAAAACAATTCCTAAAATTACTGCTGCGCCAGTAAAAAATAATTTCTTGAACATAAATTCTCCTTATTATACGTTATAAAGTAGTTGATTTTTATTTTCATTTTGCGGTTTTTGTGGTTTCTGAATAACAAATGCACCCAATCTTCGAATCTTAATGCCGTCATAAACCATTTTACTTAAAATTTTTTCTTCTTCTTCCGAAAACAGCACTGATTGAACTATTATCAATTGCCAAGGTTGATCTCGAAAAATTTCATCAGTGCCAAAAGCAATATGAGAAACAAAAAATCCCCAAAATAAATCTTGCGCAGCCATTACTTGCGGCTTGCCCCGATTAAGGCCCGCCCCTCCGTTACCGACCCAAACAATTGTCCGAACATCTAAAGTAGAATCTTCTAAAAATTTATCAATAAAATCTCTTCCAATTTGGTCACCAATACCTCTAGTATCAACCAAGAGCACGACCGGCGACGGGATCCTAATATTGTCATTTGTGGGCCAAAAAACTAAAATAATCAAACCAACAAACAAAATCACGAAAATAATTTTATACCAATTTTTCATATCGAATTTTCCTTTTTTAATTTTTAAAGTGCGTCTAATATAACAAATATAACAGCTATTATTCAAAAAGTCAAATTTAAAAATATCTCATGGGACAAAAAATTATAATTATTGTCGGTCCAACTGCTTCCGGTAAAAGCGATTTGGCTGTTTTTGTGGCCCGAAGAGTAAGCGGAGAAATAATTTCAGCCGATTCAAGACAAATTTATAAAAGCTTAGATATCGGCAGCGGCAAAATCACAAGATCAGAAATGAAAAAAACCCCCCACCATCTCTTGGATATTGCGAATCCGAAAAAGGTTTTTACCGTTGCTAAGTATCAAAAAATCGCAAATAAAAAAATAAAAGAAATTTGGCTCAAGAATAAAACACCGATTATTTGCGGCGGCACTGGTTTTTACATTCAATCGCTTATTGACGGCCTAGTCATCCCCAGAGTAAAACCAAAGCCGAAATTAAGACGGGAACTTTTTAAGAAGTCAACAGAAGATTTGTTTAAAATGATTCAGAAAAAAGACAAAGAAAGAGCAAAAAACATTGATGCCCATAATAAAGTCCGACTTGTAAGAGCGTTAGAAATCATTGACTCGCTCGGCAAAGTGCCAAAAATTAAAACCAATCCTCTTAAAGCGGAAATTCTGATTATTGGCATTAAAAAAGAAAAAAAAGTTCTTCAAAAACTTATAAAAATCCGGCTTTTAAAACGAATCAAAATAGGCCTAATAAAAGAAGTAATAAATCTTCATAATAAGCAGAAAATCTCTTGGAAAAAACTCGAAAGTTTCGGACTTGAATACCGTTATATCGCCCATTATCTTCAAAACAAAATATCTAAAAATGAAATAATTGAAAAACTCTTAACAGAAATCTATCACTACGCTAAACGCCAAATGACTTGGTTCAAACGTGACGGACGAATTCATTGGATTGAAAATAAAAAACAAGCTATCCAGCTAGTTGAAAAATTCCTTTCTTAGGTATAAAAATCCCTTCGACTTCTTAAAGTCGAAGGGATTGATCTAAAACAAGAATCAAAGAATCCAAGAAATCTGCCTTACGGCAGAAAGGTCAGCTGCGAGAAAATGCACGGCGCAGCGCATGCCACTTGTAGGCGTCCAAATGCCACGCGTCCACGCGCCACTGACGATCAACAGAGTCCCAGCCCACGCCCACCGCAACCACACGATTTTTCAATTGAATATAAAAAATATTCGCATGTCCATTATTAAGGTAATCGCCGTCTTCTCCATGAGGTTATTTTATAAGAATATCAGAAAGAATACCTACAAATTCATCAGGAGTTAACGCGTTTTCGCCTATTTCACTACGAATTTCGCCATCATACATATTCTTGGTTAATTCGAAACTCGAAAGCTTCAAATCGCATACAGAGATATTATCTGAAATCTCAGGCATAACCCAGTTCTCAAAATCAGAATCACACCAAAGATTCGGCAATGAAAACAAAACTTTTTTGTTTATTGCTTTTTTTATGACTGGGGTGTTTTCTTTGATAAATTTGAGAAGGGTTAGGTTGAATTTTTTTAGTGTCTCAATAAAAAGTTCAGCAAGAATATCAATAATTTTCCGAATAGCTTCTTTACCGCTCGGTTGAGACAACTTTGCGATAGTTTCAATAACGCTTATCTTTCGTTCTTTTAAACCTTGCGAAATTTCAGTGAACACCGATTCAAGTTGACCGGCAAATTGCATTAATGGATTTTTTTCTTTACCCATTGTAACTTCTCCTTATGTTTTGGTTTGCCCCTTACTCTGGTATTTTTAGAGCTTCGGGTTTGTTGTTTTTAAGTTTCTGATATAAGGATAGCATGCTATGCCATAAAAGTCAATCGCTCTTTGTACGGAAGACAAGAATAAATATTTCATTTAATCCTTCTATTTCAACGCCCTTAAAGTCTCAAAACTTTCAAAAATTAAAACTCTAAATAAGGTGGTATGACGCGTCATACCTTCTATGGTATACTCTAACCACATAGATACAATGATAGATACAAGGCTTCCATCCATAAATTCATTTCCTTCTCGAAAAGAATAGGAACACGCATGCTGGAAAATAATTATAAAATCACCGGAAATATTTGAATCTCTTATTACCGCCGGTGAACAGCACAATCTTGTGATGCGCGCGGCAACGATAGATTACATTCGTTCCGGGAAAAAACGACGGCGAATCATAGAAGAGCTATGGCTGTCTCCGCAAACTATTAGTAGTATTAAAAAGTCGCTGCAAGAAAATAAATACCGGAGCTACCGTGAACGAGGAAAAAGCGAACGCAAGAAAAAAACCTACAGCCGTTTCGCTACTCGCCCAAAAACTATACATTCTGGCAGAATAGTTAAAACAAAATATGGGAATATTCGTTTGCCTTAATTCTTAATAGGCCACCACAGCACACCATGATAAATTTTATGGAACTTCCAAAAAATATATCTTTTTCTCCTTTCATATGTCTTATATGATGGTATGACACGTCATACTGCAATATGACGCATAAATACCAAAGTAAAAAGATAGGATGGCGGGAAAAAATGTGAATTGAAAAACAGACGCTTTTTGTTTATCGTTTTTACGAAACAAGCTTCTTAACTAAAATCTCCCTAAGCCTTTCCGGATCAGCTCGCCCTCTGGTTTCAGCCATTGCTTTACCGATTAAAAATTGGATGGAGTTTTGATTGCCTTTTTTATAATCTTCAACTGGTTTCGGATTTTGATTAATAATCTCAATCACAATTTCTTCAAGCTCGTTTTCGCCATCGATAACTTTTATGCTTTCTTGTTTTATAATCATTTCTGGGTCTTCGCCAGTCTCAAACATTTTAGGCAACACAATTTTCGCAATGACGCTAGAAATAGATCCTCCCGCCACAAACGAAACAAAATGCGCAAAATGTTCTGGTGATATTGATTTTCTAAGCGTATCAAAATTTACTTTTTTATTCCTCATAAGACCTTTTAAATCATTTGCGTAGTAATTTAAAAGCAATTGATAATCCGCTTTTGGTATTTTTGTTTTAAATTCCGAAGCCGCTTCTTCAAAAAATTCAGCACCTTTTTTATCCTCAACCAAGTTTTTCGCTTGCTCCCGACTCAAACAAAATTCTTGCATCAAACGATGATATTTTGCTTCTGGCAATTCCGGAATTTCATTTCTGATTCTTTCTAAGTCCCATTTAGCGAAGTTCGTTATCGGCAAGTCCGGTTCCGGAAAATAACGATAATCGTGAGCTGATTCTTTGCTTCGCTGACTCTCTGTTATTTGTCCTGTATCGTTCCAACCGCGCGTTTCCTGAACAAGTTTTTTGCCGTCGTTTAAAACCTTTTCCTGTCTTTTTAATTCGTAAACAATGGATCCGAAAACGGCTTTAAAAGAATTAATGTTTTTTACTTCTATTTTTGTGCCTAAATTATCATTGCTATCTTTCCTTACCGAAATATTTACTTCTACTCTCATTTGTCCCCTTTCCATATCCGCATCAGAAATTTCCAAATACCGAAGAATTAATTGCAGATCTTTAGCAAATTGAACCGCTTCTTCCGCGGTTTTTAGATCGGGTTCTGTCACAAGCTCTAAAAGAGGCGTTCCGGCTCGATTAAAATCAACAAAAGTTGCTGACTCTGATTTTTTTACGCTACCCGGCAATTCGTGAAGCAAACGACCAGCATCTTCTTCGAGATGAATTCTTTTAATCCGCACACCATTTAACATACCTCCTTGAACAATAGGATGCTCATACTGTGAAATTTGGTAACCTTTCGGCAAATCAGGATAAAAGTAACTCTTGCGGTCAAAATGCGACTTTTCGGCAATCTCGCCGCCCAAGGCCATTCCTAACTTAATTACTGCTTCTACTGCTTTTTTATTAATAACTGGCAAAACTCCGGGATGACCAAGACATATCGGGCAAATATTTTTGTTGGGGCTGCTCTCTTCAAAAATATTAGGGCACGGACAAAACATCTTAGTTTGCGTCTTTAAAATCGAATGAATTTCTAAACCAATAGTTGGAATATACATATCCTGATAAAAAGTAGTATTGTTTTTATGATACTATGAGTTGAGGTATTTTAAAAGAAATCAAAAAAAATCCAGCCCCTCCATGGAAGAGCTGGATAATTTTAAAATCTATATCTTAGATTATACGATAAAATCCGTACTTTTTTGCATCATGAGGAAAATGAATCCTTAACTGTTCAACAATCTGAGCAAAAACTTCTTCTTCACTGCAATCGCCATTAATCCCTGTCAATAAAGACTTGGCTTTTTTTGATACGAATGCATCAGTATAAGCTCTGTTAATTTTATTTAAGCTTTTAAGACTTTCATAACGATCAATAACCTTACCGGACTTTACAAGCCGATCTACTGCTTTTTTCGGAGCAAGATCTATAAAAAACACTAAATCTGGTTTAATTAAAACATTTTCTAAGCCCTTATCTTGCCAAGTAAAAATTTCTCTTGGTGTTAATGTTAGATCTGAACCAGCGCCATAAGCAGCACTACTCCAATCAAAACGATCTTGAATAACCCATTTACCTCGAGTCAAAGCCGGCCTAATAGTGTCTTTTAAATCAAAATACCGATCAGCCATAAAGATAATTTGCCGATCAAGCTCGGTTAATTCTTCATTATCAATAATTTTCCCTAAAACTCCGTTTATTTTACGGCCAAAATCAATAGCGGCCGAACGTTTTGCTTGCGACAAAAAAATTGTTTCCATGCCCATTACTGCGGAAAAGACCATCACCTCCGGACCAAACTTCTCATGAATAAACTTTCGACTAAGTCTATCGCCTTCTATGATTTTTCTAATTGTTATCCCGAAAACATTATTTTTGGTAGGTTCCGTATTAAGCAATGTCGGAACGTTTTTCTGAACTAAAAAATCATGTAATTTTTTACACATCGTTGATTTACCAGATCCGCCGATACCTTCAAATACAATAAATTTACCCGAAAATGGCTCTTTTGTTTGTTTTTCCATATTTATCTTCCTTTCTATTTCATATTTAAAAAATTAAAGCAGCTGAAAATATTATTTCAGCTGTTTAAGTTAAAGTCAAATCTGCGCAAAAAATATTAATCCTTGATTTCAATTCCCATATTTTTTGCTGTGCCGGCAATAATTTTTTCCGCGGCTTCAATATTAGTCGCATTTAAATCAATCATTTTCTTTTCCGCAATTTTTCTTAATTCTGCTTTGGATATCTTGCCTGCTTTAGTTTTATGAGGTTCGGCCGAACCTTTTTCAATACCGGCTGCTTTTTTCAAAAGCGCTGATGCCGGCGGAGTTTTTAACTTAAATGCAAAGCTTCGATCTTCAAAAACCGTAATTTCCGCTGGGATAATATCACCCACCATTTCTTTCGTCGCTTCATTAAACTGCTGACAAAATTGCCCGATATTCACGCCGTGCTGACCCAAGGCCGGACCGATTGGCGGCGCGGGATTAGCCTGACCAGCAGCAATTTGCAATTTCAAAACTGTTTTAATTGGTTTTGCCATATATATAATATTTAAAATTAAAAAAATCCTAAATCTTCTGAACTTGCAATGAATCAAGCTCTAATAATGTTTCTCGGCCGAAAATCGGAACTAAAACTTTAACCTTGCCATGCTCTTCATCAATTTCCGCCACTTTTCCTTCCTGATCTTTGAATGGCCCGTCAGTAATTTTCACGACTTCGTTCATTCTCAAATCAACTCTAAACTTAATTTCTTGATCGCCCATTCTTGAAAGCAAACTTTCTACTTCTTCTTTTGAAAGTGGGGTTGGCGTTGTCGAATCAGACCCAACAAAACCAGTAACCCGCGGCGTGTTTCTGACCACCGCCCAAGAATCATGATCTAAAATCATATCAACCAAAACATAACCCGGATAAATTTTTTCCTCAATTGTATAGCGGCGTCCGCTCTTCACCTTGATCTTTACTTCTTTTGGCACGACAACATTAAAAATCTTATCACTCATCATTAAAGATTCAACGCGCTGTTTTAAATATCTTGCCACCGCATCTTCATAACCAGAATAAGTATGGATAGCGTACCAATAACGCTTTGAAAGATTTTCTTTTTTTTCCTCATTAGGATTCATCCCGTTAGAAGCAATTAAAGCTTAATTTGTTGTTTATATTTCGACTTGTATATTATTTACTTGGTTATTTGATATCACCGCATAGATTCACGAACGCCCAAGGCGTTCTGCTTCTAACGGGATTAATTTAAAATAAATTTTTTAAAGTTTCCAAAAAAATAAAATCCAAGATACCCAAGAAAATTGATAATCCCAAAGCAAGCATAATTACAAAAAAAGTATAACGCCTGGTCTGTTTAAGGGTCGGCCAATTAACACGTTTAAATTCTTGACGCGATTCAATTAAAAATACTTTAATTTTTTGAAACATATTCATATATCCGAAGTTTGGACTTATCGCGATTTTATCTTAGATTACCAATCTAGTCAAATGCTAAATATCTAGGTTTTTAACTGCCGCGGCATGAGCTTGAATGAAATTTTTTCTTGGCTCAACTTCTTCGCCCATTAAAATATCAAAAAGATGGTCTGCTTGAACCGTATCATCAACTTCAACCCGTTTCAGAATTCTCGTTGAAGGATCCATGGTAGTTTCCCAAAGCTGATTTGGATTCATTTCACCCAAGCCTTTGTAACGCTGGACATTAACCCCCTCACCGCCAAAAGCTTTTACCAACTTTTCTTTTACTGCTTCGTCATAAGCATATTTGATTTCTTTGCCTTTTTGAAGCCTGAAAAGCGGCGGTTGAGCAATATAAAGAAAACCGCCGTCTATGATTTTCGGAAAATAACGATAAAAGAGCGTTAAAAGCAAAGTTCTGATATGCGCTCCATCAACATCAGCATCGGTCATTAAAACTATCTTGTGATATCGAAGCTTTCCAATATCGAAATTTTCAGCAATAGCCGTGCCTAAAGCCACTACCAATGACCTAATCTCCTTGTTTAAAAGCATTTTATCAATCCGAGATTTTTCCACGTTTAAAATCTTACCTTTAAGCGGCAAAATTGCCTGAAAACGTCTATCTCGTCCCTGCTTTGCCGAGCCGCCAGCTGAATCACCTTCAACAATAAAAAGCTCTGATTCTTCAGCGTGCCGCGAACTGCAATCCGCTAACTTACCGGGTAAAGTAAGGCCTTCAAAAGCACCTTTTCGTAAAACTGTTTCTTTTGCGGCTTTTGCTGCTTTTCGCGCTTTAGCAGCTAATAAGTTCTTTTCAAGGATTTTTCTAGTATCATTACTATGACGTTCTAAAAATTCTTTTAGAGCTTCGCTTGCAACCGCCTCCACCGCAGTTCGCGCTTCAGGATTGCCAAGCCGAGCTTTTGTCTGTCCTTCAAATTGAGGTTCTTTAATTTTTATTGAAACTGCCGCAATCAAGCCCTCTCTTACATCATCGCCAATTAAATTTTCATCCGATTCTTTTAAATAAGCTTCTTTGCGTGCAAAATCATTCAATGTTCTCGTAATGGCGGTTCTAAAACCGGTCAAATGCATGCCGCCGTCAGGCGTATAAATATTATTGGCAAAACTCAATTCCTCGTTTTCCTGATCATTGATATATACAAACGTTGCTTCAACATCAACATTTTCCGCTTGGCGATGGACGTAAAAAACATTGTCATGGATTATTTCACGGTCGCCAACAATATATCTAATAAAAGCTTTGAGTCCGCCGTCAAAATAAAAACCATAATGGAAAGCGCCGCCATCTCTTTCGTCAATCACTTCAATTCTTACGCCCTTAGTCAAATAAGCTTGCTGACGCAAATGATCTAAAATCCTTTTTTTGTCAAATTCTATTTTGGAAAAAATTTGTGAGTCGGGTTGAAAAATAATTTTAGTTCCGGTTTTATCGGATTTTCCTGTTTTCTTTACTTTGTATTGCGGCTCTCCGCGCTTATATTCCTGGACATAAACTCCACCGTCTTTATTAACTTCTGCTTTCATCCAAGTCGAAAGAGCATTCACAACCGAAACGCCAACGCCATGCAATCCGCCGGAAACTTTATATGATTCACCGCCGAATTTTCCACCCGCATGCAAAGTACAAAGCGCTGTTTCCAGAGCAGATTTTTTCGTTTGTGGATGAAAATCAACCGGAATGCCACGGCCATCGTCGGTAACCGCCACTTTATTATCCGGTAAAAGTTCAATTTTTATATTTTTGGCAAAACCGGCCATAGCTTCATCCAAGCTATTATCCACAACTTCCCAAATTAAATGATGCAAACCATCAACGCCGGTTGAACCAATATACATACCCGGTCTTTTACGAACCGGCTCTAATCCTTCCAAAACATAAATATCTTTTGCGCTGTAAGAAACTGAAGCTTTATTGTTATCAAAATTATCTTCTAAAACAACAAGTTTTTTCTCGTTTTTTTCTTGTTTTTTTACCATTTTACACTAAAAATAGCCTTTTCGCAGACATTATAATAATATCAAATTTTATAGGAAAAAACAAGAAAAATAACACCCTTCAATTGACAAAAATAATGAAAGATTTTCCAATATTAAAAATATGTGATTTTAATTAATAAAAACACTTTGCGAAAACCAAGTTAATTTTGTTGATAAAAATTAACTTGATTACTAATCAATCTTAGTTCTGTTTTTTCTTAAAAGAAAATAAACAGTCAAGATCAAAACAATAACACCGGACAAAAGTATAATAAAATTACCGATATTTGCTATACGTTCTGCATAAATAATATATGCTTCTCCCAAAGACCAACCAACAAGACTCATTGTTAAGGCTCTTACAAAACAACCGAAAAATGTCGGCATAATAAAACTTTTTATTGGATAACGAATAATCCCGCAAACAAGAGAAACAGCGACATTCGGCATAAAAGGCAAAGCTCTTAACCCAAAAATAAACCATTCATCCGTAGAACTCAAAGCGATTTTCCTTTCAAATTCTTCAACTTTTTGCCAAGAAATTCCAAACCACTTACCGATTTTTAAAACCAATGGTTTACCGCCAAGATAAGCAAAAGAATAAACAAGCATTGAACCTATGGTAAGTCCCAAAGAAGCTGGGATAAGAATTTTTATCAAAGCAATAAAAAAATCAATGCCAGTCGAATCTGGCAACAAAAAGAAACCAGCAGCCATGAGCGCCAGAGACGAAGGAATAGGCGCAATCACCTCTTCTAAGATTGAAAAAACAAAAACCGCACCCAATCCATATTGCTCAATAAAAGGCGACAATTTTAAAATAATTTCTTGGATCATTTTGAAAGCTTATTTTAAAGAATATCACAAAACATAATATTAAAAAATAACAACTAAATAATAATCCGTAAAACTCATCTTCTACCCCATCTCTTCTGGAAATCTTCCTGATATTATGGTAAAATGCGGTTATTAAGG
>JASEHZ010000015.1 GCA_030018585.1 Patescibacteria group bacterium | reverse complement strand
AATCACCTATCGATATGATTTGAGTGGATACAAGCTATTGAACTTTATTCGTTTACATTAAAATGGCCTTAAAATAGTGCTAAAAATGAACAACCACGGGCTTACGCCCGTGGTTTTTTGAAAAGGTATATAAAACCCCCCCCCGTTTAAAAAACGAGGGCGGTGAAGATCAACAAAGACTTACTGATTTAAAAACTTATTTAGTTCGTCTAAAGATTGTCCTTCTTCGCTTAAACCTTTAAATCCCTGCGGTTCAAGTTTTACTGGCACGGTTTCATTCGGCGTAGAAGTTTGAGCTGAAGTTGAATTTATTTTCGGGATAACCGGAACCACAACTGTTTGTTCTCCAGTTAAATTTTGAGGCAAGGCATTGCTTATTCCGTTTACGTCTTGGGGGACATTATTGTCCGGCGCAAACAAAAGCGGAACATACGCGCCCACCACGCCAATTGAAACAATAATAACTATGATTTTAACGAATTTTTGTTTTTGTTTAACATTTAAACTCATGTTTGTATTTTAACTCAATATTGCAATAAAAACAAACAAACTAAATAAGCTGCGGATGGAAATTTTCTTGTTTTGGAACCTGCAGTTCAACTTTTAACATTCTTACGCTATTTCGGTCAGGAAACCACAAAAAACCTTGTTTTTTAATAAGTTCGAAAATTTCTTTAGTAATTTTCACGTCTTGAAGACAATATTCTTTTAATTTATCAATTTCGCCCTTGCGGTAAAAATCAATTGCTTCCAAGCCATGAGCGCTTTTTTTCATGCCTAAATTTGCTTCCGCAAGCATTCCCAATCCGATACGTCGGCCCATTTTTTTCTCAATTTCTTCCAAAATATCAAAATGAGGGACGGCGGCTAAGTTAAAAGAAAAATATTTTTCCAAAACCGGCACGTCAAAACGCTTGCTTGAAAAACCAATAAGCATTTTCGCGTTCTGCAAAAGAGAGCCTGCTTTATCTAATTCGTGTTCGTCGAGACAGATATAAGAATCGTCGGCATAGGAGTAAATTCCGACAACCGAAACATCAAGTTTCTTCAAATTTTCCTGACCGCCGACATCAGCAAAAGAATTTTTTGTTTCAATGTCAAAAACTATTTTATCCATAATTCTACACGTGCCGATCCGCAACTTTTGACGCGGCATAACTTTCCGGCTTGGTTTTTACTTCAAAATTATTAGCCCGAATCATACCCACTACTTCTTGAATCAGAACTTTTGTCGGACCGTTTTCGCCAACATCAGCATGAATTTCAAAATCCCATTCCATAACACCCGCTTCTTTTTCAAGGGTCAAAAGCAATTCTTTGGCAATATCAATTGAAAGTAAAACTTCTTTTATAATTCTGTCCCGAAGCGTATAAAATCTACCCAAAGTAATCCGGCGCCAAAAATAACGTCCGCCATTGCCAACCCGATGAACAACAATTGCCGTTACAAAATCTCCGTTTTTTTCCGATAGTTGCTCCGAATCAGTACCGATAATCACCTTATAAAAACGCTTCGTATCAGCCTTCATAAATCTGATAATTTCTTTAACTACTTCGGAAATATTAAGTTGTAGACCAAACGAACTATTAAAAAGAGGTTGCATTAATTTACATTATGCTTAAATTACTTTCCCGTCAACAAAAAACGGGCCGAATAGACCTGTTTTATATTTATGTTTGTAAATTTTAAATGCGTTCGAATGGAAGCTCTAAAAGTTCTCTAAAAGACTTGATTTTCGCAAAACAACGCGCTTCTTGAAACATGTCTTCGGGATGCAAGCCGTTTGTAAAAGCTATAGCCCTAACACGAACATTGTTAGCGCAAACAATATCATGAACCTGATCACCGACATAAACCACGGGGCCGCAATTATGATCCATTACTTGAAGTGCTTTTGCTTTATCAGGCACACCATGCAATGCCGCAGTAAACAATCCCAAAAACCCGCTGGATTTTTGCAAAGCTCTTTTGGTCATTTGATATTGTTGAACGCTTAATATTCCCAATTCAAATCCGCGTTCTTTTAAAACTTTTAGGGTCTCGGCTGCGCCTTCAGATAAATCCGGCGCCGGAAATGAACTATAAATCACATTGTAAAGATTATACAACGCTTTGTCAGACCATTTTTCTTCCTTTATTCCTTTGTCTCTAAAAATTTTTGTCCAGGGTTGACCGAATTCGCGCCTTAATTTATCGTGAGGTAAAACTTCGAGCCCTAAACTCCGCAACATTTTATTGATAGTCGCAAGAAAAATATGCGTATCATTTAAAAGCGTGCCGTTAACATCAAACGTAATGGTTCTCACAAGAATTTTTTCTTCCATATCATATCATGCCTTTGTTTGTTTTTAATGAACTAAAAATGCTTTGTAATTTTAGCTTAAAACTATAACAAAGTCAATAAAAAATCTAATTAACCGGGCTGCCGCGTTTTTCAAATCCGGTTGCGTATTCTCCAAAATCAACTTTCCCGGCCAAATATCCCCAAGGATCAGCAAAAACAATTTGATTGCTGGTTTTTATTTCTAAATACTGATGAATGTTAAATTCATAAAAAGTAAGCCGTTCTTTAATATTCTCCTCGTTAAACCTGCCGCTTTTCACAAGTATGGTTTTCATCACAAAATTCAAAACATTACAAGATTGTTTTTCGCCGACTTGATGCCAAATTTTGTTTATATCCTTACGAAACATTATTTGAGGATATAAATGCGTTTGCCAGATTTTTATGATATATCTGTCTTTTAACAAATCTAAAATGGCTTTAATGAACTTCTCATCAGAATCCTTTGTTTTTTCGGAAATCTCATCAATAGTTTTTTGCATTTCAGAATTAATTTCCGCCGGTACTTTAATTTTTCGCAAATGCGGAATAACAAAAGGCGAAACAATAAAAATAATGAAAAAATAGACCGAAATAATGAAAAGAATAATGAGTAAAAATGCGGGCATAAAATTTTTGTCTTAGTGGGCACTCGAGGGATCGAACCCCGGACCTACTCGGTGTAAACGAATCGCTCTACCACTGAGCTAAGTGCCCGCAAATCTGGTCGGCCCGGCAGGGATCGAACCTGCGACCCCGCGCTTATAAGGCGCATGCTCTGCCACTGAGCTACGGGCCGTTTCTTCAAAAGACGAAAGGCAAGTTAAACTACGCGTCCATGTTTTTACTTTATAACAACCGGCTTAAGATTAAAACTTTTTATAATTTTGTAAAACTCTTCCTGTTCTAAGGTTTCTTTTTCAATCAAGGTCTTAGCAATTTTATCAAGTACAGCTTTGCGAACTTCAATTATTTTTCTTGCAACATTTAAAGCTTTATTAATTAAATTATTTACTTCTTTGTCTATTTCCGCACCGATTTCCTCGGAATAATCTTTTTCTGTTGAAATCTCCCGGCCTAAAAATATCAATTCTTGAGTTTTGCCGAAAGACCGCGGCCCTAATTTTTCATTCATGCCATACTGGGTAATAAGCCGATGAGCTAAATCAGTTGCCTGCCTAATATCACTTGAAGAACCAGTAGTAATATCTTTAAAAGTCAAAAGCTCTGCCACATAACCACCAAAAGAAATCGCTAAATCTGTTAAAAATTGTGCTTTGGTTCTCAAGCGTCGCTCTTCGATTGGAAGTTTTATAGTATAACCGCCGGCAATACCTCGGCTGACAATCGAAACCTTATGAATCGGATCGGCCTCTTTTAATGACGCGGCAACTAACGCATGACCTGCTTCGTGATAAGCGGTAATTTCTTTTTCTTTTGGTGAAATAATCCGGCTTTTTCTGGCAGGACCCAAAAGCACTTTTTCAATTGAAGTCAAAATATCATCTTGGGAGATTATTTTGCGATTATGCCGCGCAGCCATAATAGCGGCTTCGTTCAATAAATTAGCTAAATCCGCGCCAGCAAAACCCGGCGTTCTTACAGCTATAGTTTTCAAATCAACATTTTTATCCAAATTTTTGCCGCGGCTGTGAATTTTTAAAATCTCCTCCCGGTCATTAATATCGGGCATATCAAGAATAACCCTCCGGTCAAAACGGCCCGGACGTAGAAGCGCTTGATCTAAAATATCAGCCCGATTTGTCGCCGCCATCACAATCACATTCGTATCGCGTTCAAAACCGTCCATTTCAACCAAAATTTGGTTTAGGGTTTGTTCCCGTTCATCGTGACCTCCGCCTAAACCCGCGCCGCGTTCACGGCCAACCGCATCAATTTCATCAATAAAAACTATTGATGGAGCGGCTTTTTTGGCGGTTTGAAATAAATCCCTTACCCGGGACGCGCCAACGCCAACAAACATTTCCACAAATTCCGAAGCGGAAATATGAAAAAACGGAACATTTGATTCGCCGGCGACCGCTCGCGCTAAAAGAGTTTTGCCCGTGCCGGGCGCGCCCATCAAAAGTACGCCGCGGGGAATCCGAGCGCCGATTTCCAAAAATTTTTTCGGATTTTTTAAAAAATCAACAACTTCTTCTAATTCTTCTTTCGATTCCTTTAGGCCGGCTACGTCTTTAAAGGTCACTTTGTCGCGCGATTGGGCAAAAAGTTTTAAATTTACCTTGCCAAAAGTAAACGCCTGATTAACGCCGGTTTTGGCTTGCCGGAAAATCCACCAAAAAATAACAATCATAATTATAATCGGCAAAAGAGAAGGAATAAGAATGCTCATCCAATATTTTGTCCCGCTTTCATCTTCAATTTTATAGGAAACGTTCTGAAGCGCTTTTTCGTTGACGCCGTAATTTTTTAAAGTTTCAGAAAGAGAACTCTCGGCTTCTTTTCGAGAGAAAGCGGTAGTACCATTTTGAAGTAAAAGTTTAATATCAGAACCGCCAACAATAATGTTTTTTACTTCGCCAGCGTTAATTTTTTCAACCACCTGATTTAGAGTAAGTGCTTCTGCGTTTGGCGAACCAGATTCAAAAAGAAACGAAAAAAGAAGAGTAATAAAAAAAAGAACAATAAACGCCCAAAAAAAGTTTTTGCCTAGATTTTTCATCCCTCACCCTTCGAAGATAAGTCGCTCCGCGACCAGAGAAGCGTTATTTAAATTCATTATTTTCTTTATTTTATAATTCATGGGGTTATTTTCTTGATTTATTTAAATCAAGCAATCTTCGAGGGGTGAGGAATAAATCCCTTCTCTAAATCAAATTTTATATAAATTCCCTATAAAAATCAATTTAAAAAAATCCCGCCAGTTTATAAATTGGCGGGGTGATTACAACCACAACTTTAAAGCTGAAGAATCTGCCCATTACAATACGCTTCAATGATTCGACTTAACTTATTTTTAAGAACAAATTCTGTGTCTTTTTTACCGACTCTTAATGCCGGAACTTTATTGCCAAATTGATGCACGTGTTTTTTTAATCCTTCAAACGAACTTTTTACTTGAATCGGCACTTCTTTTTGCTCCCCATTGAAAATACAAAAAATACGAAGATCAACGCCGTCATATTGATCTTGAACTTTTGTAGAAGGATAAACGCTTATCACCGATGATCTGCCGATCATGTTTTTTGCCGCCATTAAAACCATTTCTTCGTGTTGCCAGCCCTTTTTACGAACATTAATCTTTCTAAAGATTGTTTCTTTTAATTCTTGCAACTCTGGCATTTTCTTCAAAAAAACTTGATCGTGATAAGCCGATTCTTTACGTTGCCAACCATTTACTGGTTCAATAAATTCGATTTTTAAACGTGGTTTTTGTTCTTGAATTTCTATAATAAATTCTAGCAGCCGCGACTCGGTTCTTCCTTCTTTATATCCGAGTATTGTGCCTTCTTTCCGCAAATCTATCAAAGTCTCTCGAATATGGCCTTTACTCTCTTTTAAAATTTTGGAGTGTAGTTTGTTTTTTTTCATTCACGCTACCTTCTTTTCAATCACTTGTTCAATTTGTTTTTTTACATCGTCAAAGCCTGTCTCTAAAAAGGGGTTAAAATAAAAAACGATTTTATTTTCTTTATCAGCGCAAGTTACTTGAACTTTTATTTCTATATTCTTTTTATTTGGAGATTGGAAAACCGAAAAATTTTCAATGCCAAAAAATCCTTTTTTCTTTAAACTACAAAGAGCCGATTTAATGGTGGAAATCTGAGCATTCAATTTATTAAAGCTAATTGGTGGTTTTTTCATTCCACCCCCTTAATTTAGTTATTAAATTCAGCTAAAACAAAATATAACACTGATTATAAAATGATGCAAGTTATGATAAAAATGGAAAAGCCCCGCAAGATTTTTAATCTTGGGGGCCCATATCTTTACTCTAATTAAACAGCCGTTGGCGATAATACGTCTTTCTCTTTAGATTCGAGTTTTGTTTTCTTTTTTAAAACTCGTTTCCTTTTCTTTTCTCCATCACCAACATTACCATTACCGACATTGCCGACCTCAACAACTTCTTTTATTGTTGTTTTCTCTTCAACAGCAACTTTGACGTTGCGTTTCTCTTCATTGATTTTCTTCTGCAACTCCCTTGCTTCATTAAAAGAAAGCGCCCAATGAGGTTCGCAGCACTCACGATAACAGTTATGATCCGACTTCTCGACTGCCGCCCCAACAACTTCTGTAAATGCAGTCATGATCCGACCTTTTTCTTCTGCAGATTCAATGTAACCAAAAACATCGTTTGCCCAAGCAACCACAGGTTGTTCTTTTTCGCTCTGACCATGAATCGTGGTTCCCTTAACCGTGAAGTTAGCAAGACGCTCTTCAACTAAAAACATCTTATCTCGTTCTTCACAGAATCGATAAGCAACTACAGATCCCATACCAGAATAAACACCGACTTCGACAATCACTAGTTCGCCTTTTACGGTTCTGAAACCATAAGTTCCCGTACCAATAATAGGTCCGTCTTTTTTGCCTTCCAAGCGTCGATGACCGCGCCATCGAGGTGCGAGCCTTGCTGCTTTTCGATCAGTCACGACCGTAACAATATTTTTTGACCCATCGAAACATTCAACAAGTTCAAGCTCTGGGAAAAATTTTACATCTTCCGGTAATTTAAGATCAACAACCGGTGAAATATAATAAATCCTTTGCCCCATACGAGGCGATGAAATTTCTTCGATCTTGCATTGAATTTCGGTATATGTTTTTTCTTTTCCAAAGTTACGTTTAGTTACAAAACGAACCCCAGAATTTTTTTCTAATGCAAGTGACTCGAAAATTTTGCCCTGCGTCTTCAAAAACACTCTAACTGCTTCCATAACAAATCTCCTTAAAAGATTATTAAAATTATTAATTGAATTATTTATTTATTAAAAAACTGCTATAATTATAGCAGTCCCTATTTTATTTGTCAATACCAAAAACTCTTTATTTTGCTAGGTTTTTACCCCTTAAATTTCAAAATTATACGCCTTTCCTCTAATTTAATGCTTTCTATAACAAAGTGATATTCTTTACCTTGAATCAACTGCTTTTTCATTTCTTCAACGCCGCCAAATTCAGTCACACTTAACTGTCCTTGGAAATCTTTATCCAGATCGATAATCGCGCCAAAAGGATTAAAACTATAAACCACGCCTTTAACTTCCCGCCCTTCTTTATAATGACTTCCCAAATTAAGCCAAGGGTCAGAAACAAGCGCTTTCAAAGAAAGAGAAACTTTGCCGTCCTTAATTTCTGTAATTTTAACTTTCACCACATCGTCAACTTTCACCACCTCCTTAGGATTTTCAATAATGCGGTGGCTCAATTCTGAAATATGAATCAAGCCCTCTACCGCCGGATTGTCAGTAAAACGCACAAAAACGCCAAAATCAGCCACGCCCGAAACAATACCTTCAACAACCTGACCAATTGAATAATTTTTAACCAGTTCTCTTGTTGAAACCTCGCTTGCTTCCCGTTCAGAAACAATAAGCTTATTGTTTCGGGGATTGGCTTCAATAATTTTTACGGTCAATTCCTGACCAACCAAAAGCTCAAGCGCTTGAGAAAAACCAGTCTTGTTATCAATCGCTACTTTTGGATAATGTTCTGTTGATAATTGGGAAACCGGCAAAAAGGTCTGGAGACCGCTCAAAAATCCAGTAAGCCCGCCTTTATTAAAGGCCGAGAATTTGATTTTAATCGGTTCGTCTTTTTCTTTTAGTTCTTGAACTTCAGCCCAAGCTTTTTGCTTACCGGCTTCAGAAAGAGAAAGCTCCACAAAACCTTCTTTATTATCCGGATCAATAACCTTAGCATGAATAGTATCGCCTAGTTTAAGATTTTTTACAGATTCTTTGGCATTTTGAACCTCAATTCGATAAACCACGCCCGTGCCAAGCCTGCCCAAATCAACAACCAACATATTGGCTCTATTTTCCAAAACTCTGCCTTCTACCAAGTCTCCAATTTTTAAAAGCGAAAAGAGACTAGGCTCAATTTTTATAAGCTGTGAAATTAAAGCATTATTATTTTTGTTGCCATTCATCCTGTTATTAGAAGTAATTAAAACTTAATTTGTTATTTATATTTTCGACTTGATATCACCGATAGATTTACAGATGCCCCTGACACCCTTCTTCTAACGGGATTCATTATATGAGCAAGGTTAACATACGTTCCCGTTGAAAATCAAGTAAAGGCTTTCTATAAATTTTATTCTCCATTAGTAACTAAATAGAGAATAAAATTTATCAAGAAAACTTTACCCCGCACCTTTGCTGTGCTAATATGGGTATGGAATTGTAATAAAAGCGAAGCGATTCGACTACGTCTTTATGTAAAAAGAAGCACCCAATTTATGCCAAAAAGGTGCGGGGTGCTCAATATTATAATCTCGCTACGCTCGAATAATATTGGCATGGTCATTACTTATCAAGGCGATAATTATTTTAAACTTCAATCTGGAGAAGATGTTATTTTAATAGACCCTACGAATCAAAGATCTTTTAAGGGGACGATTTTGGTTATCAAAACCGAAGAACCAACTCTTGTTGCTGCAGAAAAAAAAGACAACAACATTGAACAAAGCTTTCCATTTTTAATAAATCACCAAGGTGAATATGAAATCAAAAACATTCAAGTAAAAGGGGTAAGCGCTGGCTATGACGAAAAAGAAAAAGAAGAAAATACTATTTATCAAATAAATTTTGATGAAATAAAAATTTTGTGCTTGGGCCACCTGAAAAAAGAGCTTGATCCAAAACTACTCGCTGGATTAGAAGAGGTTGATATTATGATTCTGCCGGGCGGCGGAAAGCCTTATTTAAACGAAGCGCAAGCTGCAAAAATCGTCCGACAAATCGCGCCAAGCATAATTATTCCTTCTCTTTTTAAAGATGTTAAAAATTTCTTAAAAGAATTCGACGCAACCAAACTTGAACCGCAAGACAAATTAGTAATAAAAAAGAAAGATTTAAAACCAGAAGCGCTTTCCGTAGTTTGGTTAAAACCGTAGAAATTATGTCTTTTTTGCTTAACTTCAAAAAATACTTGCGCGAACTGCAGCGCGCTGACGATCAAAGAAAAAAAAGATGGCTTATAAGCACATCGACAATATCAATAATCTCCATAATTATTCTTTGGGTTGTTTTTTTTAATCTTGGTTTGAAGCCGATCGATAAAAAACAAGAAGTATCGTCAACCGATACTAATAATCAAAACGAAACTTTTTGGCAAACTATAAATCGGGGGGCTGAATCTATAAAAGAAATGTTTAATCGAGAAATTAAAAATATAAAAAATATCATTAGTAAAAATTTTGAATCCATAAAAAATAAAACTGGTAAAACCAATGATTTTTCTGTAGAAAACGAAATAGATTCGTCAACTTCAAATTTTACGCCGCTGCCAAAAACGCCGCTCCCTTAAAATGACAAAAAAAGAATTAACAAATACAAACCACGGAAAAATTGAACAAAAAGAAATTACCGACGAACTTCGCGAATCTTACCTTGATTACGCGATGTCGGTTATTGTCTCCCGCGCCTTGCCTGATGTCCGCGACGGATTAAAACCCGTTCAGCGCCGAATCTTATGGTCAATGTGGGACGACGGTGTAACCCACAGCGCAAAATTCAGAAAATCAGCAAACATTGTCGGTTCAGTTCTTGGCCGATATCACCCGCACGGCGACATCCCGGTTTACGATGCCATGGCCCGCCTTGCCCAAGATTTTTCCCTTCGTTACCCATTAATAGACGGGCAAGGCAACTGGGGATCAATTGACGGCGATCCGCCAGCTGCCATGCGTTATACCGAAGCCAGACTTTCAAAAATCGCCGAAGAAGCATTGCTTGATATAGAAAAAGAAACTGTGGACTGGGGGCCAAATTACGACGGCACCAGAAATGAGCCGAAATTTCTACCCGCCAAACTGCCAAACCTGCTTTTAAACGGTACAGTCGGTATCGCTGTCGGTATGGCTACATCTATTCCACCCCATAATCTTGTTGAAGTGGCGAATGCCTTAATTTACTTAATTGAAAATCCCGACGCCGCCACAAAAGATCTGATGAAATTCTTGCCCGGGCCGGATTTCCCGACTGGCGGCGTAATTTATGGCGCGAAATCTTTAGAAGAAGCCTATACTACCGGCCGCGGATCGGTTACTATCCGCGGCGTTGCTGAAATAGAAGAAGGGAAACGAGGCACAAATCAAATTATAATCACGGAAATTCCTTTCCAAGTTAATAAATCGGATTTAATTACTAGAATCGCCGAATTGGCCCAAGAGAAAAAAATTGAAGGCATTAGAGACTTAAGAGACGAATCCGACCGAGACGGTCTGCGTATTGTAATTGAACTTAAATCCGACAGCGTGCCCCAAAAAGTATTAAATCAGATTTACGAATATACCGAGCTTCAAAAAAATTTTTACTTTAACATGCTCGCGCTTGTAGAAGGCATTCAGCCGCAAGTTCTTTCGTTGAAAGAAGTTCTTGCCTACTACGTTGATCACCGGAAAAAAGTTATCCGGCGCCGAACTGAATTTGATTTAAAACGCGCTGAAGAACGGGCTCATATTTTAGAAGGTCTGGCTAAGGCCTTAAGCGTAATTGATAAAGTTATTGCCGCGATTAAAAAATCAAAAGATCGGGAAGAAGCGAAAAAAAATCTTATTAAAAATTTTAAATTCACCGAGATTCAAACAAACGCCATTTTGGAAACGAAACTCCAGACCCTGGCCGCGCTTGAAAGAGAAAAAATTGAAGACGAATTAAAAGAAAAGAAAAAAATAATCGCTGAATTGATGTTAATTCTAAAAAATCCGAAAAAAATCTCCGGCATTATTTCCAATGAAATAAATGAATTAAAATCGAATTTTCCTTCCGAGCGCAAAACCAAAATAAATGTGACGAGTTTAAAAGAATTCAAAGAAGAAGATTTGATCCCCGACGAAGAAACGGTCATTACTCTAACAGAAGATGGCTACATCAAACGCGTGCCACCAACGGCTTTCAAAGCCCAACGCCGGGGCGGCAAAGGATTAATCGGCTTTGAATTGAAAGAAGAAGATCAAATCCATCAATTGATCGCCGCCGACACCCACGATAATATTTTATTTTTCACGGATCGAGGCAGAGCGTTTCAAACTAAAGTTTACGAAATTCCGGCTGCAAGTCGTACTTCAAAGGGCAAATCAATCCATAACTTTCTCACTATTCCGCCCCAAGAAAAAATCAGCGCTATCGTAAGTTATTCGCAAAAAGAAGCTCAAAGTTCAGGTAAAGAACAAAAGTTCCTTGTCATGGCTACAAAAAACGGACTAGTCAAAAAAACTCCCCTTAAGGACTTTGATAATATAAGAAAAACCGGAATTATTGCCATTAACTTAAAAACCGATGATCTCTTAAAATGGACGAAGCTTTCTTCGGGCGACGACCAGATTATTGTTGTTTCCGCCTTCGGCCAATCAATTCGCTTTAAAGAAAAAGACGTCCGCGGAACGGGCAGAACTGCCGCGGGTACCAAAGGCATTCGCCTCAAAAAAGGAGATTTTGTTTCCGGGCTTGATATAATTAAAAAAGAGCAAGCCGAAAACCAAAAAGACCTGAAGCTTCTCATAATAATGAATCGCGGCTTTGCCAAACAAACCCCGCTCAAAGAGTATAAAATTCAGCGTCGCGGCGGCGGCGGCATAAAAACCGCGAAAGTCACGGACAAAACCGGCTCAGTAATTGCCGCTCATATAGTTTCGGGAGGAAACGAAGAGGTTTTAGCTTTTTCTTCAAAAGGTCAAGCTCTCCGCACTAATTTAAATGATGTCCGACTTGCCGGCAGAGCCACTCAAGGAGTAAAAATTATGAATCTGGAAAAAGACGATACGTTAATCGGCGTTGTTTGTTTATAAAATATGGCTTTTACTAAAAATCAAATTATAGTCATTGCCGCAATTCTCGGTTTGATTTTAATTGTTATCCTTGTTTTTTCCGGCATTATCCCTGGCCTTAAACCAAAACCGGAAGTCGTAAGACATTACGAGGCAAATTTGGAATTCTGGGGAATTTTTGACACGCCCGAAGCTTACAGCGAAGCTTTTCAAAATTTCAAAAATATTTATCCCGGTGTTACCGTCCGCTATCAAGGGTTTTCCGATCCTGAAGAATATGAAAGAAACATCACTGAAGCCTTGGCTGAAGGACGGGGACCTGATATTTTCATGATCAGAAATTCCGCTCTTTTAAATTATTTGAACAAAATCGCGTCTGTTCCAAATAATAAATTTGATATTTACAAACTAAAACGGCTTTTCCCGCAAATTGTTGAACAAGATTTATCATACCAAGAGAATATTTTCGCCCTGCCAACATCAATTGATACTCTGGCTTTAATCTACAACAAAGATCTTTTTAACCAAGCTGGGATTGTTTATCCGCCGACAACTTGGGAAGATTTTAAAGAAATTATTCCCAAGCTCGCCAAGCGCGAATCAACAACAAAAATTATCAAAGCCGCGGCCGCAATCGGCGGATCAGAAAAAACCGTAAGCCGCGCCCCCGACCTTTTATCTCTTCTAATGCTCCAAACCGGCACTGAAATGGTCGGCAAAGATCTAAACAGCGCGAAACTTTCCTCCCAAGAAGGCGTAAACGCAATGGAATTTTATACCCAATTTTCCAATGCTGCTAAAGAAAGCTATACCTGGAACGACACCATGCCCAAAGACTTAAATTTTTTCAGCGAAGAAAAAGTTGCGATGATCTTTAATTACGAAAGTGCGTTGCCTGAAATAAAAAACAAAAATGCTTTTCTAAATATTGCGGTTGCGCCGATGCCTCAACCAAAAACCGCTAAAAAAGCGATTACTTACGCTAATTACTGGGGATATACCGTTTCCAAACAAAGCAAATATAGCGATGTGGCTTGGGATTTTATTATTGAACTTACAACCGACGAAGGAAACGCGAAAAATTATGCTAATGCGACCCTTAAAACCCCGGCTCTCCTTTCGCTTATTAACCTTGTGGCCAATAATGAATCAAATCCGGATGCGTCGATTTTTGCCAAACAAGCTTTAATCGCCAAATCGTGGCCGGAAATTGATCCTATGGCTGTCTCAAAAATTTTTTCCCAAGCCATTTCTTATATTATCACCGGCCAAAAAAATACCATTGACGCCTTAGAACAAGCAAATAACGAAATTGCCCAAATCTTAAAAAGACGATCCCGTTAACTTGTAAGACAAATTTTAAGATTTATAATTAATCTACTAATGAATCCCGTTAGAAGCAACTAAATTATGAAGTCTATGGATACTAAGCATTTATCAAAAAACATAAGTATTAGACAAGGGGCGTTGTATCACGGACGTGCTTTCTAAGCACATCCTGCTTCTAACGGGATGAAAAAATACTTCTTAATAACTGCTTTTATAGTTATAATCTTTTTTTCTTCTTTGCCTATTATTGCTAACGCTGCACAAGCACAGCTCGGCGGAAGAGGAATCTGGGCAGGCACGTCATGTTCTGTGTGTTCTAATAACACAAATTGTACTGGTGGACCTAATAAACCTTGTTCTTTTTGTGATGCTCTAGTTGTCACCAAAAACATCATCGACTTCCTATTAAAGGTAGCTATTCCTTTATCGGTTGCGCTTGTGGTCTATGGCGCTGTAATAATGATGATTGCATCCGGGTCTGAAGAAAAAGTAAGACGATCAAGAACAATTATTACAAGAGCTTTTGTTGGTGTTGCAATTGCATTATCGGCTTGGCTTATTGTAAGCACCCTCCTTCATATATTAACTGGTAATCCTAATTTACCGTGGGCAACTATAACGTGCTAAAATAATAAATATGAAAAAAATAAAAATTGCTCTTATTGTATTAATTAGTTGGTTTATTAATTTAGTTTTTTTAAAAAACATCTTTGCTCAATGCATACAAACGTCTTCTACGGTTTGTCTTACTAATCCGCTTAATGCCACGAGCACGATCGGAATTTTAAACAACATCATAATTGCGCTTCAGGTTTATATTGCGCCGCCTATTGCCGCTATTATGGTTTTGATCGGTGCTTTTCAAATACTTTTTGCGGCTGGCGATCCGGAAAAATTCAAAACCGGCAAAAAAACTATCTTGTACGCTTTCATTGGATATGCTATAGTACTTATTGCTGGTGGAATAACTAGCATTATCACCGATATATTAAAGTAATTTTGCTATAATTAAACCAGCGACGATAAAAGTCGTGGAAAGGTCGAAAAAGGTCAAAAAATAAAATAAAATGTTTAAAATTATTGCAGCGTCTGCCTTGGCTCTTTCTTTAACAATGCCATTGCTCGCAGCTGCTCAATTTACAACCGTTGCTCCGCCTCCAGTCACCACTGTTACTCAAGTTTATAACCTTACCGTCAGAATCCTTACTTATTTACAGACATTTTTCTGGATCATTGCCGCAATTTTCATTGTTCTTGCTGCTTTCCAATATCTAACTGCTGCTGGCGATGAAGAAAAAGTAAAAAAAGCAAAACAAATGATTATTTACGCTGTTGTTGCAATTGCTATTGCTTTAATTTCAACCGCAGTTGTCGGCATCGTAAGATCGGTGTTAACAGGATAAAAATATCCAAAATTAAGTTTTTTTAACTCAGCTGATTCACTACGAATCAGCTGAGTTTTTTCCCAAAATTTTCCCGTGTGTTAGAATTAAAAAAACTCAATATCAATCAATGAATCCCGTTAGAAGCAACTAAATTATAAAACCTATGAATATCAAACATTTGCTAATAAACACAAATATTAAACAAAAGGCCGTTATATTACGTCCCGTTAGAAATCCGCCCCCCTACCAAAACAGGACGGCGGCAGCCGCTAGGGGCGGCTTATTTCTAACGGGACTGTTTCTAACGGGATGAAATCTTCTACGACCTTCTATTTATTCTTAGTTATTTTAGGAATTAGTTTATTTTTTCATATCATAAACATTTCTTATCCATCAAAACCGGTCTTTGACGAAGCTCATTTTGCGACTTACGCCGCCAAATACGCCACTCACACGCCTTTTTTTGATATTCATCCGCCTTTAGGCAAAATTTTTTATGCTCTTCCCTTAATTTTCAGTTCAAAAAAAATAACTGTTTCTGATGCAAATTTTATTGAAATGAAAAGAAATTTGAAAACCGATGCTTTCGAAACAACAACTCCAAAAAAAGAGTACAATAATTTTCCTTATATTTCCTTACGTCTAGTAAGTGTTTTTTTTGGAATACTACTTTCGATTTCCGTATTTGCCTTCTTAAAAGCCCTCACAAAAAACAATTTAATCGCCTTATTGGGCATGTTTTTAACTGCTTTTGATAACGCCCTGCTTCTTGAAGGCCGTTTAATTCTTTTAAATATAATGTATCTATCTTTTGGTTTTTTTTCGCTTGCACTTTTTTTCAAACAAAAATCCTCGCCAATTTTAGCCGGCCTTATCTGGGGATTAGCTCTAAGCGTAAAATTAATTTCAATAGTTTTTTTAGGCCCCGTTATCGCTCTAATTATCCTTTCCAAAAATCAGGAAAAATTTGACGCTATTAAAAAATTTATTATTTTTCTTTTCATCGGACTACTAATATTTGCTATCGCCTTACTTTTTATAAACCCAAATGTTTTCGGAACGAACAATAGTCTAAATTTCTACAAAACTTTAATAAATGATTTGAATCCTGATGCTCAAATCATAAAAAATTCATTTTTTTCATTCTTAAACCCTATAGCTTCCAATATAAAAGTAGCGACTATTGAGTTTTATATAATGCTCTCGGGCTACACCGCCGGCGTGCCGCCCCACCCATCTCAAAGCCACTGGTATGCCTGGCCCGCAATGTATAAAGCTTTTCCTTATTTCACCGAATCAATAAATGGCGCAACCAAAACTATTAGTCTTATTGGAAATCCCATAATTTGGGCTTTGGGTTTATTATCAATATTATTTTTTGTTTTCAGAAAACATAAAACTTTTGAGGGCTTTGAAAAAAAAACTTGGATAATTTTCGGTGGATATCTTGCTTCGCTTTTACCTTATATTTTTATATCTCGCCCGGCTTTTCTTTACCATTATTTTCCGGCATTAATTTTTTCCATTTGTCTCGCTTCAATTTTTGTTATGCAAAAAATAAAAACCGATGAACAAAAAATAAATGGAACTTTATTAACCGTTTTAATCGCAGTTGTTGTCATCGGCTTCACAATCATTCTCTCGTTCACGCATGGCCTTTATCTATAAAAATGGCTTTGAATCAAAAAATTAATTACATAATAATAATCCCAATCTTTAATGAGAGTGATGTTATTGAACGATCTTTAAAGATTCTTACAGATTTTCTTGAAAAAAAATGGATTAACAAAAATATCAACTGGAAAGTTGTTGTAGCCGACAATGCTTCAACTGATAATGCCCGCCAAACTCTAGAAAAAATAAAAAAAGAAAATGAATCTCACGTTGATTACTTATTCGTACCCATCAAAGGGCGTGGCAATGCCTTA
>JASEHZ010000038.1 GCA_030018585.1 Patescibacteria group bacterium | reverse complement strand
ACCCCCCGCGAATTCGGAGCGGCTTCGCCGCGAGATTTCAAAACCGCCAAAGAGCTCAGAAAAACAATTGGCTCGAACCATATTTTAAGAGAAAGAAGAAAAGAAAAACTTTTAATCATTGAATTCATTAAACTAAATAAATTGTAATATGCTGGTCGACATATTATTTAGTAAAATTAATTTTATACATTTATACGTATGAATATCGAAAAAGGTCCGAGTGATAAAAATGGAATAGAGGATGCAGAATTAGCCCGGGAAATGGCCTCTATTGAAAATTCTGTGCGGAAATGGGCAAAACGTCTCGCTGAGGCCATTAAAGACCCCGATAAAGCTGATGCCAGCAAGCTGCCACCTTGGGCAGCAACAGAGAACGTTTTTGTGCGTCTGGATCTTTATAACATGATTGGCATGGGAGTAACTCCCGAAGATGCTGTTGCTTATGGAGAAGAATGTGCTGAAAAAGTTGAGCATCTCGCGAAATATACTGAAGGTCTTGATGGAATGACAAAGATGCAACTTCTTCGAGAATACTTCAACCAGTTTATCGACGGGTTCACGAATAAGGCTAAGAGGAATAAGACATATAATGAGAGCAAACGAACTCCCCTTGCACTTGCTCCCGAAATGGTGGCACAACCAAAAGAGTATCGAGATGCTCAAATTGCATACGAGGAAACTATCGAGAAGCGGGCATTGGTTTGGGACAGGATAAAACACAGGCAGCCCGAAAAATAAGTCATTCTTGTTTTTGTAAGCAGGGTGCATTTGTTGTCTTTTTGATTGCCGTCAAAGAAAAATTGGAAATTGCTAAATCTTGCGGCGAAGCCGCTCTATAAAAATCAACAATAAATTATTTAAAAACCGTCGTTTTTATGACGGTTTTTTTATTTGAAAAAAACGCTTATTTAAGTGACAATTAAAACATTAGCATTATGACCTTCAAGGAATTTTTCTCTCAAAAAGTATTATTTTTTGGATTAGCGCTAAGCATAGTGATTTTTTTAATTAGCGCTGGACTTATTGTCACGCATATTGGCAGTTTGCCTGAAACAACTATAATTCACTTTGATTCTTTTTCCGGCATTGATTATTTTGGCGAACCAGCGGATCTTTGGTGGATTTGGGGAATTGGTTTTTTTATGATGATCATTAATGCTATTTTAGGAATCGAATTTTTTTATCGGGAACGGATTGCTACATATCTTTTTTTTGCGACGAACCTGCTTATTTCCATTCTTATTTTAATCGTTGTTGCGACAATTATTTCCGTAAATTAAAATTTAATTATGTTTGAAACAATATTTATCGGGGTAGTTGCTTTAGTAATTGGTTTTGGTGTGGCTTGGTTTTTCTTTAAAAAGGGGAGCAAAGATCAATCTTTAACTAACAACCAACCTCTTTTGCTTATTCAAAATCAGTTAAATGAAATAACCCGAACTCTTGATTCAAAATTAGGAGAGTCAACGCGGGTAATTCAGCAGCAATTCGGCCAAAGCGCTAAAATTATCCGCGACGTAACTGAAAAGCTTGTCCGGCTTGATGAAACCAACAAACAGGTTGTTAATTTTGCCGACCAGCTCCAAAATTTGCAGGATATTTTAAAAAATCCCAAACAGCGGGGAATTTTGGGCGAATATTATCTGGAAACAGTTTTAAAAAATGTCTTGCCGCCCGGTTCGTATGAAATGCAATATCCGTTTAAGGATGGCACGATTGTTGATGCAATTGTGAGGGTGGCGGATAAAATCATTCCCATTGATTCCAAGTTTTCTTTGGAAAATTACAATCGGCTTGTTGAGACGCGCGATCCAGCAGAACGGGAACGGCTGGAAAAATCACTTAAAACCGATTTAAAGGAACGCATTGATGAAACCGCAAAATACGTGAAGCCGTCCGAAGGAACAATGGATTTTGCTTTTATGTTTATTCCGCACGAAGCGATTTATTACGATCTTTTAGTGGCTCAAGTGGGAGCGGTTAAAGTCAATACCCGCGATCTTGTTGAATATGCTTTTAAAGAAAAGCATGTGATTATTGTTTCGCCGACTTCGTTTTTGGCTTATCTTCAAACTGTGTTGCAGGGCCTTAAAGCTTTAAAAATTGAAGAAACCGCCAAAGGAATAAGAAAAAATGTTGAAGCCTTGGGGAAGCATTTATTATCTTATGAAGAATATATGAAAAAACTTGGCACGCATCTCGGTACTTCGGTTGGCATGTATAACAGTGCTTATAAAGAATTTGGAAAAATTGACCATGATGTAATGAAAATTAGCGGGGAAGCAATGGAAATTTCACCGATGGTTTTAGAAAAACCAGATTTAGATGAGGATGATTAATGAGATTTTGGATCTGCTTAAATTCTATGGCGGTTTAGAAAGACCGCTTACTTTGCTTGAAATTTTTAGACTTTTATCAAATTCTCCGCCTCTGGCGGAAAAAAACAATCTTTTGGAAATTGAGAAAAATCTAGATATTTTTATCCAAAAAGGACTGGTTAAGTCTGAAGATGGTTTTTATTTTCTACCACAGACGGCAACAAGCAGTTTAAAGCGCCGCCGGCAAGATTTGTTATTGGACGAGAAATGGCGGAGGTTTTTAAAATCAAGGTTTTTATTTTCTTGCGTTCCTTTTTTGAATTTTATTTTAGCCGCCGGTTCGCTTGCCTTAGGCAACGTCAATCAAGATTCGGATTTCGATGTCATTATTGGCTGTAAAAAAGGAAGGATTTTTACAGTGAGGTTTTTCAATATTTTGATTTTCGGATTATTCGGCATCAGACGAAAAAGGATTGATCATAAGGAAAACGCGCGCAATAAAATATGTTTAAATCATTTCGTGACTTCTGAAAGTTATAAACTTTCACCACCTTATCACAAACAATGGCAGGAATTGTATAAAAATATTGTGCCGATTTATGGCAATAAATATGAAATCGAAAGTTTTTTCAAATCTAATGATTGGGTTGGGAGAACGGTGGATTTGGAAAATAAATATTTTAGAACAAAAACATTTAATAAAATTTCAAGGTTTATTGAATTTTTGCTTGGCAGTTTTTTAGGCGACGTTTTTGAGTTATTAGTGAAAAAAATTCAAATTGCGCGCATTAAAAAAAGTTTAGCGAAAGAAAAAATCAATTTAACCGCCCGGATTAAATTTAATGATGAGGAATTAGAATTTCATCCGGATAATACAAAAATTAAAGAACTTTTAGAAAAAACCGGCTTAAGATATTGACCAACCCCGTTTACCGGTAATTCAAAGTACGTAAAAAGCATTATGACAGGCACCCTCATGTTCGTTTTGTAATCGTGGCATTAAGAAGAAACCGACCAAGATTCATTGCTAAAAAAATAACGAAAATTCTGAAAAATCTGGGTGATTATTTAAATAACTGGATGCTGAAAGCCGCGTTATTTAGAATGTGGCGTGAGCCGAATAAAGTTCAATAGCTTGTATCCACTCAAATCATATCGATAGGTGAT
>JASEHZ010000014.1 GCA_030018585.1 Patescibacteria group bacterium | reverse complement strand
CGAAGTAATAAAAGATGTGAACAATGGCCAGTCTTTAGCTCAAAGTTTGGAAAAATTTTCTTATATCTTCGGAGATTTTTTTATTAGTATGGTAAAAGTAGGCGAAACCAGCGGTAATCTTTCTTCAAGTTTGCTCTATATTTCCCAGGAACTTAAAAAACAAAGAGAAATAAGCCACCGGGTCAGGGGGGCTTTAATGTATCCGGCGGTTATTTTGATAGTTACTGTTGTGGTTACTGTTTTTCTCACTTTTTTTATTTTTCCGAAAATCTTGCCGATTTTTTCCAGTTTGCGCGTGGAATTGCCGGCAACGACAAAAGGGATGATTGCCGCTCTGACTTTTATGAGCAAATTCGGCATTTATGTCCTCGCCGGCCTAGTCGTCCTTATTATTGTTTTAAAAATTCTTTTTGTAATCAAACGACTTCATTTTCTTTTTGATCGTTTGATGCTTTCAATGCCGCTTATTTCAAAAATTATTTCCAATCTGACACTAACGACATTCACTCGATCTTTAAACGTGCTTTTAAAAAGTGGCATGACTCTTGTTGATGCTTTAAATATCTGCAAGGCGACTTTTCATAATCTTTTTTATCGCCGCGAAATCGAAAATTTGATTGATTTTATAAGACGGGGGGAAGAAATGGCCCGTTATCTCTCAACGCGGACAAAATTTTTCCCGGCGATGTTCGTCGGTATGATCCAGGTTGGTGAACGAACCGGCAACTTGGAAGAAAATTTGATTTATCTTTCGGAATATTATGAAAGCGAAGTGGATGATGTGATTAAAAATTTAACCACTATATTGGAGCCATTATTGCTTGTTGTTATGGGTTTGATTGTCGGCTTTGTCGCGATTTCTATCGTTACCCCGATTTACAAAATAACTCAGGATATAACAATCAAGTAAGCGCGGTTTACAGAAAATCGTATGACAACGAAAAAAACAACAGCCGGTTTTTCTATTCTTGAAACAATCATTGCTTTAGCTGTTTTGGCAGTTATTGCGGCTATTGGCATACCGATCGGCCTTGATAGTTACCGGAGTTTTATTTTAGATTCTGAAGCTTCCAATCTTTTAAGCATTTTGCGCCGCGCTGAAGGCAATGCTTTCAGCAACAATTATAAAAAAGACTATGGCGTTTATTTGGATCCGAATAATTTCGTTCTTTTCCGAGGCCAGTCTTTTTTAAACCGTGATCAGAATTTTGACGAAAATTACGCCAGAACGAACGCAATAGGCGTAAACGGTTTGTCGGAAATCGTATTTTCGCCAATATCAGGATTGCCTAATGTGACCGGAACTTTTACTTTAAGCAACGGTCCTTCTTCCCGGATCATATCCATAAATGAACAAGGAACATTATTATGGTAAATTCAAAAATAAATTATAAAAAAGGCCAGAGTCTTGTCGAAATTCTTATTGCTATCGCGCTTCTCACGTTGGGCATTGGTTTCGCCGCTATTCTTGTCTTCAGCAGTCAACGGCTTCTTATTGACCGGACTAACGCTACCGAGGCGAGAATTTTGGCTAAAGAGGGGATAGATGGTGGTATTGTTCTTGTGAAAAAAAACTGGACTGCTATTGCTGACGGAACTTATGGGCTTGTCCAGGCATCAAGCACCACTTGGCAGTTCAGCGGCAATCAGGACCAAAAAGATATTTACACCCGCCAGATAACCATTTCTACTATCAGCGTCAGCGAAAGACAAATAAAAAGCGTGGTTACGTGGTCAACTGACCCAAACCGGCAGCAAAAGGTTGAATTAGTCACTTTAGTGACAGAATGGGAAGAAATAGCCAATACCGGCGGCGATACCGGCGGCGGCGGGCTTTCCGGCGATTGGCAAAATCCCAGAACGCTTGGCTCTATTGATTTGGGCCCCGGCAATTCTGCCACAGATTTGGATGTCAAAGATAAAATTGTTTATATGACTGCCCAAGCTTCTGATTCTAAAAAACCGGATTTTTTTATCATTGATGCTACTGATGGCCAAAACCCGATTATACTCTCAAGTCTTGACACCGGTCCTGACGAAAACAGTTTGGACGTTGCCGGCAATTATGCTTATATTGCCAATAATTCAAATAATCCTCAGCTTCTGATAATTGATGTATCAAACAAAAACAGCCCTTTTGTCGCCAGCACTTTTAAATTGCCCGGCGTTTCCGGCAGCAGCGCCGTTGGTCAAAGTATTTATTATTATGCTTCCAAAGTTTATATTGGCACCAAAAAAGCCAGTGGACCGGAATTTCACGTAGTTGATGTTTCAAATCCGCTAAGTCCTGCTTCATTAGGAAGTTATGAAGTAAATAACGATGTTAATGCCATTATTATCAAGGGCAACAAAGCTTATATTGCCACTCCTGAAGACAATGCAGAGCTTATGATATTGAATGTTGCAAATCCGGCAGCCATCACTTCAATCAGCAATTTTAACGCCACCGGAAACACCGAAGACGGAAAATCATTATGGCTTGTCGTCAATAAACTTTATCTGGGCCGGCTCGGCAGCGGCGGCCATGAGACGCATCCTGAACTGTATGTTCTTGATATTTCAAGTTCAACCAGTCCGCAAAGCCTTGGCTCGCTCAATCTTGATGTCAACATTAATGATCTTTTGGCGCGCGACTACCTCGTTTTCTTAGGTACTTCGGATTCCAACAACGAATTCCAGATCTATAACATTTCCGACCCGGCTAATATTGTTTTTTGGAGTTCATTTAATTTTCCTCAGGTTGCGTCGGCTATTGATTACGAAAATAATCTTGTTTATGTCGCCGTCAGGTCCAATGACGCGTTAAGAATTATTACTTCTCCCCCTTAAAATTTTATGATTTCTATTTTCCGGAACAAAAACGGCTTTACCCTCATTGAATCTTTAATCTATTCCACGCTGCTGGCTATATTTCTTGGCGGCGCTTTGATTTTTGTTAACAGCATTATTTCCGTAAATAGCTCCATGCAGGAATACAATGAACTTATCGCTAATCAGGAATTTATTGAAAGAAAACTGCACTGGCTTCTTGCTTCGGCAACAAACGTGGCCAGTCCCGTAGCCGGAACCGCTTCGGCTACTTTAAGCATCAATGGCCGGACAAGCGGTATTTATCCGGTAAGTTTCAGCCCGGCAAGCAGCACTCTTTTTCTTTCTTTGAACAGCGGCCCGGCAAAAGAAATTTCCAACAGCCGGGTGAAAATCGATTCTTTTCTCGCTACTCATTTTTCTAATAGCCAGACATCTTCTTCTTTGCTGATTTATCTTGAGTTATCCAGCAATAAGTATTCTTATATCAAGGTCAGCAGCACTCTTTCTTATGTCCTTCCTTAAACAAAAAGGCTTTATTGCCATTATTACTTCGGTTATTGTAACGGCGATTGTGACCGTAATTGCTCTCACGCTTTCCGGCAGCAATTTCATCGGGCGGTTTAACGCCGCTAATTTTGAAACCAAAGATTTATCCCGGGAAATCGCGAAAGGCTGTCTGGAATTCGCGCGTTTGAAGCTCGCTTCCGGCGCTTATGCCGGCAATGAAACAACAACCATTTCTTCTTACGCCTGCCATATTTTCCCTATTGAAACCACGGCTACGGCAACGCTTATAAAAGCAAACGCTGTGATAGATAACAAAGAATCTGATTTAATGCTGACAGTCAATAAAACCACGTTTAAAACAATATTTCTGGAAGAATTAAGTAGTTTTTAGATTTGTGGATAAGATTTTGTTGAATTATATGCTATAATACTGATATCATAATATAATTCAAGGTCGATATTAAATTTAAATATTTTCAAATGAAATCGAAACAAGGTTTTACTTTAATTGAGCTTTTGGTCGTTATCGGCATCATCGCGATTTTAGCCGGTATCGTCATTGTCGCTTTAAACCCGGCAAGGCAGTTTGCGCAGGCCCGTAATACCCAGCGTTCGTCAAATGTTAATGCGATTTTGAATGCTGTTGGTCAGAGAACGGCGGACAATAAAGGCATTTTTGAAACTGGTTGTGATGCTGGCGCTATTCCGACAACCTCAACGCTTATCGCTACTTCAACATATGACCTCGCACCTTGCGTTGTGCCGACTTACATCACGCAACTTCCATATGATCCAAGCGCGACTGACGCTAGTTATACTAGCACATCGAGTTATAATACTGGTTATTATATCCTAAGAGACGCTACGACTGGTCGAATTACAATCACCGCGCCATCAGCCGAGTTGGGCGAAACGATTTCAGTTTCAAGGTAATTTTTACTTTTAGTAAACAATAACCTCATCATTCCATGCCCATGGAAGGGTGGGGTTATTTTAAACTTTCAACAATTACCACTTCCAACGGAATAATTGGAAACTGGCTATAACGCATTTCACTGTAAGCGTTAATGAGATTTTTAATTAAATCAATGTGCTTATCGTTAAAAACAAACGAATGAGCGATAATTTTATTCAAATGTTCTTTCATTAATTCGCGTTCGAACATATTTTTCATATCCGGATTAAATTTTAGCACCGCCACTCGACGAAGATATTGAATTAAATCTTTTACAAATTGAACTAAATTATAACCGTCGTCGGCAATTTGAGATAATATCTCCAGGGTTTTTTCTAAATCGTTATTAATAAGCAAACCGGCAAATTCTGATAATTTATCAAAACCGATTTTACCAACCATTATCTCAACTTCTTTTAAAGAAATATTCTTGCCGCCCAAAGAAACCAACTGATCAAACAAAGATTCTGCGTCACGAAAACTTCCTTCCGCTGAAGAAGCAATAAGATCCAGGGCTTCGTGAGAGATTTTAATGCTTTCTTTTTTGGCGATACTTTCAATTTTCTTGGAAATGATTTCAAGTGCGACTCGGCGAAAGTGAAATTGTTGCGTTCGGGAACTGATGGTCACCGGCACTTTTTCAATTTCCGTTGTCGCTAAAATGAAAATTATGTAATCTGGTGGTTCTTCAAGAGTTTTTAAAAGCGCATTAAACGCTTCTTTTGTAAGCATGTGCGCTTCATCAATAATGAAGACTTTAAAATGAGAAAAGGCCGGTTGGAGACGAATGCTTTCTTTTAAATTCCTGATTTCATCAATGCCGCGATTCGAGGCAGCGTCAATTTCAATCACGTCCAAGCTTCTTCCTTCGTCAATTTCATTGCAGCTTCGGCATTTATTGCACGGCTCTCCTTTAGCTTTAAAATTCTGGTCGGCATAACGTTTTTCGCAATTAGCGATTTTGGCGATAAGCCGGGCCGTAGTTGTTTTTCCAGTACCGCGCGGCCCGGCGAAAAGATACGCGTGAGCAAATCTGTTTTGACGTCCAGACTCTTTTAAAACTCTAACAATCAGCTCTTGGCCCAAAAGATCATCAAAAGTGGCTGGCCGGTATTTTCTGTAAATAGCAAGCACCATAATTATTTTCTATAATTATAAGAGTTCTTTATCAAATTATAAAGTAGGAAATTTGAAATGATAAAAAAGACAATGTTTTTTATAATAGTATTCGTTGGTGCAATGGAAATTATTTCAGCTCAAGAAAAACAACTTTTACTTATCCATTTAAAAAGTTTTTGTCTTGATTTTTTTGAAAACGACTCTCTCATTTTTCAATTTTCAATAAGAACCGGAAAATCGCAACGACCGACTCCTTTGGGCGAGGGGTATGTCTATGAAAAAAGAGAGAAGCCGGTTTTTCGCTATGCTGACTATGGCTCAAATCAAGGTAAAATTATTTATTTTGCTGAATGCGAAAACGGTCTCAAAAAGATTGATTATAAAATTATGCGTTCTTTGGGGTTATGTTACGAAAGAATGGACAGCGGACAAGGCATTGTTAAGAAACTTCATCTGCAAGAAAACGGTGAAAAAAGATATAGTATTCATTCGATTGCTTGCGACGAAACAATTGGAAAAGCAATGTCAAAAGGATGCGTTGGTTTACGCACTAACGATATGCTCCAATTATTTCCAAGAGTGAAAAATGGCGCAAAATTTATAATCATTGATAATTAAAACCCCTTGCGGATATAAGCGAGGGGCTTTTATAATAAACTTATGGATAATTTATTATTAAAAAGTTCTGCTTTCAAACAAAACGAAATAATACCCCAGAAACATACTTGCGATGGCGATAACGTAAATCCTTTGCTTGAAATAAGAAATGTGCCGCCAGAAACCAAAAGTTCGGTTCTTATTGTTGATGATCCGGATGCGACGCGAGGAGGAGTTTGGGATCATTGGTTAATTTGGAATATCAACCCGAAAACCCAATACATTGATGAAGACACTGTTCCAGCCGGTGCCATTCAGGGGAAAAACAGTTTTAACAATCAAAAATACGGCGGTCCGTGCCCGCCAAAAGGTAGTAATCCGCATCGGTATATGTTTAAGCTTTATGCGCTTGATACAGAATTAAATTTGCCCGAAGGTTCTACTAAAACCGAATTAGAAAAAGCAATGGTCGGACATGTTTTAGATCAGACTATTTTAATAGGTTTTTATTCAAGGAAGTAAATTGTTTAAACCTCCCAAAAACGATAATAAATATTCTTGGACGCATCATGCATATGATAAAATGCGCTATTACGGCATTTCTGAAAGCCGTATTAAAAGAATTGTCCGTTTTCCAAAAAGGATTGAGGAGGGAATTGTTTTTGATACAATTGCGGTAATGCAGCCAGCCGGCACAAAAAAATATCAAGAAATTTGGGTAATGTATAAACTCGTAAAACAAAAAACATACAACAAAAAACATACGACAAACAATTCAAAGATAAAAATTATTACAGCTTGGAGATATCCGGGTAAAAGTTCAGAACGAGATCCAATTCCCGAAGAAGTGCTTAACGAGGTTAAGCGTATTTTATAAATAAAAATAAAAAGAGCCGTTTAAGACAGCTCTTTATTATAGTCGTACGGATTTTCTTTATTAATTTCTTTTAACCAATTCATAAAATCTTTCTTAATTATACAAATGCCATAAATCAAGGTCGCCATTAAGATTATTAAATTAAAAGTTAGTCCCATTGCCCTGCCTGTATTATTTATATTATTAAAATAACTAATCTGGAGTATAACAAACTATTTAAAAATGGCAAGTAAAACCTTATCTCAAAAATTCTTTAAAAAACCGACTCTGGAAATTGCCAGAAGATTGCTCGGCAAATATTTATGCCGACGCTATCGCGGCAAAACAATAAAACTAATGATTACAGAAGTTGAGGCTTATGACGGTTTTGAAGATAAAGCGTCACACGCCTCGCGAGGCATAACATTAAGAAACAAGATAATGTTCGGACCGGCCGGTTATTGGTATGTATATTTCACATACGGCATACATTTTATGCTAAATATTGTAACCGGTAAAAAAGGATACCCGGCTGCAGTTTTAATTCGTAGCGCAAAAACAGCTAATCAGCAAATAAATGGCCCGGCTCGCTTAACGAAATTTTTGCATATTAACAAATCTTTGAATGAAAAAATTATGAGCCGTAAAACAAGTCTGTGGATTAAAGATGGGGGATTAAAACTAAAACCCTTTCAAATTAAAAGCTCACCTCGCATTGGTGTTAATTTTGCTGGTCCTGCTTGGTCTAAAAAGAAATACAGGTTTTATATAAAATAAAAATCCCTCGACTTAAGTCGGGGGATAATAAAATTGATTGCCCGTCGAATGGATCTATAAAAAGAAAATCCAGTATAGGCGGATAAAAATTAATTCATCAGCAAAAACGACCCTGCTTAGCTTAAAGGTTCGCATTAGCACTGGCAAACTAAAATCAACGAGCACCCGATAAGAAGCTTGTAGTACTTGGCTCAAAATCATTTTATGATGGAATTTTGCCCAATTTCCTACAGCTAGGAATCCCATAAACCTTTTCCGATCAGGATATTGTAATTGTAACATTCAATACGGATTTGTCAAGAATTAAGCGAACAATTATCCGTGCCTGATTACCATTACATCGCCATCCCGAACTATATAATCCTTACCTTCCAAACGAAGCCAACCCTTTTGTTTTGCCTGATTCCAGCCGCCGGCTTCCATTAATTTTTGCCAATTTATTACTTCAGCGCGAATAAATTTATGTTCAAAATCAGTATGAATTACGCCTGCTGCCTGGGGCGCTTTTGAACCACATTCAATTGTCCAGCCCCTGGTTTCGTCTTCACCGGTTGTAAGAAAACTCATCAAATTTAAAATCTCATAAGCTTTTTTAATAAGTTCGTTAATATGTTCTATTTTTGCTAAATCAACAATAAGATAATCCAAGTTTAATTCTTTAATTTTTTTCTTAAATTCATCGGTCAAATCGCTTTCACTGCCGTTTAACAAAAGCAGTTGTTTTTTTGCTGTCAAAAGCTGCATTTCCTCTACAACCGGTTCGTGCATAAAATCTATAATTAAATTTCCTTTTTCAATTTCTTGCTTTACTTTGCGAAGCACTTCCAGATCTTTAACGGCTTTTTTATCGCCGGAACGGGTTTGAGATTCGGCTTTATCAAACCGGCGGGTAACAGTTTCTAAATCTTTTAACCCAAGTTCGGTTTTTATAATTTCAATATCTCGCAGGGGATCGGGCGTTCCTTCAATATGAACAATATCGCTTTGTTTAAAGCATCTGACGACCTGAATAATGGCTTTGCAGTCTCTGATATGAGTCAAAAACTGATTACCCAAACCCTCGCCTTTATTCGCGCCTTTAACAAGGCCGGCAATATCATAAAATTCAATTACGGCCGGTACCACTTTTTTGGAATTTGATAATTTTGCAAGTTTTTCCAAACGTTCATCGGGCACGGGCACAACACCTACATTCGGATCGATTGTGGCAAAAGGATAATTCGCGATATGCACTTGCTGTTTTGTGAGAATTTTAAATAATGTTGATTTACCTACATTCGGTAAACCAACAATGCCAATGGATAATTTCATCCCGTTAGAAGCAATTAAAGCTTAATTTATTGTTCATACCCCGACTTATATATTCCATTTGACTGTTTTGTATCACCGATAGATTCGCGGATGCCTTCAGCGTCCTGCTTCTAACGGAGTTCGTATACTTGACAATATTTTAACATAAGTAGTAAACTAAAACTAGCTAATTTAAAACTAGCTAATTTAAAAGGAGAATATAATGAAACAGATAATTCTTTTTGTCGTGTTGTTCGTGGCAATGTTTGCTATTTTTGGCGGATGCGTAAAAAAATCAGAAGAACCTCTTATTGCAAAAAAAATGAGCTTTGACGATGTAAAAAAGTACGAAGGGCCGTTTACCGGAAAAACATTCAAGGCGTTTCACTTTACGGGCGCAAAAGCGCATTTATTTGAAAAAGCTCTCCAGCGGATAATGATTGATTCTGGTGCGACATTTAGCGATCAAGGAATCGAAGTTAAAGGAGAAGTACGGTGGATTTTAAATGGTTCTGGCCTGGATTATCAAGGCTTGGGGCCGTGGTTCGAAATGATAGTTTCCACAGATAGTAATTGTTGTATTATGGTTGCTTGCCAGGGTTCAGACTTTAATTATCCCGATGAATATCCATATGAACTTGCCGCTCAATCAGCTCCTGTTATAGCGAGGGTCATTAAAGAACATTTAAAACCATCAACTTTCTAATAAACAGAGTCGTTCTAAGAACTAGAACGACTTTTTTGTTTTTGAAAGAAAGCCGCTCTTCAGTTAAAATTAAATAGTTATGAATTACGAATTAGCAATGGAGCTTTATCAAGGACCGCTTGATAAGCTTTTAGAACTCATTGAGGAGAAAAAAATGGAAATCTCCACCTTTAGCTTGGCTCAAGTCACCGGAGATTTTTTAAAATATTTAGAAACTTTAACCAATAGAGGCGAACACCAGTTTTTGGCTGATTTTCTTGTGATTGCTTCAAAATTGTTGCTTATAAAATCCCGTTCGCTTTTGCCCGATCTTCCATTAACCGAAGAAGAGGAATTGGAAACTAAAAATCTTGAAGGTCGGCTTAGAATTTACCAAGAAATGAAAAATGCGAGAATCAATATAAAAAATAGCTGGCATGAATTGCCTAAAATGTTCAGCCGCGAATTTATGCTTTCAACCGAACCGCTTTTTTATCCGCCAAAAAAAACCGGCTCAAACGAACTCTACCAAGCTTTTCTAAAAATCATCGGTGAATTGGAAAAAATCTTAAAACCAGCAGCAGCCATAAAAAGAGAAATCATCAATTTAAAAACTAAAATTGAAGAAATTTTGCATAGATTAACGAGAGGGTCGTTTAAATTTTCTCATATTCACAAAGGTAAGAGCCGGACAGAAATCATTGTTTTATTCCTTGCTATTTTGCATTTAATTAAAGATCAGCTTATTAGGGTTGAACAGTCAAAACATTTTGAAGAAATTACAGTTGCGAGAAAAGAAAAAAACGAATAAAATATTTTAGCTTTATGGAAGAAACAACAAATTTAACAAAATTTGCCGAGCTTGAAGCCCTGCTTTTTTACTATGGCGAAGCAATGCCAATAAAAAGAATTGCCGGTCTGCTCGGCTTAAAAGAAGATGAATGCGTTAAACTAATTGAAGATTTAAAAAATAAACTTTTAAATGATTTCGATAGGGGAATTTCGATTATTGAAAGCAATAATGAGATCCAATTAGTCACAAAACCCGAACTCCAATATATTGGCCAGAAACTTATCAAAGAAGAATTTAGAGAACAATTAACTCCAGCGGCGCTTGAAACATTAACGCTCGTTGCTTATTTAGGACCAATACCGCGTTCAACAATTGATTATATCAGGGGGGTCAATTCCAGTTTTACCCTAAGAGGTCTTCTCGTCAGAGGTTTGATTGAACGAAAATCAAGCGCCGAAAGAAGCAATGTTTACGAATATCACGCAAGCTCCGATTTTTTAAAACATCTTGGTTTAAATAATATAAAAGAATTGCCGGAATACGAAAAATACCACGATATTCTTACTAAATTTGAAACAGAAAAAATAGAAAACCAAAACGAATCTCCGAGTCCTGATTCGCAAATCGCGTCGCAAGAAACAAATCAAAATTCGTAAAGTAAATTATGAATAATTTTAAGTGGCAAGCTTTAATTTTAATAATTCTGGCCTTAATTGCTTTTATGGTTACAAAAATAAAAATCGCTTCTTTTGAAAATTCAAATCAGACCAAATTAAATCAAGGTTTAAATCAAGTAAGCATTGTATCGGAAAAAATAGCATTTCAAGCAGATAATACCGATAAAACATCAAAAAAAACACCTGTCCGCCTTTGGGATATTCTTGACCCCGAAATTGTCTCGGAGGCAGTTTTGATTCAATCTCTTGAAAACGATTTTCCGTTTTTCAAATATAATACTTCCAAGATTTGGCCCATTGCTTCGCTTACAAAATTATTAACCGCCGTTGTTGTCTTGGAAGACATCGGTAAAAATAAAAAAATCCCAATAAACGAAAGCGCAGTTCTAACAGAAGGAGAAACGGGCGATTTAAAAAGCGGTGAAATTTATCAAGCCGAAGATCTTTTAAAAATAATGCTTCTTACGTCATCTAATGATGCGGCGGCGGCTTTTGAAGAATATTTGGGCGGAAAAGATACGGCAGTAAGAGTTTTGAATAATAAAATCGCTAAACTTGGTATGAACCAAACAATTGTTCATGACGCTTCCGGTCTTTCGGATTTAAACGAATCAACGGTAAACGATCTTCTTGTTCTTTTAAAGTATATTGTAAAAAACGAGCCGGAAATTTTAAATTGGACTCGATTACCTAATTTTCTTGTTCAACCGTTAAACGATCCAAAAAGTAGGATCATAAATAATATCAATGGGTTTATTAATGATATGGATTTTCTCGGTGGAAAAACCGGCACTTCACCAGAAGCTAAAGAAAATCTTGCGGCAGTTTTTGCTTTAGACAAATTAAGAACAATTGTTATACTTCTTGGTAGCGAGAATCGGATTTCCGAAGTTAAAAAACTTCTGGATTGGACAAAAAAGGCTTATATTTTTTAATACCAAATTATGGCGATTTTTGAAGCAATTAGAATTTTAATTATGTTTGCTTTGGCTTTCGTGGTGGCTTTATTTATCACGCCTTTTATTCTTCGATTGCTTAATAAATTTTCTTTACTTAAAAAAAATATTCGAGACGAACAAACCGCACCGGTTTTTTATCAGTTCCATAAAAATAAATCGAATACGCCGACAATGGGCGGTATTATTATTTGGATTACGGTTTTGGGATTGGCTTTGATATTTTTCATTTTTCAGAAATTATTTGACGGTTTCGCTGATTATTTCAGCTTTGTTAATCGAGCCGAAACCTATTTACCGCTCGCGGCACTTTTATTTTCTGCGATTGTCGGATTTATTGATGACCTTTGGGGTGTTATAGGAAAAGGACCGAAGGGCGGGGGACTTACTATGAAGCAAAAACTTATTCTTTACACGGCCGTTGCCGCTATTGGCGCATGGTGGTTTTATTTTCGTTTAGGCTGGGACGTGCTTCACGTCCCTTTTATCGGGAATATTAATATTGGTCTTTGGTATGTTCCTTTTTTTATTTTTGTACTGGTCGCAAGTGCTTTTTCTACCAACGAAACTGACGGTTTGGATGGGCTTGCTGGCGGTACTCTTTTTTTTGCATTCGGTGCCCTAGTTGTTGTTTCTTTTATTCTTCAAAGATACGATCTTGCGGTGATGAACGCAGTTATTTTGGGCGCCTTACTTGCTTTTCTTTGGTTTAATATTTATCCGGCAAAATTTTTTATGGGCGACACTGGTTCAATGTCTTTGGGTATCACTTTAGGCATTACAGCAATGCTCACTAATACCGCTATTTTTCTGCCGTTTTTCGGCATTATTCTTATTATTGAATCAATGTCCGTAATTATTCAGCTTATAAGCAAGAAAATAAGAAAAAAGAAGGTTTTTCTTTCAACGCCGATTCACCATCATTTTGAAGCTCTTGGTTGGCCCGAAAGTCAAATTACTATGAGATTTTGGATTATAAGCGCTGTGTCAACAATCATTGGCTTGGTGCTTTTCTTTCTTTCGCGTTTTATATAAAACCCCCCGATTATCAATTTTTTTTGGTTTAGTATAATATAAGATAAAGATAATCAACGCAAGGACCCAAAACTTGCCTTTTTATCTTTATTTATGACGATTCTTATTAAAAATGGATTAATTTATTCTGGTATCGAGGAACCGCCGGTTAAAAAAGATATTCTCATTCAAGGGAAAAAAATCGTCTACATTGGCGATTTTTCCAAGAAAAAGGCTGATTTAATCATTGATGCCACCCAAAAAATAGTAACGCCGGGGTTTATTGATATAAATGCGAATTCTGATCATTTTCTTTCAATTTTCACAGAACCCTACCAAGAAGATTTTGTAAAACAGGGGGTAACGACCATTATTGGCGGAAATTGTGGAATTTCTCTGGCGCCAATAATAAGAGGTTCTTTATATTTCATTGATAAATGGGCAGAAACAAATGTCATAAATATTAACTGGCGTTCGCTTGGAGAGTTTTTAGATCTTCTCGAAAAACAAAAGCTGGGTTTAAATTTCGGCACCTTAGTTGGCCACTCGACTATTCGTCGGATCATCACTCAAGGCAAATTTCGCGATTTGACCGACAAAGAAATTGAATCTTCCAAAAAAATATTGGAAGAATCTTTTAATGAAGGCGCGCTAGGATTGTCTTCTGGTTTAAGTTTTGCTCACAGCAAAAAGGTTCCGACGTATGAAATCAATGCTATTGCTGAAGTAGCCGCTTTGTCCGGCAAAGTTTATGCCACGCATCTTAGAAATTACGAAAACAAGCTTTTGGAATCAATTGAAGAAACTCTAGATCTTTCCAAAAAAACAAAAGCTAATATTGAAATAAGTCATTTTCAACCAGTAAAAATTTTCTCGCCAATATACAAAAAAGCCATTGAAATCATAAACAAGGAATCTGCTAATAACTATATAAATTTTGATATACATCCTTTTGAAAATTCCAGCGTTGATCTTTACGCTTTATTACCAAAATGGCTCCAGAACGGTAATTTGAACGAGATGGAAAAAAATACAATGTCGCCATGGCTTAATAATATTCTTTTGGACCACTTTATTGAATTCAATGATAAAGACATTATTATTGAAAATATTGTTGATCCGAAATTTAAATTTCTTGAAGGCAAAACAATAACCGAGTTCGCTGAAAATCAAGGATTAAAAGTTAACGAATCAATCCTTAAATTAATGCAACTGACTCATTTAAAGGCGACCATCTCTTTAAGAGATATAGACTGTTCTATGCTTGAGAAACTTATCGCGGAAAATAGTTCAATTATTGCTTCAAGCACTGCCGCCTTAGACCCAAAACACTCAAAATTCAAGAAAAATTATTGGTCATTCCCAACTTTTCTAAAGCTCATTGTTGATAAAAAAATTATTTCGTTTGAAAAAGCTATTAGTAAAATCACGTCTTTACCGGCAAAAAAATATAATATTCCGAAAAGAGGGACCATTCAAGAAGGTTACTGTGCGGACATAAATATTTTAAACAGCGAAACTCCTCAAACAGTAATAATTAACGGCCAAATTGTTTTTGATAATAATGAGTTAAAGAAAAAACTTTCAGGTTCTATAATTCGGGGCAAAAAATAAAAATTTGCTGATATGAGACGTTTTTCAACATCTAAATCATTCGCCGACCCATTCTTCGTCATCCTTCTTTTTATTTTGGTTATTTTCGGTTTAGTGATGCTTACCAGTGCTTCCTCTGATTTGGCGAAAATAAAATTCGGCGACAGTTACTATTATTTAAAACATCAGCTTCTTTATGGTTTAAGCGCCGGACTTGTCGGTTTTTTCATCGGTGTTTTTGTTTATTACCGCCATTGGCAAAAACTTGCGTTGCCGATTTTGATAGTAAGTTTAATAACTCTGGTTTTGATATTCAGCCCGCTTGGTTCAAGTATTAAAGGAGGGGATCGTTGGCTTAATATCGGCGGTTTTTCTTTCCAGCCGAGCGAACTTCTTAAATTGACATTTTTTATTTATCTCGCAAGCTGGATTAGTAAAAACGAATCTCGCAGCAAAAGTTTTTCTCAAGGATTTTTGCCGTTTCTAGTTCTGGTGGGGAGCGTCATTATTCTTCTGCTTTTGCAACCCTCAACAAGCACGGCGGTCTTAATTTTTCTCGCCTCGATTCTCATGTATTTTACAGCCGGCGCAAAAATAAGATTTTTGGCTATCGCCATTTTAGTTGCCGCTTTGGGAATCACGCTTGTTGTTTATTTTTCTCCTTACCGAATGCAAAGAATTTTAACTTTTATAAACCCGGAGGTTGATCAGCTTGGTTCCTCTTACCACATCAATCAAGCGCAAACCGCTATTGGTTCCGGCGGACTAAAGGGCGTTGGTTTTGGCCAGTCAACCACGAAATTGAATTTCTTGCCTGAACCAATCGGCGATTCTATTTTTGCTGTAATCGGCGAAGAATTTGGTTTTATCGGATCAATATCTGTTGTTTTTATTTTTCTTTTATTTATTTGGCGGGGGATTATGATAGCAAAATCAATTGCTGATCCTTTTGGTCGAATGCTTACTACTGGTTTTACTTCCTTAATTGGCCTTCAGGTCTTTGTGAATATTGGCGCAATTTCCGGGTTAATTCCTTTAACCGGAGTTCCTTTGCCTTTTGTAAGTTATGGCGGTACGGCGTTAGCAATCTTTCTTACAATGAGCGGCATTATTGTTAATATTTCAAAATATCGATAATCGAAAATTAGTTTAAATTAATGCAATAGATATTTTATAAATATGAATAAAAGAATTTTATTGACTGGCGGCGGCAGTGGGGGACATATTTATCCGCTTCTTGCTGTAGCCGACGAACTTAAAAAATTAGCATCAGCAGACGCCGAATTTTATTATCTTGGACCAAAAAGTTTATTTTTTGAAGAATTTAAAAAAAGAAATATTGTCACGAGCCCAATTATTAGCAGCAAGTTAAGGCGTTATTTTGATTTGGCGAATATCATTGATACCCCGAAATTTTTTATAAGTTTGATTCAGGCGTTAATAAAAATATATTTTATTATGCCGGATGTGGTTTTTTCAAAAGGCGGCACTGGTTCTTTATCCATTGTTATGGCGACACGTTTTTATTCAATTCCGGTTATTATTCATGAATCAGATTCGGTGCCGAGTTTAACTAACCGTTTGGCGGCTCATTTTGCGAAAAGAATAGGTGTGAGTTTTAAAAAAACCGTCAATCTTTTCCCCAAAAATAAAACTGCTTTTGTTGGCAATCCGATTCGGGAAGATTTTTACCGTGATTGGAAAGGACAAAGCGAAGCAAAAATGCTTTTTGGTTTTGATGCCAAAGAGCCGCTCGTGCTCATTCTTACTGGCTCGCAAGGCTCAACGCGCATCAATGGTTTTATTTTCGATCATCTTGAAGAACTGCTTAAAACCTTTCAAATTCTTCATCAAGCAGGAGAAGTAAATTTAAAAGACGGGAAAGCAATTAGCGAATCAATATTTAAAGAAACCGAAAGTGATTTGCAAAACCGCTATAAAATTATGGGTTTTATAAGTTCGGAAGAAATGAAAAATGCTTTGAGTGCCGCTGATGTTGTTGTTTCCCGGGCCGGCGCCGGCGCAATTTATGAAATTGCCGTATCTGGAAAGCCAGTTATTTTAATACCGCTTAGCGAATCAGCTAATGATCACCAACGCGAAAACGCTTATGAATATTCTAAAACCGGCGCGGGGATGGTTATTGAAGAAAGCAACTTGGGCATAAATATGCTTTTAACCGAAATCAAAAACATTTTAAAAAGTGAAGAGCAAAAAAATAAAGCGAAATTGGGATCAAGAGAATTCGTAAAACCAGATGCCGCAAAACTCATTGCTCAAGAAATCTTGATTTTAGCAAAAAATTCTTGAGAATTATAAGACAATTAAATTTCTTTTCGTTCGTTAACTTCCGTAAGTCAAAATCTTCGCTCGCTCATAACGAAAATTTGCCACCCAGCTTTCTACGTTCATGTGTACCCGGCAAATTTTCTACTCGCTCGCAGATTTTAAGACATACTCCAGCATATTCTCTTAAAGAAATTTAATTGTCTTAACTTTAGCGATCTAAAATAAAAAACCACTGGGCGAACCATGTGGTTTAAACTTTTTCATTGATTATCTCATGACAATCTTCAGTTTCAGGCGGAGAAAGTCGCCACTCATTCAAAGAATGCTTATTCAGATTTAATGGATGGAATAAAAACCGTTCCGATTTAGATCGGAACGGAGTAATTATTTATTAATTTATCAATATTTTTTACCCGAAAGGGATTTATTGACTTTTGAGGAA
>JASEHZ010000013.1 GCA_030018585.1 Patescibacteria group bacterium | reverse complement strand
CCATTATTAAGCCTTGATTTTAGTAGATAAATGTAAAACATAATCAGTTTTTCAAAGGTGAGGGATTCATCCCTTTTATTGATTCAGATAAATGCTTAGTATTTATAGATTTCATAATTTAGTTGCTTCTAACGGGATTCATTGGTGTATTTTATCGTAAATCAACGGTGTTGCCGTCTAGTTTGGGTTTGTTTTTATCTGATTCAGTTGTTTTGTCCGCGGCTTCAGGTTTTTTAACCGTGGCATTATCAGTTAGCGGAGTTAGTTTTTCTAGGTTAATGAAGTCAAGTGGTTCGGAAGATGGTGTAATTTCTGTTCGGTTGTTGCTGTAGTGAACAACTCGTTTTGATAGGTCTTCTTTTTGAGCAGGTTCGGGCACGGTTTTTTCCGGTGCTTCAACTCGGGCAATTATCGGTTTTTCAATGCTTCTTTGGGATAATTTTGATTTTAAGAATTTAAAAGGCAGGGAAAAAGCCGAGCTCGATGTTTTTGGCTTTGAATCGGTTAATGGTTTTATTTGATGAATAATAAGCGGTGAGCTGTTTTCTTTGCTTGAGAAAAAGTTTTCGGTTTCCTTAATCGGGATTTTTCTCATAACCGGTGCTTCGCTTATTTTATCAAGCGAGATTTTTCTGATCGGTTCAGGTTCTTCAATGATTTCAAAAGAAACGCCGAATTTTTGGAGTTCCTCTTTTTCTTTTTTCAGGAATTCGCGGAAGGCAAGGGCGTTTTTTATATTAATTGCGTCAATATTAATTCCCCACGCCTTTAAATCAGCGCTTATCGGTTCTAAAATTTTTTCTTTTATGTCTCCTGTAATTGCTTTTGTTTTTTCTTCGGAGAAATGCAGTTCGTTTAAAATCATTTCGTAAAACCTCTCTGGAGCAATGATTTTTGTGATAAGACGATAAAGAAAAGATGGCACAACTGATGCCGGATAGATTCGGGCGTTATTGTTTAACCGGTCAATAACGCCAATAATCTCATCTGAACCAAGATGAGTTTTAATTTTTATTGGGACTTCTTTTAGTGTTATGGGCATGTTTTTAAAAATTCAAATTAAGACCAAGTTGCGTCTTGATAATTAGTATCTTTAAGATTTTTCTTGTAAGTCTCCCAAAGTTGATGGGCGTCTTTGGAAGCGGTTTTAAGATTTTTTTCTTCCGTTTCTAAATTAGTCTTTTTACTGTTAATTTGTTGTCCTATTTGTTTCATTAATGGTTTGTCGTTAATTCTTTTGGCCGCTTCAAAATCCTCTTCTAATTTTTTCAAATCCACAGTAAAGGTTTTTAGATTATTAAATACACCTGCGTTAGTAAATCGACTTATGCCCTCAGCTAGGGTTTTAACGGTGTTGGTTTTAAGTTCTGACGTGCCTTCACTTCCGATTTTACCGTGCTGGCTGAACGATAAATATTGCATTACTTTAATTTGAGCATTGAGTTGTGGAGGCGTTAGAGTGGCCGGATCTTCAATTGAAATATGAGCAGGTTCTTTAATTCTTTCGGCAATATCTTTAAAGTCCTTGTCAGTTGTAAAACCGATGGTAGTAGCAAGTTTTGCCGGGTCAAGAGCGGCAATGTTTAATTTTGCATCTCTATTAGCTGTACTGCCAACAGCAATCATTTTGTTTATAAGAGCATTTTGAGTTGCTGCGGAAAAGGTATCCCAATCATCACTTTGGCGCAATGTAGTGAGGGTGGAAATAATTTCCGGGTGATCGTTCCGCGCAACAACAGCGGCTTGAGCAATAAGTTGATTAATGTCGGTTCTTGTTGTGTCAGCCATTTTTTCATATTGAGGAGATTTCCTGAGTTCAGCTCCGAATTTCAGCATTTCGTCAGCGGAAAGCAAATTTGGCCTAAGCGTGAGTTCTGGATTAACAAGCGCGGCTTTGATGCGGTTTTCTCCGCTTGAGTGCGGTGCTGCGGCTTCAGCTTTATTATTAAGTTCATCTCTTAAAATAGCAGAAAGAGAATTCCACGCCTCTTCATTGCTTTTTATGGCAGTATAAAGCGGCAACGCATCAGGGTGGTCATCGCGTAAGCCCAATGCTGCACCAGCCGCTCTTTGAAAAATCGCTTGTTGGACCGTGTCTGGAAGTTTATCAATGCTTTTCAACATTTCTGGGAATGCTTTGGCAAATTCTTGGTCAGTTAAAGTACCGGGTTGAGCAGCGAGTGACGCGTTTGCTGTTGCTACTCTTTTGGTGGAATTTGTTTGCCGGCCAGCCTCGAGAGCCATTTGATTAAATTCGTTTTGTTGTTCTGGTGTAAGGCTGTTCCAAAGTTGTTGGTCCTGGGTTACTTTTTCATAGTTGCTGACTATGTTTCTTGAATCTCTAATCGGGCCATATTTGCCAAGCTCCTGATTTAAGCGAACTAAGGCAAGTCCGCTGCTTTCCGGTGCCAGTTTTTTGGCTTTAGCTTCAGCTTCGGCTTTTAATTTTTCTTTAGCTTGAGCTGACGCGCCGGCAATGCCGATAAATGGTTTGCTTAAAGCGCCAATACCAAAGCGTTTCCCCCATTTAGTTGAACCCCATTGGGCTAATCTGCCGCCAATGTTTTCACCAAGGCGTTCACCATAAGATTTGCCTTCTTCGTGTCCGGCGGCGCCGGCTGAAAGTGCCCGTCTGCCAACAGCAATGCCGCCGGCTTTCATTTTATCGCCGGCCCATTTTTTGGTTTTGTTGCCGACCGTGTTTGCCATTCTCATGGCGCCGGCCGCGCCCGTAATGCCCATTTGTTGGGCAATAATTAAGCCGCCGAAAAGAAGCCCGATTAAAAGAACCATTTTCGCGCCTTGAACCATTAAATCAGCCATAGACGCTTTAAAAAACGTGCCGTCAGCCAAAATAGCGTTTTGGTTCAAACTTTTTATAGAAGTAAGCGTAAGGTAAAGAAAGAACGCGACAACCGGCATAAAAAAAACCCATTCTAAAAATTTATTCCACCATTTTCTAAATTGTCCTGCTAAAGCCGGAAAAACCCAGAAAAGCCAAGCAATTGGCGCAATCACTAAAAGAAAAGAAAGGTAAATATAGCGGAGAAGAAGCATAAAAGCAAAAGCAAGAAGCGTGAAAGCAGCCGCAAAAATAAAAATTACGGTAAATAAAAGCTTCGCGATATCAAGCAGCGCGGAAACAGTAAATGTTTCAAGTCCGCCCGTTTCTTCTTCCTGGTCAAACGGCGCTGGTTCAGTAGGTTCAGTATAAAATTTTTGCGGTTCAAAAGCGCCGGATAAGGTTGAAACAATGCCGCTTTCGCTTTCGCCAATTGCGCCGAAAAATTGTTTAGTTAAAGCATCGGAAAAGCCCATAAAAACTCCGGCAATAGTCAAGCTAAAATTCACTAAAATTGCCGCGGCAATAAGTTTCGGTAAAAGTTTTTTGTAGCCGTATTCTTGAAATCTTAAAATTGTAGCTAAAGAAATAATAACTATAACAAGAACAAATCCTAAATTGGCAATATCTCTGGTAATTGCCCAGCCCCGTTCAATTAAATTATTGGATTCCAAAATGCCGTAATTTAATTTCAGAAAAAAACCAACCAAGTAACTTGCCAAACTAAAAAACAAAGTGCCGATATAGGAAATAATGTAAAGAATCCCCATAATCGCCCATTTGATCCAGTTGATCGGATTTAAAACATCCAAAAGACCGCCGTAAGTCGGCGTTGGAAAAATGAAAACAAGTGTGAATATCGGGACAGAAATTAATAAAATTTTTTTCAGATTTTTTTGCATGAATTCAGTTTATGGATAAAGACTATTGCATTCATCGCGCTGTTTTTTCGCTTCTGTAAAAAGCGATGTAACTTCAGCAAGAAGGGTGTTTGTTTGTGTTTCTAAATTTTGCGCCGAGCTTGAATACGATTTAATGTCATTAAGCAGAGCGTTTAGATCGGCTGAAGTGCTTGCGGCATTGATTCTGGTTTTTAAAGTGTTCGCTTGAGTAAGCAAAGAGTTTGTTTGAGTGACTAAAGAAGTGATGGTAGTAGATCTGGTTTGCGCAGTCGATAAGGTGGTTGCAACATTAGGTCCAATAGGTACGGCGCTTTCATATGGTCCTCCTACGACAAGCAGGCTTGAGCTGTAATTAATGCATTGGATTAATCCCCTTTTGTCGCAAGGTGCTGTGCCGCCAGTTGCGGCTTTATCAAGAATGCAGATTAAATTTGAATTCATGGTTGAAACATTCAGGTTTGCGGTTGAAAGAGTTTTTTTGGCGTTTTCTAAAGAAGATGTGGCTTGAGCCAGGGCGTTTAGCATACTGGTTTTGCTTGCATTTATTGTAGCCGGATCATAAATATAATCTTCGTTTACGGCGCCGCCGTAACTACTGCTCGCGTTTTGAATATCGGTTGTTATATAAAGACTGTCGCGAGATATTGGAGTTTCTCCTCTTCCTGGACTGCCGCCGCCCTTAAACAAGCCGCTTAATCCTTTGCCGGTTTCAGTAGAAAGTCGATTTATAAGTGCGTCCGAGATGGCGGTGATATAAGCGGAAACATCTTCGCTTTGTAGGATGTAGTCGTAATCTAATCCGCCAGTTTTGGCCATTATAGCGGCCGTAGTGTCAGCTGGGGTTATTATTTTGTTTTTAAAACAATGCCAGTAAGCTCGTCCAGAATTAATAGCTGCGTCATATAAATTAGGCGGCGTCCCATCGGCATTGGCTGGTGTCGGATTCAGACCAACCAGCATATTGGTGCCGCCGGGGCCAATTGGATGCATTTTCCCCTGTTCAAGACGAGAACCTGTTGACTTGTCTAATAATTCATATTCTTCACAATTTTTTTGACCAATATAACCAGTTGATCCGACTTCCAGTTTAGCCGCTTCTTCGCGGGCGTCAATTTCTTTTATTACTCTGTCCATAGCCATGAGTTTCAAGCCAAAGATATTGTTCCGTGGATTTGCTGCTTCTTGGATGCCAAGCCAGCCGCCCTGTTTAAAGTCTTCACGGAAGGCCTTTATATTGCCGACAACTTGGTCTAAAGTGCAGGTAACGTCTTGGGAAAATTTTTGAGGCGTGCGTTTGCCTAAAGTAAGTTCGATTTTTGCGAAAGCCCGTGTATCACACAGTTTACCCAGACCAATGTCGCGAAGCGTATCGCCGATCGCAGCTTGTTTTGCGTCTTCTAAAAAGCCTTGGAAGTCGGTAACGAATCTTGGTTCGCCGCCGTTTTGAATCCAATTAATAGTCTGATCAACCAATTGGTCTAAGAGCCGTTTTTTTAAAACATTGCGGGCCGTAACAATCGCCAAATCTTTTAAACGTCTTAAACATTCTTTTAATTCAAATCTTCTCATTTCAGTTTTAGCAGCAGTATCAGAGGAAGGTACTTTGGTTGGCGAAAGAAAATCTTCAATAGCGCTAAAAACCGAACCAAGGCCTATGCTTTCAGCCAGATCAAAAATAGCGTCAGTAACACATTTGTCCATAAAATCTCCTGCCATATCAGCCTTGACTTCTTTCGTTTTAAAAGGAAAGAAAAAACCAGCAGTAATAATTGAAATACTAAGGAAAATAGCGATTATTTTTTGGGTTTTTGGCATAAATTAAATATTTAAATCTTTTAATTTTTCTCTTAAAACCGTAGCTAAATCAAATTCAGCTTGGTCTATTTTTTCTATTTCCTGAGCGGCAATTAAAGCTTTTATTGGATCTTCTTCAACGCCGATAAGAGTTTGATAAGTAGCAATTTTTCTTTGTCCGAGATTTAATAATTCCAAATGAAATACCTGCCAAGATAAAGGTGCTGGAATTTTCAAGAGATCGGTTGTGTAAGCTGTTAGCCGGTTCAAGTATTGATAAAGGTCGTTTGAATTTTTTTTGTTGAACAGATCTACAAACATTGCGAAGGGAGATTTTTTAATGCCCATAAGATTTTTTTCGGCCGCACTGTTTATGGCTTCAAGATAAGCGCGGACAGCTTTCAGAGAATTGTCGTTTGAAAGTTTTAGGTCTTTCAATTCGTAGAAGTTGATTTTTAAGCCTTGAGCGATTTGATTTTCCAGTAAATTTTCAAAAACTTTTTCTGAAGGCATATTCAAACTTTGCTTGCCGTTTTGGTTAAAAGCGCCGGAAGGATTTCTTTTTAGAATTTCAAGACCGTAGTTGTTAATGAGTTCGTCAGTTAAGTTACCGGATAAAATTTTATTATTAGAGCTTTCTTGTGATTTTTGGTTTGAATCGTTGTTCGGGCTTGTTTTGAAATTTAAGTAGGGGTTTGCATCATTTAAATTCGCGGAAATTTTAAAAAATTCTTCTTTTGGATTTTCTTTTGACGAGGAAATAATGCTTATCGAAGCAACGACGCTGCCTAAAACTATTATGATTGCCAGTATTTTTTTTGTTGGTAAATATTTCATCCCTCACCCTTCAAAGATAAGTCGCTTCGTGACCAAAGAAGCGTTTTGGAATTTGTTGTTTTTAATTGTTTGTAATTCATAAAGATATTTTTTGTTTTTTGTATTAAACGATCTTTGAAGGGTGAGGGATTCATTTTAAAGTAATGATGTGCCGAATAAAATAATTGGATAAGCGAAACCAGCTGGCGCTGGAGGTAAAGTGTTGGTAGTGCAAGGGATTGTAATAAGACCGTAAATTCCTTTTATGGCGCGGGGCGGCAAGGGCGCAACGCCGAAAGTTTGACTCCAGATGCCGTAGCGTTTTGTTGACGGTAAAATAACATAAGGACCTACTGGCGTAGTTAAGCCGGTTGGCGCTATTGAAAAAACTTCAACGCTGCCGCCGCAGTTTATTATCGGCGGCACGTTGGCAATCGCTATTTTCCCGCCAAAAGGAGCAATGCCCGGGAAAAATTGGGCTTTGGTTTTTTGAGGGGTAGCAAAAATCAGTGCACCGAAAAATAAAGAAATTATTACCAAGGCAAATATAAGCAGAACAATTTTCTTCCGCTTCATTAAGTTAATTATACAATATTCGGCTTAGATTTTTAATGTTTTCTATGCTTAAATTTTGCGGTCGCAATAAAGGGCTAATGCCGATATTTATTATTTTTTTTGCAATTCGTTCTTTTTTGGTTAGAAGAAACGTTTTTCTATCGCTTAAAATGTTGTTTAGAATTGTTTTGCGAGGTTGTTTGAATAAAATTTTGACGAGTTGATAATAATCTTTACTTTCTTTTGAAGAAGGATTGATTTTTTCTGCGCAATCAAGCTTAATAATGGCTGAATCAACTTTTGGCATGGGCAAGAAATTATTTCTGGGCACGAAATCTATGATTTTGGGCGCACTCCAAAATTTGATACTAGCCGCTAAAATATTCATTTTTGGCGGTTTTGAAACAATCCTTTGAGCCACTTCTTTTTGGACAGTAAAAACAATTATTTTCGGCTTGTTTTTAAGTCCGCCTAAAAATCTGAACAAGAAACCAGTAAGGTAATACGGAATGTTGCCGACAAGCTTGTAAGATTTACGATCTAAAATTTCAGAACTAAGAATGATCGGAATTTGTTTTAAGACATCGCCTTCAAAAATTTCAATTTTATTTCCGGTTGTCAAATTTTCAATATCCATTTTTAATTTTTTGGCTAGGATCGGATCTTTTTCAATTGCAAAAATTTTAAAATTATTTATGTTTAAAGATTTAAGTTTGTTTATGATTTCAAATGTCAATTCGCCGTGTCCAGACCCAATTTCAATTACAACGTCTTTTTCTTTGAGCAAAAGATTGTCTACGATTTTTCCCAGATATTTTTTATTTTTTAAAAAATGCTGTCCGAGTTTTTGCCGCATATTTTAAAGTTTGAATTTTATACTGTTTTTGCTATAATGATTTTTATAGAGAAATGGTAACAGTTACCAGATTTTTTTTGAAGCGCATATATCAAACGGCCAGCTTCTGGTCGCTGGTTTTTATTTTGTTTGTTATTGCAATTGCCGGCAGTTTTAATGCTTTTTACAATCAAAACCTGTTTTATGAGGATTATGAAAATTTAAGTATTGGTGGCCCAGTAATTATTCTGGAAAACGAAGCAGCGTTTGCGTCCGCAAGCAGAATAAGCGGAGAAATAGAATTAAACAAAGAACAATTATTAATAACGAACGACGGTTCTATTGCGGGGAATTCTAATTTGCTTACTAATATTGTGGCGGTTCGAGGCGGCTTGAAGCGTTATGGCGTTCGTGCCGGCGATACCTTATCTAGCATAGCGGCCCAGTTTGGCATTTCGATAGAAACTCTGCGGGTTGCCAATAGCGGTTTAAAATCGAGCATTAGACCCGGGCAAGAATTGATTATTTTGCCTGTTTCCGGGGCTTTGTATGAGACAAAAGAAGGAGATTTTCTTGAGGTTATTGCGAGTCGATATGAAGTCAATCTAGATTTAATCAGGAAATATAATGCAGATTATCAAAAGCTTTTTGATACGCCGGGAAGTTTGGTGGTTTTGCCTTTTGCTAAAAATATCAATAAAATAAGTTCTTCAAATCGAGCCGATAGCGGTTTGTTAGATCTAGGGGGTTATTTTGCTTTGCCGGCTCAAGGTTGGAATTGGGGTGAACTTCACGAAATTAATGCTGTTGATATTACCAATCGTTGCGGCACTGAAGTTTATGCAGCGGCTGAAGGTTTGGTGGTACCGGACGAATTTTTGGGCGATGGTTCAAGCGGTTGGAATAACGGCTACGGAATGTTTGTTTTTGTTGAACATCCGAACGGCACAAAAACAAGATACGCGCATTTAGGAAAAACAATTGCAAAAATAGGAGATTATGTTACGCGTGGAGAAAGGGTGGGTTTGATGGGTAACACCGGTAATACTCACGGACCTACTGGCTGCCATCTCCATTTTGAAGTTTATGGCGCAAAAAATCCTTTTTCTTTAAAATAAATTAATCACTCATAAGTTTTTAATCGGTATTGAAACGCTTCAGCTAGATGTTCGGTTTTTATAGTTGCTGAATTTTCGAGATCGGCAATGGTTTGAGCTACTTTTAATGTTCGGTAATAACCGCGGGCAGAGATAAGAATTTTTTCCAAAGACCGTTTTAAAAAATCTTCTGCTTTAGGATCGAGTCTTAAAAAAACATCAACTTGTTTGGAAGTCATTTCAGCGTTGGAATGTATTTTTGGTTTTGTTTCGTAAAATCTTTGTTTCTGGACTTCTCTTGTTTTAGAAACTTGAGAACGAAAAATATTTTCATCGTTATTGTCTTTCCTTTCTTTTCTTAGTTCTTCAATCGGTATGCGGGGAACTTCTATTTGGATGTCAATGCGGTCAAGAAGAGGCCCGGAAATCTTTTTTTGATAACGAAGAACTTCGTTGGCGGTGCAACGGCATTCTTTTTGCGGATCTTCAAAATAACCGCAAGGGCACGGGTTCATTGAAGCAACAAGCATAAAACGTGCCGGAAAAATTAAAGATTTCTTGGCTCTGGCAACATGGATTCTGCCGTCTTCTAATGGTTGCCGTAATCCCTCTAAAACATCGCGGTGAAATTCTGGAATTTCGTCAAGAAACAAAACGCCTCGATGAGCAAGACTGATCTCTCCGGGTTGAGGATTAGGCCCGCCGCCCATAATTGAAACAAGCGATGCGCTATGGTGCGGAGCGCGAAACGGTCGCCACCCCACAAAAGCCGAAGCATTATTTAAGCCTACCGAGCTGTAGATTTGTGTGATCTCAATGCTTTCTTCTTTGGTTGGCGGAGGCAGAATAGATGTCAGGGCTTGGGCAAGCATGGTTTTTCCCGTACCTGGCGGACCGGACATCAAAACATTGTGTCCGCCGCTCGCGGCAATAAGTAATGCTCGTTTTGCGACTTCCAACCCTTTTACTTCGCTTATGCTCGTAATTGTTGGCGGGAAAATTAAATCCAATTCAGTTTTTTGTTGAAGCGGAATTTGTTTTAAACTCTCTAAGTGTTCGATTAAATCTTTTAAATGCTTTACAGGTATAATTTCAATGCCTTCAATAATAGCGGCTTCTTTTGCGTTTTCTGCCGGCACAAAAAATTGTTTTAAGCGTTTGCGATGAGCTTCAATAGCAATTGAAAGACAGCCGCTTACTTTTCTAAGAGAGCCGTCAAGAGACAGTTCGCCAATAAAAATTTTATCTTTTGTTTCAAAAGGTTTTAACTGGTCGCTTGCGATTAGGTACGCTAAAGCGATTGGAAGATCAAAGCGGGAACCAACTTTTTTGGTATCAGCCGGCGCAAGATTAATTGTGATTCGTCTATTTTCTTTGGTGGGCGGTTTAATGCCGCAATTTTTTAAAGCAGAATTCACTCTTTCTTTTGCTTCGGAAACCGCTTTATCGGCCAAGCCAACAATTTGAAAAGAATGGAGGCCGACATTTAAGTCGGCCTCCACTTCTACAAACTCTGCTTCAATGCCGTTTAATTCAGCTGAATAAATTTTAGGAACCGTTTTCATGAAACTAACTGTTTGCATTTCAAGCAATAATTAGTCGCCGGATCAATATCAAGAAGTTTTGTGGATATTTCGCCTTGGCATTTTTCACAAATTCCGTAATTACCTTTTTTAATTTTTTCTAAAGCCTTATAAGTTCTTTCCAGCTGTTCTTGTAAGACTTTTTGTAATCCTAGACGGTTTGCAAATTCTTCGGCTTCGTCGGCTTCTTCGTCGAAGTGATCAATGTCGCCGCCAAAATCAATGTTTTGTTCGAATTTCTGAAGTTGAGATTCTGTTTTTCTCGCGTTTTCTCGCAAGAGTTCTTCAAATTCAATTAGTTGTTTTTTATTCAAGGTCATAGGAGTAAAATTAGCCCAGTCATTAAACCTTGTCAATGTTTATAAGTACAAGTATTTATCTTTAAGCTTTTATTTATTTCTGTGTTTTTAGAGCTTTTATAACAAGAAATTGTGGTATTTCAGCAGATAGTTTTATGAAGTTGTTTTTACTTTGAATTATGCTTTTTGGAAATGTGGGTTCTTGAATTTTTGAGATAACAAATGAGTGCAAGGAAAGTACGTTTGAATAATATTCAATTGGGCGATGATGTATTGTTGTGGCGTGAGTAATTCCTTGGATGTGCCATTTTTTTTGAAAAGGCGTAGCGTAATTTGATATTGCATAGTGAGGCGGTTTGTGGAAAATCATCTCCTTTATATTTTTGTGCAAATAACCATTTGTGAATAAGGGGTGAAGAATTGAAAAAATTAAAGAACCTTGAGGAGAGAGAATGCGGTTAAATTCGCTTATGGCGGTATCGATTGGATCAAAATCCATAAGGGCTAAATTCGAGATAATAGCGTCAAATTCGTTATCTTTGAAAGGTAGCGGGTTTTTAAGATTTTGTATGGAAAATTGCAATTTTTCATTTTCCGGATAATTGCTTTTTGCCAGTTTAATAAGATTTTCCGATCCATCAATTCCCACTACTTTTTTAACCCTCTTATCTGAAAGTATTTTAGAAAAATATCCTTGACCGCAACCTGCGTCGAGAATTTTTTTACCATTTAAATCACCAAGAAGTTTAAGGACAACCTCGTTCAGAAGTTGTGTGCGAAACATGTCGCCTTTCTGAATAAAATCATTGTATTCTTTCGCGGCTTTATTCCAAGATTTTATTTCATTATCAGACAAGTTAAAAACCTAAAAGTTTTGCAGCCGCTTGAGCTCCCGCGTAATTTGTGCTTATAAGAAGAAATTGATTATTTATCCAGGTATAACTTAAAGCGGCCTCGGTCTTTGAAAATCCAATGTAACGAGCTTTATAATTATTAACCTTGCCGTCTTTCCAGGTTGATGATGTCCCCGGGTCTGTCAAGAATAGATTCGTGATTGGTGCTCCTGATTTTTCAATTGCAGCATTAATCTTGGTTTTTAAATCAGTAAGAGCTGGTTCGTCACTTGTCTCGGTTGAAATAATTATGCCGGGCCAAGTTCCCTTGTTGTTGGTATAGGTAAAATAAGTAAAATCGAAATTAAGACTAATTAATAACGAATCATCTAATATATTTGGCAGGAGAAAAGGTGTTATTTTATTGAGTGGAATGATTTTATTTTCTGAATCTTTAAGTACAATTTCTTTCAGTACCGGCACGTCGGTCGTGGCAAATTCAATTAAAGATTTTAAGTCTTGGAGCGAAAGGCTGGGCAAAGAAATTTCTGTGGTAAGATCGGCTGGTGTTTTAAAAAGCGATGTGTGAATAATTAGTGCTTCGGGTGTTGGTTGTATTTCTATGGGTATGGGAGTCGGAGTTGGTGTTGGTTCTGGGGTTGGAGCGGGTGTCGGTGTTGGTGTCGGAGTTGGATTTTCAACGACAACGGGATTTTTAGGGAAAAACATCGGGTATAAAACAAAATAGCCAAGGGCAATTATGCCGATGATAACAACTGCAAGAATAATCCAAAGCAATATTTTTTTCTTCGGTTTTTGCTCTTGGGGAGAAGGCGTTTTGGAAATTATTGTCGGTGCTGGCGTGGCCGGGACTTCCGGCGGTCTGAAAATAGCATCACTCGGTTTCCTGTCTATTGGTTTTTGTTCGAGCTTCGGGCTTTGCGGTTCAGGAGGCGGCGTATTTGAAGTTTGAGTCTTAATAGGCGGAGGGGGTGGAGGTGTATATGGATGAGGTGCGCCGCCGCCTGATTCTTGAGTTGATTTCAAATCCGAGGCCATGGTTCGGACCTCAACTTTTGGAGAAGCTAAAGGAGGGTTTGTAAGCGGCGATTCTCCTTCGCCTGTTCCTAGAGGTTTGTTTTGGTCCGGCCATTTTTGTTGTGAAAAAAAATCTTGTGCCATAAGTTAATTATACATCACAAGATTTAAAAGCGCTGTGGATAAGACTTTGTTATTCTTCTGTTTTTCTAGAATTAAATTATAGGAGAGGATTTATTTAACGTTTTTTAACGATAAGCCAATGCGGCCGTCAGGATCAACGCGAATAATTTTGACTTTAACTAAGTCGCCGATTTTAACGACATCTTCCACTTTTTTAACAAATCCTTCTTTTAATTCTGAAACATGCAACATACCATCTTGGCCGCCGCCCAAATCAACAATTGCTCCAAAATCCAAAATTTTTACAATTAAACCTTCCACAGTTTCTCCAACTGAATATTCTTTGACGATCGCCTCCACCATATTTTTGGCTTTTTCAACAAGCGGCATTTCAGTGCCGGCAATAAATATTTGACCGGTTTGGTCAATATCAATAGTCACTTTATTTTCCGTAGCCGCAATAATGCCGTTTATGACTTTGCCGCCCGGACCCACCACTTCGCCGATCCGATTAGGATTAATATTTATAGTAATTATTTTAGGAGCGTATTTGGAAAGTTCTTTGCGCGGCGATGGAAGCGTATCAGTTAAAACTTTCAAAATTTTTCCTCGGGCGATTTTTGCTCCTTCCAAGGCGTCTTTAAATATCGGTTCGGTGATGCCTTCGATTTTTACGTCAACCTGGATTGCGGTTATGCCCTTGTCGGTGCCGGCAACTTTGAAATCCATATCGCCGTAATGGTCTTCAAACCCTTGGATATCGGTTAAAATTTTATATTCTCCTTTTTTGTTTAACATAAGTCCCATAGCAATGCCCGTCACCGGTTTTTTAAGAGGTACGCCCGCATCCATTAAAGAAAGCGTAGCAGCGCAAGTTGAGGCCATGGAAGAAGAACCGTTTGAAGAAAGAGTTTCGGCTACGACTCGGATAGTATATGGGAATTCTTCTTTGGACGGGATCATATTAGTAATGGCTTTGGCGGCTAAGGCGCCATGGCCGATTTCTCGCCTGCCAGGTCCTCGGGAACGGCCAACTTCGCCAGTGGAAAATTTCGGGAAGTTGTAATGGAGCATAAATCTTTTTCTGCCGGATCCTTCCATTGTTTCAAAGGTTTGCTCGGCTGACGGCGAACCTAAGGTCGTGACTGCTAAAACTTGCGTATCCCCTCTTACGAATATTGCAGAGCCGTGGGTGCGGTTAAAAAGCTTTGTTTCGGCATAAAGCGGTCGGATTTCATCTAGTTTTCTTCCGTCTAGCCTGTTATTGTGTTCAATAATTTGGCGATGGACATAAGCGTCTATTTCTTCTTCAAAAATTCTTTCAATAAAAGGCAAATTTTCTTGGGGTTCATTGTTTTGTTTTAGTTCTTCAAACAGCAAATTTTTTAATTCTCCTACTGTTTTGTTTTTTATTGCTGTTTCAATTTGTTTTAAAATAAATCCCCGTACTTTTTTCCGAAGAGTTTGGTCTGGTTCGGGGATAACTACGTTTGTTTTTTTCTTGCCGATTTGTTTTATAATTTCTTTTTGAAAAAAAACAAGACGGTTAATTTCTTTTTGAATTGACGGGAAAATCGTTTCAATTTCTTTTTCTTCAATTTCCATGCCTTCAAATTCAATCATATTTATCTTTGATTCCGGGCCGGCAAAAAACCCCTGATAGCGGAAATTGTTTTGCGGGTCTGTATTTTTTACGCGGATGCAACCAACCGGTCCGTTCCAAGGAATATCGGAAATTCCCAAAGCAATTGAAGTAGCTAGAAGTCCGATTTCGTCTGGATCGTGTATTTCGTCGTAAGCAAGAACAGTTAAAGTAATTTGGATTTCTCTTCGGAGGCGGCTGTCAAAAAGCGGGCGGATAGTCCGGTCAACAAGCCGTCCGGATAGCGTTGCTTCGTCTGAAGATTTGCCTTCCCGGCGAATATAACGGCTGCCCAAAATTTTTCCAGCCGCGTAAAACCGTTCTTCATAATCAACGGTCAAAGGGAAAAAATCGCCGCTAACTTCTTTGTCGCTCATTACCACGACTGCGAGCACTGCCGTATCGCCGTAATGGCCGATAACGGCGGCGTTTGCTTGTTTTGCAAGGCCTGATATTTCAAAACTTATTTTTTCATTATTTAATTCTGTTTCAAATATTTTTCTTTTTAATTTATTTTCGGTCATGCTTTTTTTGATTTATTCCCTCTGATTTTTAAAAGTATTTTCGGGATGTTTTCTATTTCGTAAAAGACATCGGCGATTTCTTTAAGTTTGCCTGAGGTGGTTCGGCTAAAAGCCGCGATTTCTACTTGGCGGCCCATGCCCCAGCGAAGGTAATCAACTAAAGGAATAAAATCTCCGTCGCCGGTAACTAAAATAATTACGTCTAAGAAATTAGCCATTCTGATTGCGTCAACTGCAAGGCCGACGTCCCAGTCGGCTTTTTTGCTGCCGCCCGGGTAAATCTGCAAGTCTTTTAATCTAAGCTCAAGCCCGGTTTTTCTTAAAGCGTCAAAAAAAGATTCTTCGCCAAAAGCGGTTTCACTTTTGACCACATAAGCAACAGACCTAATTAAAGACCGGTTGCCGACCAAAGTTTTGATAAGTTCGTTAAAATTTACGCGCGAGTGATATAAGTTTTTGGCTGAATGGTAAATGTTTTGAACATCAATAAAAATTCCCACTCTTTGGGCCGGATGATTGTTTGTCATATAATTAATTTAAAATTTTTACACTTCAAGTTCCAGCTTTTTTACAAGTTTCTCGTAGTGTTTTTCGTTTTCGCGTTTTAAATATTGAAGAAATTTTCGGCGCTTGCCGACCATCATTAAAAGACCTCTTCGGGAATGGTGGTCTTTAGGATGTTTTTTTAAATGTTCGGCTAATTCTTTTATTTGTTTTGATAAAAGCGCGATTTGAACTTCAGCCGAACCAGTATCGGTGTCGTGCCTTGAGAAGCCTTTGATCGTAGTTGTTTTTTGTCTTTTTGATAACATAGTAATTTAATCTTAATACAAGTTTGTTTTTATGTCAAAAAATTAGGTGTTTTAAAACAAAAAACCCTGATTTTTCAGGGTTTTAGAAAGATAACCGAAATTTATTAATTGATCAATTTACTTACAAGTCTCTTCTTTTAATTCGTCGTATATTTTAGGTGCAAGATGAGATGCGCTGTTTAAAACAGCTTCAAAATTAGCATTTTTAGCAAGATCAGCGCCAACTATGTCATAAGCCATTTTGAATGCTTCTTGCATCGTTTTTTTAATATCTTGTTTTGTCACAATTTTCTTCTTTCTTTTAGTTATTATTGGTTCAGTGATTTAAATTTTCTGATTAAAGCATAATCTTTTCTTTTGACCTTGTCAATATCTATATTTTGCGACATTTATTATAATAAGAATAACAATGAATGAAATAGAAAAATATTTAAAAGATTATTTGGATTATTTGGAAGTTGAAAAAAATCGGTCTTTGAAAACCCGGGAAAATTACGAGCGTTATTTAAATTTATTTTTAAAAGAAACAAACATAAAAAAAGTAAAAGATATTACGTCGGAGACAATAAGAAGTTTTCGCGTTTCCCTTTCTCGTGGAGACTTAAAAAAAATAACCCAAAGTTATTACGTGATTGCTATCAGGAATTTTTTAAAATATTTAGTTAAACGTGGCATTGAGGTTTTACCGCCGGAAACCATAGAACTTCCGAAAATTTCCCGCCGAGATATTGAAATTTTAGATTATAAAGAATTAGAGCGCTTGCTTAATGTTTCGGACGGTAGCAATCTTCGGAGTTTAAGAGATCGTGCGATTTTAGAAACTCTTTTTTCTACTGGCTTGCGGCTTTCCGAGCTTTGCAAATTAAACAGAAATATTGATTTGGAACGCGGCGAAATATCAATTCGCGGCAAAGGCGATAAATTACGCGTTGCTTTTTTAGCCGATACAGCGAAACAAGCCATAAAAAAATATTTGGATAAACGGATTGATATTGAAGAAGCGCTTTTTACGAGTTTAACAAAAAAAGACAGCGTTATCGGTCGGATTACACCTCGGGCGGTCCAGAGATTGGTTGATTTTAGAGCGCGGGAAGCTGGTATTTCTAAAAAAGTCCATCCTCATCAATTAAGACATTCTTTTGCGACCGATCTTTTGATAAATGGCGCGGATTTGCGTTCGGTTCAGGAGCTTTTAGGTCACGTCAACATTTCAACAACCCAAGTTTATACGCACTTAACAAACAAAGAGCTTCGTGAAGTTCATGAAGCTTTTCACGGCCGGAGAAGAAAATAATTCGTGCCCCCGAGAGGATTCGAACCCCTAACCTTTTTGAGGACAGCGTCCTAAGCGCTGCGCGTATTCCATTTCCGCCACGGGGGCACCAGCCAGCTCGTCCCGCACCGATTCGTTAGTTGACGGACTGGTGCTGGGATTCCGCCACCGGTCCTTTATGAAATCATATTAACCCGCAAATAAATAAAAATCTACTAAAAGAGTTTTATTTTAAAAATCCAGATTTTTTTGTCAGATGAATTATTAATATAGCAGGACCGATTAATAAGGAGATTATAAGAGGCGGTATAGCTTCGTGCATTAAAATAAGAGTGGCTGAAAAAAATAAAATTGCTTCAACTGGCCAAAAAAGAGCAAGAAGCGGTAAAATCCATAAAATATACCACGGTTGAAACCAAGGCGTAGCAAAAAGAAAAATCAATAAAAATGGAAGCACATAGCCTAAAAACGGTTTATTTTTTTGAATACAATAATAAATTGCAAAAAATCCCA
>JASEHZ010000012.1 GCA_030018585.1 Patescibacteria group bacterium | reverse complement strand
GTGCAGCACACGGAATCATCCACTACCTTATTGATCCGGGGAAACCAGCCCAGAATTGAAAAAAATCTTTTAGCAAAAGGTTTCTTGAAAAAATTCTTTACTCGCCCGAAAACATCAAAATCTGCTTCATTTCCCGCCAAAATCCGCAGGATTTTGGCGGTTCAAAAACTCCAGCCCCGCCAATGGCGGGGCTGGGCGAACAATCAGGTTCGTCTGAAAATTTTGAGTTCGTATCGTATTCTCTGGCTCCGCGGGTAGGACTCGAACCTACAACCATCGCCTTACACTTATCTCAAAGTCTCCTCTGGGGGTGGACTATATTATCATCCGCCTAGTGCGGATGCGAGGCGCTTCCTCTTCGACAAACTTAGAATAAATTCTAATACCAATCAAAGAGTACTCCTTATAAGGATAGTCTCTACACCTTCCCCTCACGTAACGTGCGGGGCTTGGCTCGGGATTGCACCGTTTTTGACGGAGTTCCCCCGAATTCACCTCGTTTTTCAACCGAAATTACTTTCGGAGGCTGCCTATAGTTAATCCTTCAACTAGGCTCAGGATCAACTTCGTTGACAGGGCGCCGCTCTACCATTGAGCTACCGCGGAATATTCTATTTTCAAATAACAGTAACTCTTCTATTATAATTTTTTATTTACTCTTTACAAGCCAAGAATGAAGCGACCGCTGCCGCAGTTTCTGACCGCAAAATAAGATTGCTAATCTTCATAACTCTAAAACCGTTGCTCTCCGCAACCTTAATTTCTTCTTCGTCCCAGCCGCCTTCCGGCCCAATCCAAATTCCCACTTCTTTTATTTCTTTAAAAATCGCATCAAATTGTTCACCTCTTTTATCGAAAAACAAATTATATTGTCTTTTGCCGAAATCAGAAATCGCTCGCTCAAAAACCATTACTTCATTTAATTTTGGCAAAAATCCCCTACCAGATTGTTCAGCTGCTTCCTTGATGATTTTTAAAAGCCGTTCTTTTTTAAAATTAAGCTTCGCTGTATGCCTTGTAATAACCGGCGTGATTTCTTTAACGCCGACTTCAACTGCTTTCTGAACCGCTAATTCGAAATTTTCGCGTTTTAAAACTGAAATAAAAAGACGAACCAAACGACTCGGCTCATTTTTATTTTGCCAAATATCCAAAATTTCAATTTCAAAAAAATCTTTCTTTAAATTCAAAATTCTAGCACTGGCTTCAATTAATTCTCCATCACAAAGAATAATACTATCGCTGATCTTTAATCTTAAAACGTTTTTAATCTGATTTATTTGTTCTTTATCAAATATCCTGATGATTTTTTTGCTGAAATCAAAATCTCCAAAAAATCTGTGAATATGCATTATTTTTATCCTACAAAAACTATTGCTTATAAGCAAAGTATAAAAAATTTGATCCCGTTAGAAGTAATTTAAATTTGAATTATTATTTATATCTCGATTTAAATATTTATTTAACTATTTAATATTATCAATAGATTCACGAACGACTTTGGCGTTCTACTTCTAACGGGATTGAATTTTTCCTATAATTTATTTACACTATTTGTGTCTACAATATTGATAAAATCCCCCCGTAGCTCAGTTGGTAGAGCAGTTGCCTTTTAAGCAAATGGTCGCAGGTTCGAGTCCTGCCGGGGGGACAAAAAAATTACGAACACCCACCGGAAGATTCGCCGCACTGAAGACAAGTAAGGCACGAACCGGTCCGAACCATCATTCCACCACACTTCCGGCAAGCAATGTCGGCAAGCACCGTTCTTTCTTTTGAATTTTTCGGCACATCCTGAACGCTATTAATTTCAATTTCTTTTTCTTCAAGCAACGGTGGCACAATTCTTTCTTTAACTTTTTTTGTTTCATGATGAGCCGGCACCATACCAAATTCAGCAAGCTCTTGCTCGGTTAAAAATCTAATCGCTAAATAACGGAAAATGTAATCAACAATACTCGTCGCGATTCTAATATCGGAATTTTCAGTAAAGCCAGCTGGTTCAAACCGCGTATAAATAAATTTGTGGGCAAAAGCTTTCAAAGGCACGCCATACTGCAAAGCCATTGAAACAGAAATCGCGAAAGAATCGAGAAGTCCGGAAAGAGTGCTTCCTTGTTTGGCAACTCTGATAAAAATTTCCGCTAATGATCCGTCTTCATAAGTGCTGTAAGTTAAATAACCTTCATGACCCGCAATCGCAAACTTGTGAGTTTCAGAATCACGAGTCGTCGGTAATCGCCGCCGAAAAACTCCACTCTCGCCGATTTTTTTATTTTCACTGTCTTTTACATCTTTTGACTGAGCTGATTGAAGAGGTTGGGTTGATTTAGAACCATCTCGATAAACCGTAAAAGCTTTGATCCCTAACCGCCAAGCCATCATATAAGCTTCGGTAATTTCTTCTTTTATTGTTTCGTTCGGCATATTAAAAGTTTTTGAAATCGCGCCGGAGATAAACGGCTGAACTGCACCCACCATCCGAACATGACCCTGCCACGAAATATAACGAGTGCCTTCAGGAGCTTTAACCGCGCAATCAAAAATCGGCAAATGTTCTTTTTTAAAATTAGGCGCACCTTCAACTGTGCCGCGTTTAATAATCCAATCAAGAATTTTTTGAGTTTCATTTTTTGAATAATTAAGTCTGTGAAGCGCGTTTTCAATACCAGCATTTATAATCTTCATCCAGCCGCCGCCGACCAATTGTTTCATTTTAATAAGAGAGAAATCTGGCTCAATACCAGTCGTGTCGCAATCCATCATAAACGCAATAGTGCCGGTGGGAGCAAGCACTGTAACTTGAGAATTTCTAAAACCGTGTTCCTCGCCTAAAGCAAAAGCCTTATCCCAAACATGACGAGATTCTGATGTTAATTCTTTATCATTAACTAATTTTGCATCAATTGACCGTGAAGCTAAACAATGTTTTTCAATAACTTTAAGCATTGGTTCGCGATTCACTAAATAACCGTTAAATGGGCCTTTTTTCATTGAAATTAAAGCGGAAAAACGGTAAGCCTCACCCGTTAAAAACGAAGAAATAGAAGCAGCAAGCGCCCTGCCTTGCGGTGAATCATAAAACAACCCCTTAGTCATTAAAAGCGAACCTAAATTAGCATAACCCAAACCTAGTTGCCGGAAATTATTGGCGTTTTCAGTTATTTTTTCAGTTGGATAACTCGAATTACCAACCAAAATCTCTTGAGCAAGTATTAAAATGTCTACCGCATGCTTAAATTCTTTTGTCGCGAATAAACCATCTTCCTTTAAAAATTTAATAAGATTAATCGAAGCTAAATTGCACGCTGAATTATCAAGATGCATATACTCCGAACAAGGATTAGAAGCGTTAATCCGGCCGGAATTAGGACAAGTATGCCAATCATTAATAGTGGTATCAAACTGAACGCCCGGATCGCCGCACTCCCAAGCCGCTTCCGCGATTTTAGCAAGAAGCTCACGGGCTTTATGAGTATCAGCTGGTTCAAGATTGGTAATAAATTTAGTTTGCCACTCGTGATCTGCTTCAACCGCTTTCATAAAATCGTCAGTAATCCGAACGGTGTTGTTGGCGTTTTGAAATTGAATCGATGTCCACGCTTCATTATTCAAATCCGACATATCATAGCCAGCTGAAGCCAAGGCGCGAACTTTTTTTTCTTCCTCGGCTTTACAACGAATAAAATCTAAAATATCCGGATGATCGATATTTAAAATTACCATTTTCGCTGCCCGCCGCGTCGTGCCGCCAGATTTAATCATGCCGGCCACCGAATCAGCGCCGCGCATAAACGAAACCGGACCGGATGCTCTACCACCCCTTGAAAGAAATTCTCTTTTTGAACGAAGCGACGATAAATTAACGCCCGAACCAGAACCGCCTTTAAAAATCATTCCTTCGGTTCTGATCCAATTAAGAATTGCAGACATACTATCATCAATAGAAAGAATAAAGCACGCTGAACATTGCGGCTTTTCGGTTACGCCGACATTAAACCAAACCGGACTATTAAAAGATGCTTTTTGATAAACAAGAAGATGGATTAATTCATCTTCAAAAATTTGCGCTTGTTCTTTATGAGAGAAATATCCGTCTTTTTCTCCCCACTCTCGGATAGTTTTTGCCACTCGAGAAATAATTTGCTTCACGCTCGTTTCCCTTTCCGACGAACCTAATTTCCCACGAAAATATTTTGAAGCAGTGATATTAACTGCATTTAACGACCAAAAATCGGGAAATTCAACATTTTTCTGCTCAAAAACTTTTTTTTCGCCACCGCCAACTACTGCGTCACGTTTAACCCATTTAATTTCATCGAAAGGATGAATGTTTTGTTTGGTAAAAATTCTTCTAAAAGAAAAAGAATTTTTTTTATTCGGAGATTGTTTTTTTACTTCCAAAGTTTGGACGAGCATAAATATTTTTCTTTTATTACACTCACTATAACAGAGGGATAAGTAGAAACAAGTGTGGATAAGTAAAAATCATAAAAATTTTTTGACAAAAAATCGCAAGTGTTACCTCGCGATAAAGTTTTCTCGAAAAACGTCAAGGCTATTTTCTCTTTTTTCTCAAAAAAGTCGGAATTTCCCAAGCTTCAGATTTAGATTCTTGATCTTTTTCGAATTTCTCTCCTTTTTCCGACTTGCCAATATCTCCAGAAATGTTAAAAGGTGTCTTTTTATCAATTCTATCTTTCTCAATCCTTTCCATTTTCTCAAATTTTTCCAAATTCGTTTCTTTTTTCTTAGTATAATCACTACTTATAAAAAGCGTCGGAGTAGAAGTTGATCTATTGAAAATACCATTAAAGCCGGTAGCGATAACAGTAACCTTTATATTCTTGTCTTTAAGGCTTCGATCATGATAAGTGCCAAAAATTATACGGGCATTAGCATCTAAATTAGCAGCCACTGCTTTAGCAATATCATTTATTTCAGCCATTCTTAAATCTCTGCCGCCGGAAATGCTAAAAAGCACGCCTTTTGCGCCATCAATGGATATTTCTAAAAGCGGGGAATTTATTGCGGCATTTACAGCTTTTATGCTTCTTTCTGGACCAGAAGCAAAACCAGTGCCAATAAGCGTAACGCCAGCGTCCTTTAAAATAGCTTTTATATCAGCGAAATCAACATTAATAATGCCGGGCACATTTATTAAATCGGCAATAGCTTGAACCGCATTTTTTAAAACATCATCAACATAACCAAAAGCTCTCATAAGCGGGGTGTCTTTGCTAATTAAACTGAAAATACGATCATTGGGCACAACCACGAGCGCATCAACTTTATCCTTAAATCTTACCAAACCATCTTGAGCAATAGTGGTACGCTGCGGGCCCTCAAAAGAAAAAGGCTTGGTTACAATCGCTACAGTAAGAATCCCTTTTTCCCGAGCGATTTCCGCAACCACAGGACCGCCACCAGTGCCAGTGCCGCCGCCAAGACCCGCGGTCACAAAAACAATATCTGCTTCATCAAGCGCTTCGCCGATTTCAGAACGATTTTCTTCAACCGCTTGTTTACCAATTTCCGGATTCATGCCTGCGCCCAAACCGTGAGTTAAGGCCTTACCAACATAAATCTTCCGATGAGCAGACACGTGATCCAAATCTTGAGCATCTGTATTAATAGCAATAAATTCAACGCCGCGGATACGATCGCCCTGCATCATCCGACTTACAATATTACCGCCGCCGCCGCCCACGCCAACAACCTTAATTCTCGTTAGAATATTTCTATTTTTTTGACGAGAAGTTTTTTGAGAAATCATTTTTGACCTTGGCAATCTTTTTTTCATTTCTAAAAATAATTTTTATGGGACTAAATTTTTAAAAAATCCTTTAATAACCTCCACGCCGGTCAAAACTTTTTTCTCTTCAGCGCTTCCCCATTCGACTAAGCCAACCGCAACCGCAAACTCTGGATCATCTAACAATTCTTGATGGGTAGGATTCATTATTTCCAAACCCTGCAAATTAGGGAAACCTATTTGAACCGGCAATCTCAACTCCTGCTTAATGAGTTCGGTAATACCGGCCAATTTCACGCCACCGCCCGTAATAACCGCTCCAGCTGGCAGCTGAACAGATCGCCCCAACATCTTTAACTCATTATTAATAAGATCTAAAATTTCCGCAAGTCTGATCTCTATAATTTCCGACAAAAATCGACGAGAGATTTCGTTTTGATTCAAAGAATCAATCTTGTTTAATTTTACTATCTCACGCCGAGAAATATCCCGCGCCACAGCAAATCCGTAAGTTATCTTCAATTTTTCAGCAGTATCAATTGAAGTCTTAAACCCAATAGCAATATCATTCGTAATGTATCCTGAACCGATCGGCAAGCTTTTTGTATGCAGTACCTTATTCTCTTCGTAAACCGCCATTGAAGTCGTGCCATAACCGAAATCAATCATCAATACGCCTAAATCTTTTTGACGCTTTGAGAGAATTGCCCGAGAAGCGGCAAGCGGATTAAAAATTAAACCTCCGACTTTGAAACCAACCCGCTCCAAATTTTTTATCAAGAGATTGACTTGCGGTGCAAAAGCTTCAACTATCAAAGTACTTGCTTCAAGCCGATTGCCGGTCATACCTAAAGGATCGGCAATATCGCCAACATCATCAACAAAATATTCCCGGATGATATTATGAAGAATTAAATAGTTGGGTAAAATTTTTACGGCACGCGAAGCTTGGACAACTCGGTCGATATCATCCCGATGAATTTCCTGATCGGCACGAGAAACAGCAACGATGCCACGCGAAGATCTAACCTTTACGTGCTCGCTATTAACGTTCACAAAAATATTTTGAGTGGCACGCTTCGAAATCTTGCGAAGATCAATGGCAATATCGCGAAGAACCGAAGTCGCCTCTTCAATATCAACGAGCACTCCCTTTCTAAAACCGACGGAAGGGTTCTTAAAAGCAGTAATAAGAGAAAGAGTTCTGTCTTTTTTTTGCTCGACAACAATTCCCCTTACTTGTGAAGAACCGATATCAAGACTGGTAATGATATTAGACATGATTTAAAAACTGAATAAAAATTAAAAATTCCTAATTTTTCAAAAGAATCTCTAATTCTTTTTGCTCCATCTTGATTTTATCATTTTTCCCATCATGTGTATATCCCAATAAATGCAAAAGGCCGTGAATGGCAAGAAACGCAATGTCTTGTTTTTGTGCTTTTATATAATCCGGCGCCAAATAAATTTCGCCCAAATAATCTATTTTCAAAGGTAATTCAGGATGAGGTATTTTTTTATCACCCGTAAAACTCAAAACATTAGTTGCCTTGCTTTTTGATCGAGATTTTTTATTAATCGTTTGCATTTCTTTGTTAGAAACCAAAAAAAGACTAATGGAAACATTGTCTTTTTTTAAATAATTGATGGCTCTCTTTATTGCTTGTTTTATTAACTTTTCTAGCTTAAAAAACTTTTTTTTTGAAACGATAATGTTTATTATAACCATACCCGGAAACGTTACGCTATTCCCCGGCGTCTGAAATTTCTTCTTTTACAACAGAACTGATGATTTTAGCATCGGCCTGACCTTTTAATTTTTTCATCACTTCGCTCATTGCTCCCCCGAAATCCCGGATCCCGCCCAAGCTGTTCAAAATTTCTTTCACAACCTTTCGAACTTCCGCTTCGCCCATTTGAGCCGGCAAGTATTCTTCCAAAATTTTTAATTCGCCCTTTTCTTTTTCGGCTAAATCATTCCGACCGCCCTTAATGTAAAAATCAATCGCTTCTTTCCTTTTTTTTGCTTCTTTAACAACAGCTTCCAAAACTTCTTCTTCGCTTAAATCCGAAATATTTAATTTACCTTTTTTCTCAATTTCTTTATTATGAACCGCCGACATTAACATTCTTAAAGTTTCAACCCGAGAAATATTTCTGTTTTTAAAAGAAAATTCCAAATCTTTTAAGATTTTCTCTTTTAGTTTCGAATTCATCCCTCTACTGATAGCCGTATTTTTTTAAACGACCGAATTCTTCTTTTTTATCCAAACGATATAAAGCAGCTAGGCGTCTTTTGTTTTTATTCACCGAACGATTTCTAAATTGCCGGCGCCGCACTTCTTTGACTAAACCGCTCTGCTGGACTTTTTTATTAAAACGGTAAAGATATGAATTTAAATTTTCGCCTTCTTTCTTTTTTATTTCTATAGCCATTTTATTTTTGTTTAACCTTTAGGATTAAATTTTTAATCTCTTCCAAATTAGAGTTCGACCTATTATCAACAACTCCGTGGATTGAACTGCCGCCGTCATTATTCCAACGAGGAATAATATGAATATGCAAATGTTCAATCGCCTGCCCCGCTGATTTCCCATGATTAATTCCTATAGTAAAGCCGTCTGGCTTTAACGCTTCATTGATAATCGCGGTTACTTTTTTTATTGAATTAAATAAATTGCCGCCTTGTTTTTCCGGATAACCGAGAATGGTTTCGGTGTGAATTTTCGACAAAATCATCGTATGTCCCGGCGCCCTTGGATGAATATCTAAAATCGCTAAAGCATCACTATCTTCATAAATAATCTGCACTGGAATTTCTTTTTTAACAATCCGACAAAATGAACAATCCGTCATAACTACTTTATTCTTTTTTTAACTTCTTCGACTAATTTGCTTAAAACAATGTTCTCTTGAGCCCCCGTTCCCATATCCCTCATAATGACTGTTTTTTCAAAAACCTCTTTTTGGCCAAATATCAAAGCAAGCGGCATTTTAAACCTATCGGCGATTTTCATTTGAGCGCGCAGGGATTTTTTACCGAGTGCCTCCACCACCACAATCCCGTTCAAACGTAATTCGTTGATTAACCGCAAACTGGATTTTTTTGCTTGATCGCCCACGGCCGCAAAAAAAAGACTTGGTTTTGATTTTAAATGCGGGGTTATTTGCTGCAATTTCAAAGCTTCAATTAACCGCTCAATACCCAAAGCGACGCCAACTCCGGGGATAGATCGTCCACCCAACATTTCCGAAAGATAATCATAACGGCCACCCCCTGCCAAAGCCCATTTAAAATCCGAACTAAAAATTTCAAAAACTGTCCTGTTATAATAATCCAGTCCTCTCACCAAATAAGGGTCTGGCTCGTAAGGGACATTATTATCCTCTATTAATTCAAGAACGGTTTTAAAATGATTATTGCAATTCTGACAAAGATAGTCAAGAAAAATCGGCGCATTGCTCCGCAAAGATATACAATTTTCGTTTTTGCAATCTAAAATCCGGAGAGGATTTTTTTCCAAACGTCTTTCGCAATCGCGACAAAGTTTTGCCTTGACGCTTTGATAATAACTTTTAATTTTCTCCTTGTAATTTGAGCGGCAAACCTTACAACCAATGGTATTGATCTTAATTGATAAATTTTTGAATTTTAATGACTTCAAAAAATCTAAAACAACCAAAATCGTTTCTCCGTCATAAATCGGATCATTATCGCTTAAAATTTCGAAACCGAATTGATGAAACTGCCTTTCCCGGCCGGCTTGCGGACGGTCATATCTAAACATTGGTCCGTAATAAAAAACTTTTAAGGGGGAAGCAAAATATCCCAAATGATGCTCAATATAACTTCTTACAACTGGCGCCGTTCCTTCGGGCCTTAAAGCAACTCGATCTCCGCCTTTTGTCTTAAAAGCGTACATTTCCTTCTCGATAATATCCGTTGATGTGCCGACCGCTGATTCAAAAAGAGCAGCTGGCTCAAGAATGGGCGTTTCAATAAAATGAAAATCGTGTAGTTCGCTTACTAATTGACCGGTCTGAATAATCCACTTCCACCAACTTTCGTCTTTGGGAAGAATATCTGGCATGCCCTTAACACTTTTTATTAAATCAATCCGGTTTTGTTTAACTGATGTTAATTTTTTGTTTTTTTTAATTTTTGGCATAACTCTTTTTAATAAGCTGGCGCGCTAAAAGCTTGAGCTTCATCAACCGGCCATAAACGTAACCGCACTAGCCCAACTATATCTTCCCGGCTCACCGGCCCCCAATTTCTTGAATCAAAACTAAAATTCCTATTATCGCCCATTACAAAATATTGATTTTCGCCCAATTCCATTTCAACGTAACCAGCAACCTTAACCGATCCAAGATACGACTCTTGAAGAATTTTTTTGTCGCCGTCTTTAAAAACTGTCACCGCACCCCGGTCAATAACAAGTCTCTCGCCCGGCAATCCGATTACCCGTTTTATATAATAAGAACGGTGATCGCCCGGATACTTAAAAACCAAAACTTCACCCCGCTCAGGTTCTCGAAGACGATAAACTAGTTCGTCAATAAGAAGATAATTTCCATTGTTAAAAGTCGGTTCCATACTAGAACCGCTCACTAAAAAAGGCTGAGCGATAAAAGTCCTAACAAGAAAAACAGCAACCACAGCAATAGTTACCGTTTCAACGATTTCAAAAAATGACCAAAAGAATTTACGCATAAATTTATTATACTAATTAGTTAATACTCAAAAAGTATGCGATAATTGTATACAATAAGGTCTCTAAATTCAACCCCCCGAACAAAACTTTGACTAAAGGAAGACCTTCAATAAAACTAATTATTGGACTTGGCAACCCAAGCGAAGAATACCAAAACACTTACCATAATATTGGTTCTGTTTTTTTGGATTATCTTAAAGGTCAGCTTTTTGACCAAGATTCCGATTTTAAATCAGCTGAAAATTTTCTATTTATGGAAAATAACCTTGGTTTAATAATTTCAAAACCAAAAACTTTTATGAACGAATCGGGTTGGGCCGTTAAAAAAATTCTTGAATATTTTAATACCAAACCAGAAAATACAATAATCGTTCACGACGATTCTGATATTGAATTGGAAAAGTATAAAATAGAATTTGACCGCGGTTCGGCCGGCCACAAAGGCATAAAATCAATTATTGATTCTATTGGTTCGGGTCTTTTTTGGCGAATTAGGATTGGTATCAGAGAGAAAAACGAAATAAAAAGAAAAAGAGCGGAAGAGTTTGTGCTTAAAAAAATTAAAAAAATTGACCTGGAAAAATTCGCTAACACCTTTAAAAAAATAAACGGGGAGTTAAAAAAATTATTGTAAATTATTTACATTGGCAGGCACCTTGTATTTAAATTCCACCCTAAAACTAAACAAACCATTGCTAACCGGCGTTATAGCAGTTGCTGGCAGATTTATTTCAGAAAAACTACTTTCTTTATATAATGCATCAGTAAAAGTTTTTAATTTTGACGGCAAAGAATGAGCAAGCAAAAAAACTGGCTCAGTAATAGAATTGATTTCTAAACGATCAATTATCACGTTGTGTTGTAAAGCTAAAAACTCCAATTGATTAACTAAAAAATGCCACGGCGGCGCAGACGATTTTACTACTGATACCATCTTAACTAATCGATTAAACTCAACCGCTTTTTCACTCAAAACAGCAAGCTCTTGTTGATAAGGCTGGACCTTAAAACCTTCCAACCTTTGATTAACATTGTTCACGTTACTAACTAAAAAGTAAGCCGAGCCGCTGAAAAATATCAAAAACAAAACCATGACGCCAATTACAATGTTTTTCCAAAGCCAAATAAAATCGAGAAGGTGCTCTCGGTAAAATATTTCAACAGGACTCAAGTCAAACAAACTGATAAATTTATCTTCTTTTCGATCAATGATTCCGCGCAACGCCGAGCCCAAAGACGGATACCAACTCGAATTAAGAGACCAGGCTTTTAATTCTAACGGCTCAACTCTTAGGTTAAAGCGCTTTTCTAAAAATTCTTCAATGTCCCGTTCAAAACCAGGCGCAACAAGTAAAACTCGAGATAAATTTTCGTGAAAACGGCTAAGAGTGAAATTTATAACTTTTTGCACTTCTTCGCCCACTACCTGTTCAAAAAGTGATTTGGGAATTTCTCTACTTTCACCCTGAATTGAACGCCAAGATCTAAAATAGTCAAAATAAAGAGAACCATTTCTAATAATGAACAGTTCCAAGCCGTCGCTGGAAATCTGAAAAATTAAAACGGGATTTGCGCTTGCACTTAAAACATATCCAGCCATTCGAGTAAGTGCAAGACCGGGAAATTCAAAAACCATTGGCGAAAAATTGGCTTGCTCTAAAAAAGACTTAAATTGATCAACAACTGATTTTTCAACGAAGGCGCCCAAAAGCTCGTACTGATCTTCAGAAACTCCAATTATTTCCCAACTCATATAAGACAGCTCTTTTGGGATTGGTGAAATCATTTGAAGGTTCAAAAAAGCAGACTCCTCAAGATGATCCGACCCAACGTTAGGCACAACAAAACTCTGTGTATAGATTAATGCCGTTGGTAGAGAAACGATAATTGGGATGGTTCGATCGTTTCTGTCTGGATCAATCATCTTGTGAAATTGATGCAATAGATCAAGAAATTGATTAACATCAATCACTTTTCCTTCTTTAACAATGCCGGGCGGTAATCGCAAAGAAAAAACTTTTAATTCTTTATCAATAAGAACATATTGCAATACCGAATCGCTAATCTGAAATCCGCCAACTTTTGGTTTGGCGCTCAGTCGTTCCAAAAGATAAAATATTTTCTTAAGAAATTTTTTCATTCCGTTATTTTATTATTGTATCGACATCTCAATTAAAGATTTAAGCTGAACCAATCCCGTCGCCCTATTTACAATCAGGGTAGCAATTAATCTTCGAACACGAGTTGAAGCAGATCCAACAGAATCAACCGTATACACATAATTATCATTTGTCGCGTCAGTCACCCAACTAATAACCACCGAAGCCGAATCAATGCCCACCGGCAACGAATAACTGGCTGGACTCAATTCTTTGTTCCGCGTAATTTTTATTTGGGCGTCTCTTATACCGGCATGGGCTGCCGCAAACGCCCGAGCCGACAAACGTTCACCTAATCCAGAAGTGCTTAAAAAATAAGTAAGAAAAGAACCGGCAATCGCGACCTCAATAATTATACCGCCGACCAGAAGCACAAAAGATAGGGTGGCTTGTCCTCCTTTAAACAAACTCAACATATGTCTTACCACTATAATAACAAAACCCGATACTCTTTAATAGTACCGGGATAAAAAGTTACTACTTGCTTTAATTATTTAACGTTGTCTTTGCCTTGATTATTAACTGGTGAAGTGGCTTGAGGAGAAAGATTTTGAGGAATTAAATCGGGATTTGAAACAATCACTCTTACCAACTCGCTATCAACAGCAAGACGAGTCATCCAAACAACCTCATCACGATTTATCCTTATATAATCTTCTGGCCCCCAAAAGATTTTAGAAAATTTCTGAATGCTCAAAGGAGTTTGATCATCACCGTTATTAATCTGCAACATATAAACTTGCTTTAAACCGAAATAAGGAAAACGAACTAGCTTGCCGAAATAAAGCTCTCCACTTTTTAAATAAAGAGCGTAATAATCAGAAACTGGTTTCGCAAACCACCAACGCCAAACAAACAAAGCGATCAGTGCGACTAAAAGAACAATCACGACAATAAAAAGAATTTTGTTTGATATACTCATGTTTTATTTATTTTAGTAATTATAACATATCAGATCTTTTAACGCTCCAGGCATAGATAAACAAAACCAGATTAAACCCCCCTTAAATATTCATTGATATTTAAGACCGCCTTAATCGCGTCGCCAACAGAAATATTGTTTTGTTTATACAAAACATCAGTGACATCGCCAGCCGCCCAAATGCCCAACATTGATGTCTGTTGAGTTTTGTGATCAACTATAATTTCCCCCGCATTATTAATTTCTACAAAATCTTTTACTATTTCGCTGTTTGGAACCGAACCAATCTCAACGAAAACGCCATCGATATCCAATTTATTTTCTTGGCTTGTATTTCTATCCAAATAAATAAATCCGGTTAAAAATTTGTCTCCTAAAATTTTATTGATCTGGATATTGAGAATAATTTTAATTTTTTCGTTTTTTTCTATTCTTTCTCTGGTGACGACATCTCCTTTTATTGTATCCGCCTGATCAACAAGATATATCTTTTTTGCGTAAAGCGAAAGGTCTTGCACGGCTTCAAGACCCGCATTGCCTGCACCAACAACAGCGACAACTTTATCTTTAAAAAGCGGCGCATCACAAGTAGAACAGTAAAACACACCTCGCCCTTCAAATTCTTTCTCGCCAGGAATATCTAACTTTCTTCTTCTACTGCCGGATGCAATGAATAATGTTTTTGCTTCAATTTTTTTATTATTTTTAGTTATGCAAACAAATCTACCCCTTTCCTTAATAATTCTTAAAACAGTATCCCCTTCAACTATATCAATGCCTTGCTGAAATCTTAAATGATTCTCAAGTTTTTTTGCTAAATCGAAACCAGAAATAGATTTGTCGCCAATCCAATTTTCAATGCTGGCAGAAATCAATGATTGGCCACCAAAAAAATCCGTAATTATTACAGATTCTATTTTTTTTCGGGCGGCGTAAATACCAGCCGCCACGCCAGCCGGCCCGCCACCAATAATTGCCAAATCATAAATCATATAAATTAATTTTTATGCCTCTATTTTAAAATCTTCAGAATTTTTTCAATGTCATTCCGATTAAAACCAACAAAAACTTCATTATTAATATCGATTACCGGCACTCCTTTTTGATGAGATTTTTTAACCATTTCACCAAAAGCCCCCTGATCATAAGATACGTCTTTTTCTTCGTAACTAACTCCTTTTTTGCTAAAAAAATCTTTGGCCATCTGGCAATAAACGCAATTCGGAGCAGTATAAATTATAACTTTCATAACCATAATTTATTATGACTGCGGCGGGGAAAAATCCCAAAAAATTAAAATAATTATAAGAAAAGCAATAATAACATTATTCCAAACTGCTAAATTCAAAGCTGAAAAACCCAAAATCCACGGCGAAACAAGAAGCCAAATACTCAAGAAAATAATGACCCAATATTGCCATTTCATAATTAAACAAAAAAATAAAAAATCTCGCTTAAAACAAAATTAAACTAAAGAGCTTTATCAATAATTGATTTAACTTCAGAAAATGGCAGGGCGCCATTGATTGCGTACTTCTTACCATCTTTCGCGATGACCACGGAAAAAGGCGTTCCGAAAATTCCCGCATTTTCCGCTTCTTTTTGGCTCGCTTCTATTTTACTTAAATATTTATTGCTATCCAAACACGCCTGAAACTTAACCCTATCGACTCCAACCCGTTCAGCAAACTTGGGCAACTCTTTCAAATCCAATCCGTCGTTAGAAGGCGTTGCTTCAAAAATTTTATCAATGTATTTCCAAAAAACACCATTACCGCCCAAAGCCGCAACACATTCTGTTGCCAAGGCCTCAGTTTTTGCTTTTTGATGAAGAGCGTCCAGCGGATATTGCCTGAAAACCCAAGCAACTCTATCGCCATAAAGTAATGACAATTCTTTCATAGTTAAATGAAACCTTTTGCAAAACGGACATTCTAGATCCGAATAAACAACAACCTTCGCTGGCGCGTTAAAACTGCCTAAAATATGGTCGGCTTCGCTAACCGGTTTAATATCCGCCGGCGCCGGCGGTTCATTTTGGTTCCCAACTTCCGCACCATTATCAATGTTTTTAACCAAGGCCGCGCTTCCGCTATCAACTTTTTTACCGGCATTATAAACAAGCGATATAGAAATAAGAAGAGCCGCTATTAAAATGCTGGCTGGCAACATATAATCCCGCTTCGGTTTTGACTCAAATGAATTATCTGTATTTGTTTTTATTTCTTCCACAAAATATAAATATTTTTGACGACCTCGCGATTTTATTAATAAAATGTTATATTCTCTAAAGGATAAAGTCAAATGTTTAGTCAAACAAAATTAAAAAGCCTATTTCTTCTTTTTGGTGATATACTTTCCTTTTACTTAGCGCTAATTATCACGCTTTTTTTGCGCTACGGCAATAGTCTAACTCTAGTCTCGTTTAACAAACATATCTGGCCCTTTTCGATTATCTTTGCGCTATGGATTATCATTTTCTACATTACCAATCTCTATGACCTGAAACGTGCTAAAAACGAGCCAAATTTTTTTAAAACTCTTTCCGTAACTCAAATTATTAATCTTTCAACCGCTTTTGCTTTTTTCTACTTATTGCCTTTCTTTGATGTTTCGCCCCGCACCAACCTCCTGCTCTTCACTATTATTTCGACAATTTTCCTTACTGGCTGGCGATATTTTTTCAATAGACTAATTAAAAACACTCGTTCGCAAAATATCTTGATTATCGGCTTAACGCCGGAAGCAGAAAGGGCAACTCATTATTTAGGAACAAACCCCCAACTCGGCCTAAACATAAAATCAATTCTTAAAAACGGCATTGATGACCCTCTTTGGCTTTCGCTGCCGAAAATTATTGAAAAAGAACAAATCTCAACCCTGGTTATCGCCCCTCATATAAAGAAAAATCGAAGGGCGGCCAAAGTAATTTTTGACGAACTCACGCAAGGCATAGAAATTTTGGATACTTCAACATTCTATGAACAAATATTCAACAAAACGCCGCTTTCCGAACTTGAAGAAATGTGGTTTTTAGAAAACGTTGCCCACAAAAGAATGCTTTACGAAACTGCAAAAAAAATAATGGAATTTTTCATCACTTTAACCCTTGTTATAATTCTCACGCCATTTTTCATAATTATTTATTTTCTAATCAAATTAACATCGCCCGGCCGGACTATCTATAAACAAATAAGAGTCGGCAAAAAAGAAAAAATATTTACTCTTTATAAATTCAGGACAATGAAAATTGACGCTGAAAAAAACGGTCCCGAATGGTCAAAACCAAACGACGAACGCATTACGCCCATCGGCAAAATTCTCCGCTCAAGCCACCTTGACGAACTGCCGCAATTATTCAATGTTTTAAAAGGCGATATCTCTTTTGTGGGACCGCGGCCGGAACGGCCGGAATTCGTGAAAGAACTTAAAGAAAAAATACCATTTTATGAAATTCGCCACATTGTTAAACCGGGGATTACGGGTTGGGCGCAAATAAATTACCGCTACGGCTCTTCGGTTAAAGACGCTTATGAAAAACTGCAATATGATATTTTTTACATTAAAAACCGCTCAATCATCCTTGATCTTCTCGTTATTTTAAAAACTATTAAAACTTTTTTTGTAAATCAAAAATAAAATCCGATATTAAAATTTAAAATGATAAAAATCATCAAGGATTTTTTATTTAAAAACAAAAGCGAAAAACAAACAGTCATTAAAAACAGCTTTTGGCTGGCGTTCGGGAATATTGCTGGCCGATTAATCAGGGCTGTTTTAATAATCTATGCGGCACGTATCTTAGGCACTGAAGGATATGGAATTTTTTCTTATGCCCTAGGCTTAGCCGCATTTTTTACTATTTTTTCCGATATTGGCCTTTCCAGTCTACTCACCAGAGAATCAATAAAAAAACCGGAGAAAATAGCCGAATATTTTTCAACA
>JASEHZ010000011.1 GCA_030018585.1 Patescibacteria group bacterium | reverse complement strand
GTCAAAAAGTTTCTTTGTAATAATCGGTTCGTGCTTTCCTTCAAAATATTCTCCGTTATAGCGGATAAGTCCGTAATAAAATGGATTTTGTAAAAGATATTGATAATTTGAAACGGAAAGCAACGAATCTCGCCGCCCTTTCAAGCCGAGATCATTGATAATCTTTCGGATTTCTTTCAGCGTATATTTTCCGCTTGCGTAGGCCTCAAATGCCTTTTTGATAAACTTGGATTTTTCTTTATCCACATAAATTTGTTTTGTTTCTTTATTGTTCAAATATCCAAGCGGGGCCATTTGAGGCCAAAGTCCGTTTTTCAATTTTTGGCGGTGCCCTCTTTTGATATTTTCCGAAAGATTATCAATGTAATATTTTGACTGCCCAAACGCTATGCTTAACATAAACTTTCCTTGCGGAGTAGGATCAAACCAAAAAGTCGGGAATTTTAGCTCTTTGATAATTCCGGTGTCCACAAGATAAATGATTTGTCCGCCGTCAACGGAATTGCGAGCTAATCGGTCGGGATGCCACGCTAAAATTCCCGTTGCTTCGCCCGCTTCAATTCTTTTGAGCATTTCAGCGAAGACAGGCCGCCCCGGCTTCTTCGCAGTTTGCTTTTCTACCAAAGTATCAATAACCTCAATATCTTCTTTTTTTGCCAGCTCTCGCAATTCAGCCAGTTGGTCGGCAATACTGCGAATTTGCCTGTCTTCGCTGTCCGTTGACTTGCGGGCGTAGATGAAAAACTTTTTGGTTTGGTTTTCGTTTGTCATATTGTTTGGGCAGTCAAAATTAAATCATCGCTTTGCCTTTCGCCAAAGGCGAAAGAAAAAAGATTGGTTGATAAAATTTCATTTTATCCGTGCTTCGCACGGCGAACTTCCGTTTGAGCGGGCAGAAATTGTTTTGCGACTTCAAAAATCCCTTCAAAATCCTTGCCGAAGCCGAGCCCCGCCTTTGGCGGGGCGAGGCAACAATCGCCCAAAATCCGAATTTTGAAAATTGGCGGTGTCTTTTGGTTAAAATCCGAACTTTTTTTGACGAAAATCCGGACTGCGAATTTTGATTGCCGCGCTTCGTCCGCTCCCTGCGGTCACGGGAGCGGACGAAGCGCGCATCATTCTGCATCAGGGTTCAATTCAAAATACATTCGAACTTCGTCCAGTAGATACCGCAAATAGAAACTTCGCGATTTGAAAGGGTTGCTCCGCGCGGCCGCGAGGCGGCCGCGCTCCGCAAAATCCCTCGCCGCTTCGCGGCGAACTGGCTGGCTGGGCAAAAATCAAAGACGGCGGATTTGTTACGAATCCGAGGGTTCGTTCCGATTTTTTGAACAAATGTTTTGATTTGATGAAAATCATCCGATGTGCTCAAAAAATCGGCCTGTTTCGTATCTAAAATCCATTTCCGCAGGGGTTCGACCCAATTTTTCTTCCCGCGTTCAAAATCTTTCTTCTTTTGTTCCAAAACGGCAGAAGCGAGCAAAATTTCGTCCTTCTTTTTGAGATACGTTTGTTTTGGAATGTCGCCGTCTAAATATGTGGAAACCAACTTTTCCATTTTCGCTTCTGCCGTTTTGATATTTTCGGAAAGATTTTGAACCTCGCTTTGCGACGAGGAACTTTCCTCTTTTTGCCACTCATCTACTTTCGCTAACATCCAGTCGGTCATTTCGCCGCAAAGCGAGATTGTTTGAAGCCGTGCGCGGATTTGGTTCGCAAGGTCAATTTCTTGGATATATGGTTGCGAACAGCGGCCGCGCTTTTTTGAACAGCGATAATAACGATATTTTGTACCCCAACAATTGATCGCCCATTGCGCGCTAATCATTGAGCCGCACTCGGCACACCGAAATAATCCAGTGAATGGAAAATCGTGCCGAGCGCGGCGGTGGCGCGGCCGCTCTTTCGTGCGGAGTATTTTTTGCACGGCTTCAAACAATGCGGGAGAAATAATTGGCTCAAAGCTTCCATCAAACCATTCGCTCTTATGTTTGACGAAACCAATATACGCACGATGAGTTAAAAGTCGTTTGATGGAAGCTTTGGCAAGTGGCGTTCGGTTCTTGGAGACAACGCCGAGGTCCGCCAAAAATTGCGCGAGAGAAACGAAAGAATGTGCGCCTTTCGAGTATTCCTCAAACGCTAATTTTACAATCCGCGCTTCAGTAAGATGTGGTTCGATATTTCGTTTAAGCGGATTGTTCTGATAACCGAAAGGCGCAAGTCCTAACCACTCTTTCCGGCGCAATTTTTGGCGGATACCCCGCTTGATATTCTCGGCTAAGTTGTCGGAATAGTATTTGCTCTGACCGAACGCCACTTGCAACATAAAGAGCCCCTGCGGGGTCGGTTCAAACCAAAATGTCGGAAAGCGCAAAGATACTACCTTGCGCGTATCTACGGCGTAAATAACCCTACCTCCGTCAATGCTATTACGCGCAAGGCGATCGGGGTGCCAAGCAAGTATCCCGAAATCGCCACCACTCTCTATTTTCGCCATCATCTCGCCAAATACTTCTCGCCCAGGCGTCTTTGCACTTTTCGACTCTTGAAATTCCTCAAGAATTTCAAAATTTTCTCTACGCGCATATTCTCGTAATTCAAAAAGTTGCGCCTCAATGCTCATTACTTGGCGGTCATCATCTTCTGTGCTTTTTCTAGCGTAGAGAAAATATTTTGGTTTGATATTCATATTAAGCAAGTCGATCTGGATATTCGAAAGAAAAATCCAGGTTATTCTCGTTTTATGGATCAAAAGGCAACTCCTGACGTCTTGTCGTTTATTGCAGATTGTGTTGTTAACTTCTTGGGTGGCAAAGACGCAGGAACATCTTTTGTCGTTGGAGATATTTGGGAATTTCCATACTTTGTGAAAAATACAATCGCGGTTTTTGGAAAGCCATCACCAGAAAATGAAACTGCGGGATCCGAATACGATAAGTTTATAGCCCAACCATTAAAGACGCTTGTTTTCGCTAAAGTTCTAGAGGAAAAGAAAGTTGGTAGGAAAAATATATATGCGGTTCTGAGATCAGATATTCTCGAATATATATCTCAAAACGAAAGAAACGCTTGGTATTTTCTTGTTATCTATATCGAGAAAGTTTTGTCGGATAGTGGTTTTATAAACAAGCTTGAATCATATAAGACAAAAGCCAAGGGAAATGCCTTAAGTGTCATAGACTTCGAGACATTTAAAAGCGACTTTCAATCTTTTATGCGAGGTTTTACAGAAATAAACGGCGATACTGAAATAAACCGAATATTCCCCAAGGTCTTAAATCCTTATTCCGCTTTTTTTTATCAAATCCCTTGAACAGAGAAAGGACGAATGACTCATGGAAGATTCATTTATCCAGATCTTATGTATAACCGCGAGAATTTCAGGGATATAGAAAAAGATAAGACGCTAAGCCGACAGGAGATTTTGAAAGAAATTAATGAACAACCTGAAGTTGTTATATATCGAGTCCAGAAAGCAAAAAATATTATAAGACGTCACCACACAAGCAGTGAAGTTAAGGATAGTCTGGCAGTAGGATTAGCGACTCAGGTTCATCATATTTTCCCGGAACATGAATTTCCAGAAATTTCTGACTATCTTGAAAACCTTATTTTACTTACACCACAACAGCACAATACGCGAGTACATCCAGACAACAAGACACAAACGATAAATTCTAAATACCAAAAAGAGTGCTTGTTATCAAAAATGGATTCGATTACAACCTCAGTAAATAGAGGAGATGGTCTGTATGCTAAGGAGCGCTTTATCCACGTGGTCAATACTGGTTACAACCTTGATCTTTCTACCAACACTAGCTTCGAAAAGCTGAGCGAGATCGTTCGCAAGAGGTAACTAATTAACGGCTAACTCCGAAAAAGAATACTGAATTGTTATCGATATTTAATGATCTAGAGCCATGGTTTCTTGCTACTCGATAGAATTGTGTAAATTCTTCTGTACCAAAATAATCTAGGTCTTTTTTTGTGATTTTGATTCCACTTTCTTTTGGAGTAAGAATTGCTACAGAGCCATCAACAAGGGTGTTTTCCGGTAAGAATGATGCCCGAGGTGCGTAAGTAAGGTTCGGGACTAAGATACTGTTTTCTTTGTTAAGGAATTTCGAGATTGATAGGCCATCTATAGAATCCACATAAGAATCATAGTTTGGAATATCTAGTATTTCATTTCGTCCGATATTTCTCGATTTCAATATTCTTATCCTCTCTTGGTTTTTTGTTATTTTCTTAGTAATTTGTCGGTCTCTGTATGAGGTAAAGATATTGAACCGAAGTTTTTTAGCGATAGAGTCAAAGAATTCATTTTTATATACAAGCCAATAGGGAAAGTCCTTTGAACAGATGTAAGACTGGTCTTTATAGCCAATTTCGTTTTTTACATAAGACTCGACAAGCGTCATCGCTCCCTGATCTCGAGTGTTGATAATCAAGCTGATTGTCTCAATTTTTACCCCCTTAAATCCCTTTTCGCCATAATCTGTGATCTTTTGTATGACAAAAGATGAAACAAGTTCTCTCGTTTTGTTAAATTTTGGTGCCGAAAGGAAGCTCTTAGGAATAATCAGCCCCACAGTGTCGCCTAACTGTATCGTTTTCTCAAGAAAGAATGAGAAAAGATTATTCGTTTCGGTATTGTGTTTATTGCTTTTGTAGAGTGCGAGAAGTTCTTTGTTCCCTGAAATATCTCCAAATGGCGGGTTTCCAATTACAATGTCATAACGTTTTGATTGATTGAAAAGATTGGTTTCTCCATATAACAAGAAGTCTGCATTAATTAAATTAATCTGAATATTTTTAGGGGCATTAAGTTTTTTAAGTAAAAGCCTTAGAATTTTAATTGCATTTTTATCAATATCAATAACATCGATCTCAACTTCTTTTACTGTCTTATACTTTTCAATAAGCAGAGGGAGAAAGTTGCCAGCTCCAACCGATGGTTCCAATATTGACAGCCTCTCAAATTTAGATGCATCAGGGAGGTCTTTCACTATAGTGAAGCAAATATCTTGCCTTGTATAATAAGCGGCATGCTGAAGACGTTGGGCATTTGATAGTTCAACAATCTTAGCTAATTCAGGATAGCCGAGGTCTTTCATGTTCTCTTTAAGGAAGTTTTTTAGATTTTCTTCAACATAAAGTTTTTTATCTGTAATAAGTTTTTTTATTTGAGCCTCATTTTTTTCAATATTATTTAGTTTCGAGTTGATATTTTTTGCTATGCCAGTGAAATTGCTTTTGGCTTACCGACCGAGGAGTACCATAACGAACTCTACGAAGAGTTAAAAACTAGAGACGATAATATCCGTGCCACTCCGTTAAACTTGAAAGATTTTGACATCAATTTTTTCCAACAAAACAAACAAGAATTATCGAATTGTCCATATAATGGCACAGCTAATCAAGTTAGTATTTACACGCATCTAAGAACCCAGATTCATCATCGTGGAACCGCTGGGCAGGCAGATATTGCACAAATAAAACAATCCATTGAAAAAATGAGGAATTTTTTATCCTCCAGCACTTAAAAGCAACCTTAGAAATAAGCCGTGTATGAATGTTTATTTGACCGAATAATTCACCTCATTTTACCCTTATCTGATTTCAGTTTCGGCACCTCAAACCATTCCGGATGAGCTTTATACATAGCCCTCAATTCCTGTATACTCTTATCAAAAGTCCTGAATTTGAGCCGCTTTTTCGGTTCTAACTTACGGAGATCGTGCCCGCCAGTTTTCAAAATTAATTCTATTCCAATTCTTTAAGAATTTTATAAGATTCTTTTGGATTTTTACTTTCAAAAATATATGATCCGGCAACCGCAATGTCCGCTCCGGCTTTTTTAACCGTTTGAGCGATTTTTTCGTTTATTCCCCCGTCAATTTCCACAGTTACTTTGGGATATTTTTTCTTAATGATTTTTATTTTCCGTAAAATTCTTTTATCAAACCGCTGGCCTGAAAATCCCGGCTTAACCGCCAATAATTGAACAAATTTTATTTTATTTAAAAGCGGTAAAATACATTCAATATCGGTTTCCGGTTTTATCGCAATCCCAATCTTCTTTTGTTGTAAGTCGTAGACTGTAGGCTGTAGGTTATTTTTTATTGCTTCCAAATGAAAAATTACTCTATCCGCTCTTGCCTCAAGCCATTTTTTAATATGCTTTTCCGGATTTTCCGCCATTAAATGAATTTCTATATTAAATCGTTGGTTATAGGTCGTGGGTTGTAGGTTTTTTAATTGTGTCGGATTATTCCAAGTTTTCGCTTTTGTGAATTTTCCGTCACCGACATCAATTTGAATCCACCCGTTTTTCGGCAAAAACGATTGCGCGATTAAAAACCGCTCCTTAACGCATTTAAAATCTTTGCAGTTTATCGCGGGAATAATTTTCATATTTTTATATTATTCATCATCTGAAATAAAATTTAAACTCAATATTTCCAAATTGCTTGCTATATTAGTTGTTAATAGCTTTTTTTATACTCCAGTTGCCAATTAGTTATTTATTAAAAGTTAAAATTCGTTCAAACTTTTCTTCATCTTTAAACGGCCCTATAAGAGCTAAATTCAATTTTTCATCCACAAACATTTTTTGCGCCAATTCCGTAATTTCTTCACCGGTTACTTCCTGAATTTTTTTGATAATTTCTTTCGGAGTTAAAATTTCCTTGATTAAAATTTCTTGGTCGCCATAAAAACTAGCTAACTGGCTGGAGGTTTCCAAGCCAAGAACAATGCCGCCGATTAAATGCTCTTTCGCTCTGTCTAACTCCTCTTTGGAAATTTTTTCTTTTTTAAGCAAAGCCAATTCTTCCAGAACAGCTGTTATCACTTCTTCCGCTCTTTTATTGTCCACTCCGGCATTCACCGCCAAATATCCGTGGTCGGTATAAAGGTCGGTTCCGGCGCCGATATAATACGCCACCCCCATTTTTTCCCTTATTCTTTGCCACAGCCGCGAGCTGAATCCCCCGCCCAACACTTCCGCCAAAACATCCAAAATATATTTTCTTCCGTCAAAAACATTGAACAAACTTCTTATCCCGATGATTAAATGCGTTTGGTCGGTTTCTTTATGCTTTAATGACAAAGACGGCTTTTCCTGCGAATCAATGGTTTTTATTTTGGAAAATTTTTCTTCCTTTAAAATTTCCGAGAAATAATTTTTAATTTTTCCAATCGCCTCTTCCTCGTTAAAATTTCCCGATACAACCACTACGGTTCCTTTAGCAACGTAATGCTGTTTGTGATATTTTATAAAATCATTTCTTTTTAAAGCTATAACAGTTTCCTTATCGCCCGCGATATTCCAACCGGCCGGCTGATTCCCATACATAAGTTTTAAAAAAACATCCCAAACATCGCGGTTAGGAATATCCTGATACATATTGATTTCCTCTATAATAACCCCTTTTTCTTTTTTTATTTCATTTTCATCAAAAATTTGATTTGTATAAATGTCGGAAATTATATCCAAAGCTTTGTCCAAATGTGTGTTTCTTACTTTTATGTAATATCCCGTATATTCGTGGCCGGTAAAAGCGTTGTAAACAGCGCCAAGACTGTCCAGTTCATTCGCAATTTGAACTTGGGAAGGTCTTTTTTTTGTTCCCTTAAAACACATATGCTCCAAAAAATGCGACAAACCGCTTATTTCCTTTGTTTCATATTTAGAACCCGCCTCTACCAGTACTAAAACAGTTGTAGAAAAGCTCTCTTTTTGAGGCGCCAATATTACTCTAAGTCCGTTTTCTAAAGTTATTTTTTTAATCATACCCCGTAGTAGAACGGCGATTGTAATTTATTTAACCGCTCTTTGCTTAAAATTATTCGCGCCATTCTTATTAAAACTCATACCTCGCGCTAAAACAGTTATAAATTAAGGTTAAGTCCATCGCCGTTTCACTACGAGGCATAATAAGTAACTAATACCTGATTATATCAAATTAAGCAATTTTATTAAAAACCGGCAAAAAAGGCGCTATTTCCCAGCGCCCTTTTTATTTTTTATCATCATCGCCATTACTTATTGTTTTATGGATTAGATACCCGCCAATCGTTGCAACAGCTCCAAATAAGATACTGCCAATCACAACTCTTTTTTTGGAAAGACTTTTTTCCGCTGAAATTATTTTTTCCGCGTCATTTTTTTGCAATATAATTTTTTGCCTGTCCTCTTGTCCCCACTTCGCCATTCTTTTCAAAGGCGCGATAATTTCCCGATAAAAATCCATACTTCTCGCGTATTCTTTTAGTAATCTGTGGTCGGACATACGCAAAGATAAACTTTCCAAAATAACATTTGCAATAGCGGCATTTTCTTTTTGCCCGCTTTCCTTGATTAATTTCAGTTTATCAATCACCTGCAACTTAAAATTAGGACTCTCTATAAACGCCAGCAGTAAAGTGTTAGTGGCGGTTTTAGACATAAGTGAATAAGTAATTTCTTTAGCCATCTCTGTATCCCAAGCCAATTCTTTTTCTTTCTTTTTCATTTTCACTCTCCTTAGTTCTCCCATATGAAGTTTTTAATTTTCTATTTTGCGCACTCCCCCGCTTTTGGCGGAAGAATTTTATCCAATATTCTTTCTGTAAAACTTTCTTTCACGGAACTTTCTCCGCTCGTCTGCTCCAGTTGTTTTAAAATTGTTTCCGTTTTTGCAATATACGCTTCCGTAGAACTCCTGTTTGTAAAATTTTCATTTTGAAATTCCTTCAATAATTTTGCCGTGGAAGAAGAAATATTATTTTTGTCTTTTAAAATTTCCCGATTTATTTTTTGAAAATTATTTACGTGATTTTTAATCTCGGAAATATTATTTTTTAATTCAGTTATCAATGTTTCTCTTTTTTCTTTCGGGCTCTCGGGAACAACTTCATTTTTCACCAAATTTTTGGCTTCTTCAATATTGCCGCTTAAAGTTTCTTTTAAAAAAGCTTTTGTTTTATTTCTGGCGTTTTCCGGCGCAAAATTATAGGCAACCGCCCCTCCTATAATTATTATGCCGAGAAAAACAAGAAATCTTCTCATAGTCGGGATACTCGGAATTGAACCGAGGCCTCACGCACCCGAAGCGTGTATACTGCCACTATACTATATCCCGCTCATATTAATTGATTGAAAATAATTGATTGTCCGAAAACATATTTCCTGACTTTTTGACAAATTTTCGGTAATTTTTTTTACTAAAGCATAATTGCACGCATCCTAAAACAATAGTATCAATGTTTTCTTCTTTTGCAAACAAACCGCCGATGTAATTTTTAATAACTAAACCCAGTTCTTTTTCACGTTTTTCTCACACTTCAATTTCTGATTTTAATGGTATTTTATGATATAATTTTTAAAACAATAAAAAGGTCGCAAAACAACAAAAATCAAAATGATACCCGATATTAACCCTTCTGCATTGTTCGTAAGTTTAATCGGAATAGTGTTTGGCGTTATTTTTATTATTTCAAGTTTCAAAATAAAAAAACGAGTGGAAGAAGAAGTGTTTAAAAATTATTTTAAATGGCTTTCTTTTTCAAGTATCGCTTTCACAATAGGTTTTATGGGCGACATCGCCAAATATTTTTTAGGAGAAACCTTAGCCGAACCTATTCATCATATTTTTTTAATCATTTCTATAAGCGCTCTGGCAGTCGCCGGTTTTACGCTGTCGCAGGAAATTAAAAAATAAAATAATAAAAATATGTTTTTAGACCCAACTATGCTCATTATAAGCGGGATGAGCGTTATCACCGGAATTATTTTAATTTTGTATGCTTTTTACACTCGTCGCCTGATTTACCAGGATTATTTCAGGGCGTTTTTCGGATGGCTTATCGTCAGCGCTGTATTTTTTACAACAGGGTTTTTAACCAATTTTTTTGAAATTGCCGGACTAAACGGCATTATGGAAATTATCCGACATCTTCTGATAATGGTTGCTGTGTTTATTATAACTATTGCTGTTATTAATCTCTCTATTGAAATTAAAAGTCAAAAGTAAAAACTTTTTTGGGTTTTTATTTTTTTACTTCATTTAAAGGATATTTATTTCACATAAAATTGTTTTTTAATTTCTTCTTCTAATCCGGTTTCAAATTCATTCTTTTTTTCTTTTGCCGTTTTTGCCATTTTCTTCAGCTCTTTCTCCGACAAACTTCCCAATTCTTTAATTCTTAATTCTAAATTATCTGTCGTATTTCCACTCGGGTTGTCAATTACTTCTTCCAGTAATATGGCAAGTATCTGTCCGACTTTAGGTCCAGGTTTTATGTCCAATAATTTCATTAAATCTTCCCCGTTTATTTTGAGCATTTTCGGTGAAATCGGATCACGCTTTACTTTTTCAATCATAAAAAGCAGATGACGTAATTTATATGGAACCGCTTTTGGCACTCCCGACCCGATTCTGTCCGCTTCCCTTATTTTTATAAAATCATCAACATTTTCCGGGCCAATGCGCGCCAAAAATCTTCTCACTCCGGCTTCAGTCACTTCGCCGACATTGTAATAAAACATATGATAACGCACGAGATGAATTGTTTTCTCGGAAACATCTTTGGAAAAATGGAGTTTATTTAAAATTTTAGCCGCCATTTTCGCTCCGACGATTTCGTGATTGTAAAAAGTTGAGTTTGGGCTTTTACCTGCTTTTGTTTTCGGCTTGCCCAAATCGTGAAACAGAGCCGCCAACCGAACTTCCAAAGAATAATTTTTTTTAACCGCGTAATCCAACGCCCTTAAATTATGTTCCCACACGGTATAAATATGATGTCTGTCTTGAGATACGCCAATACCCTCGCGCAATTCCGGAATAATAAATTTCAACAAACCGGTTTCTTCCAATTTTTCCATTCCTTCTTTCGCCCGATTGCTCATTATAATTTTTACAAACTCGTCGCGAATTCTTTCCTGAGCGATTACTTTCAAAAGTTCCGCGTTTTTTTTAATCGCTTCAAAAGTTTTTTCTTCAATGGAAAATCCCAATTCCGAAAAAAATCTCACGGCTCTCATCAGCCTTAACGCGTCTTCGTTAAATCTGTCCTCCGGCTCTCTTACCGTCTTTATTATTTTTGCCTTTAAATCTTTCTGCCCTCCAAACGGATCCGTGATCTCGCAACCTGTAACTTGTAGTTTATAATTTTTTTTCTCTTTTTGAGTTTCATGCTTTACGCTATAAGCTACAAGATCCAATGCTATCGCGTTGATTGTAAAATCTCTGCGAGATAAGTCTTCTTCTATCGTTTTGGCAAATTTTATTTCATCAGGATGTCTTTTATCCGTGTATTTTCCTTCTATTCTAAAAGTGGTTATTTCCACTATTTTCAGTTTTGGATCTTCACTATTCGTTTTAACCGCAACGGTGCCAAAATTATTTTCATAAATAGTGGCAGGCTTGTCCGCTGTAGCCCCGGCATAAGTGGAAAATATCTTTTGTATTTCTTCCGGTTTGGCGTCAGTTGCGATATCCCAATCTTTCGGTTCGCTTCCCGTTATTAAATCTCTCACGCACCCGCCTACCAAATAAGCCTCAAAACCGGCTTTTTTCAGTTCGTTGGAAATATTGATAATTTCTTTAGAAATATTGAATTTCATCAGGTTTAATTATAAACTATAAGCGTTATTTTGTCCCCGTAGCCCTGCCCCGTAGTAAGCTTTGCTTTGCTATCGGGGTCAACCGGACCCCGCATAAATTAAAAATTTAACGGGGCAAGTAGAACATCTGCCTCTGTAGTGAAATGGATATCACGCAACGCTTCGAACGTTGTATTCCGGGTTCGAATCCTGGCAGAGGCACAAAATAAAAGTGCTGGGTTGAATTGGAAGGTTGCGGGTTCGAGTTCTGACGGGAACACGCGAATTTACTTAAAAACTAATTAAAATTCTTGATTTTTTAACCTTAAAATCTTATTATTTAATTTATATTGTTTTTGGTTATAAGTCATTAGTTATTAGTTAAATACGCGCCCATAGCTCAGTTGGTAGAGCAGTTGCCTTTTAAGCAAATGGTCCCAGGTTCGAATCCTGGTGGGCGCACAATGCGTTTTATTAATAAATTTGAGAGGATGCATATCGCAATAATTACCTTCCTACCCCACACCAAGTGGAGTTCACCTCGCATAATATAAAAACATTTGTACAGAACTTTAGTACACTAGTTAAGTAATGCGCATTGAGTTCGGTATTTATATGGTATATAATTAGTGGTATGAATAAAGATTATTCATGCCTTAAGAAAAATGCCATAAAATTAAGAAAGAGTGGCCGCAGTTATAATGAAATCAAAAAGAAAATTAATGTCTCTAAAAGTACATTAAGTTTGTGGTTAAAGAATATCCCTCTTTCATTAACGGATAAAAAACGATTTTATACAAAACAAATACAGATATTATCACTGGGACCAAAAAGCCAAAAAGAAAGAAGAGCTCGTGAAATAGAAAAAATTATTTTTGAAGCGGAACGTGAAATTAATTTACCGTTAAATCCAGAAACATATCGTTTAATGGGCGCATCGTTGTATTGGGCTGAGGGAAGTAAAGGTAAAAGATTCGTATTAACAAATTCAGATCCCCATCTTATTTTATTTATTGTAAAATGGATTGAAAAAATACTAAAAATTTCGCCCAATGAATTAATATTACGATTAAATATTTATCCTCAACAAAATGAAATGAAAATTAAAAAATTTTGGTCTGATTTAACAAATATCCCAATCAAAAATTTTGGTAAAAGCTACATAAAACCTACTAGCACCAATTTTAAACAAAATAATCTTTATTTTGGAACCATTCGAGTGGAAATTCCTAAAAGCGCAAATATACAACATCAAATATTTGGTTGGATAAAAGCCGCTATTAAGGATATTGACCCAAATGTAAAATTTGTTCAAAATAAATGGCGAATATTAAAAGAAACTAAAAAACCTGTAAATTTATAACTTATTACGCGCCCATAGCTCAGTTGGTAGAGCTGCTCGCTCTTAACGAGAAGGTCCCAGGTTCGAATCCTGGTGGGCGCACCAAATAGTTGATAAGCCGATAACTATTCAGTTAAAAATTATCGCGGGCATCGTATAGTGGTTATTATGCGACCTTGCCAAGGTCGAGACGGCAGTTCGATTCTGCTTGCCCGCTCTAAAAAGAAACTTAAATAATATAACAGCCTAAAACAAGGTCATTTTTGATATAATACAAAATGTAACTAATTAAAGGTTTGTTCGTTTTATTATGTTAGATGGCGATCAAAAAATCATAAATAGCGCCATTAGCGGGAAGGCCTCAGCCTTCGGCTTGCTTTACGATAAATATCATGCGCAAATATATCGCTTTATTTATCTTAAGGTCAGTCATCGTGAGGAGGCTGAGGATCTCACCCATCAGGTTTTTTTAAACGCCTGGCAAAACATTAAAAAGTATGAATTTAAGGGTTTTCCCTTTTCAAGCTGGCTGTATCAAATAGCCCGAAATCAAGTTATTGACCATTATCGAACTAAAAAATCGAATATAGATATAGAAGACATAAAAGAAATAAAAAACGACGACGATACTTTGGACAATCAAGTAAACCGCAATTACGAAATAGAAAAAGTAAAAAATGTCATCCAAAATCTAAATCCGGAACATCAAGACATTATCATAATGAAATTTGTTGAAGAACTTACATCGCAAGAAATTTCAAAAATTTTAAATAAGCCCCAAAGCACCATTAGAGTCATTCAACACAGAGCCGTTAAAAATCTCAGAAATATGCTGAAAAAAGAAAATAAAAACGGGCAAAAAAAGCAAATAAAATGACTGAAAAAAATTTACAAATACTAAAAAATCTCAAAAGTATCAAACCCGACCGCGGATATGCGGAACGTTCAAAGATGCTTATTTTGGCTACTCCGCAAAATTCCCGCGAGAAAGTTTCTTATTTTAATAATTTTTTTGAACTGTTAAGATTTTCTGTCGCTTTGGGACTGGGCAGTTTCTTGATTATCGGATTGCTTGGAGGCATTTCATATATAAATAAAAATTTCTCCCCTCTCGGCCTTGAGGGACTAAATCAAAAAAGTCTTTCCGTCGAAGCTGAAGATATTAATCATTCCATTCAAATAACTATGGAGGAAATAAAATATCTTGACCAGACAAACCAAAAAGTCATCAGAACAATGAATGAGGTGTCAAAAAACAAGCCGATTTATTCAAATGTTTCTTCCACTATTTCAGCCGATATTGAATCTTCTTCAACGGAAGATATAAGCGCTTTTTTGATTAAAGACCCCGCTTTAAATTTAAATAATGCCACCGGCACAATAGATGAAATGCTGGATAAGCTGGCGAACTAATTATGAAAAAAATTTGTTTAATTTTATTAATGTTTTTTTTGGGACTTTCCGCAAATAAGGCTATTATAACGAGCTCTTTTCAATTACAAACCGCATTCGGAGCGAATTCCGATACAGTTTATGCCAAAGAAATTAACGGAGAAAATTCCGACGTCAACACCCGCCAAAAAATTTTTATAGATATATTGGACAGCTCTAAAACAGAAATTAATGAACTTAAAGAAAGGATCAGTGATCTTCAATTGGAAAGCGATGACTGGAAAAAAACCAGGGATAATTTTATTAATCGGCTTTCAGAATATCGGCAATATTATAATGATTTGGAAAATAAAATAACCGGCGAAAACACGACGATTGATGAAATTAAAAGCATCGCCAAGGAACTAAAGGAATGGCGGGAAAAAGAATATACTCCGCGCTTAAAGGAAATATCCAATATGATTTTAATTTTTGAAAGCGAAAATTTTTTAAAAACCGCGAAAAACAGGCTTGATAAAGTGTTATTGGACCTCAAAAAACTTGAAAAGCAAAAATTCGTTAAAATAGACAGTTTAAAATTTTATTATTTACAATCGTCTCAAAAATTTAAAAATGCCAAAGAATTGAATGAGAACGCGAAAAGTCTGTTTTACAACAGTTTAAATTCTATAGACGATAAAAAAACAAGTAGTAACGATAAAGTAACAGCAAACACCGGCGCGCCAACTGACACATCTGAAAAATCCTCTAAAATAACCGATCAAGAATCTATAAAAAATATTCTTAAAAATTCACTAAAAGAGCTTAAAGCCACATACGAACTTTTCTTTCAAATGAATGAAAGGTTGAAGAATTCAAAATAAAATAGCCTGTCCCTCGCCCCGTTGTCATAACTGCGAAATTATTTTCCGCAACGATTTGCAGTCCTCACTACCGCAAACCGCATTATGACACAAGGCTCATAAGACAGACCATTTTATTTTTTTCTTATTTACAGATTGCGCTGTCCGCAACTTTTTTTTTATTGTAATCTATCTGAAATCTTTATACCACTCAGTTATCCACTATTTAAAACTGGGATAAAATTTTATTTAACAGCCTCCTTTAAAGCTTTTGCGGCTCTAAATTTCGGTTTTATTGAAGCGGCGATTTGAATTTTTTCTCCAGTTTTAGGGTTAACTCCCTGTCTCGCGGCTCTTTTTGCAACTTTAAAAGTTCCAAATCCGGCAACCGCAACTTCATCGCCTCGGCTTAAAACCTTGGTTATGGTATCAAAAACCGCGTCAATAATCTCAATTGCCTGTTTTTTAACTTCTATATTTGCGGCTTTCATTATTGCTTCCACTAATTCAGGTTTTTTCATAAAAATATTACCGACACCAATTACGAATGAACACGAATTTACGAATTTTTATATTAGAGTTATTCGGGTAAATTCAAGTATTTGTGTCGTTAGTCCTTCGACCTTTTTTATCTTCCTCAAGCGCTGTTTTAGCATCCTTAAGGCTAATTTTTGCCATTATACAAAAAGTAATAAGTAAATACAACACTTTTCACATTAAAACTTATAACCTATGTCCTGCAACTTACAACAAACTTAGATTGGTTGTTGGTTGCCTGCCCCGAATAAAGCGGGGTTGGTTACTTGTCGTTAGTTAATTATCTCGCATATTCCGTCGCCCTCACTTCCCTGATTACATTTACTTTTATTTCTCCCGGGTATTTTAATTCAGACTCAATTTTAGAAGCAATGTCTCTGGCAAGTTGCAAAGCTCCAAAATCGTCAATTTTCTCGGGTATCACAAAAATTCTTAATTCCCTTCCCGCGGATATGGCGTAAGCCGTCTTAACGCCCTTAAAGCCAGTCGCGATTTTTTCAAGCTCTTCCAATCTTTTAAGATAATTTTCTAAACTTTCCCTTCTGGCGCCCGGTCTTGCCGCCGACAATGCGTCCACAGCCGCCACAATAAACGATTCCGGACTTGAAAACGGGTAATCTTCATGGTGCGCCTCCATCGCTCTTATAACCTCTTCGCTTACATTATACTTCTTCAAGATTTTTTGACCTAATTCTATGTGATTTCCGGCAACTTCATGGTCTATCGCTTTCCCAATATCGTGCAACAAAGCGGCCTTTTTGGATACTTCCACGCTAACGCCCAATTCAGACGCTATCATCGCCGCCAAATGCGCCGACTCTATGGAATGAGTTAAAACGTTCTGCCCGTAACTGGTTCTAAAATGAAGTCTGCCTAAAAGCTGTATAAGTTCTTTCGGCAAATTATAAACTCCCACTTCATAAGCGGCTTCTTCTCCTAATTCCGTTATTCGCTTATTAATTTCCTGTTTGGCTTCCTCTACTTTTTCTTCTATGCGCGCCGGCTGTATTCTTCCGTCTTTAATAAGTTTTTCCAAAGCGATTTTAGCGACTTCTCTTCTGTATGGATCAAACGAAGAAATGACTATATAATCCGGCGCCTCGTCAATAATAAATTCCACACCCGTAAGTCTTTCAAGAGCTTTAATGTTTCTGCCTTCCCTCCCGATAATTTTCCCTTTTAAATCCTCGCTGGAAAGCTGGAATATAGTTGTGGTTATTTCAGAAATATGCGACCTGCTGTATCTTTGAATGGCGGTGGCAAGTATATCCAAACTCTTTTTTTCCAGTTCTTCAACACGTTCTTTTTCAAGTTTTTGTATTGAAATTGCAAGGTCTTCCTCATAATTCTCGCGAACTTTTTTCATTATAATTTCTTTCGCTTCTTCGGGAGTCAAACCCGCGATTTTCTCAACTTCTTTGGAAATTTTTTCTTTTAATTCGCTTATTTCCGCATCCTTCTTGCTAAAATTTTCCAAACTTTCCTGAAATTTAGTTTCTTTAAGACGCAAACTTTGCGCTTCTTTTTCAAGCGCTTCTTCCTTGCTTAAAAGTCTGTCCTCAATTTTGCTTAATTGTATTTTATTTTCTTTTTCTTCTCTTTTCGCCTCCTCAATCAACCTCACGGCTCTTTCTTGCGCCTCTAAAATAATTTCTTTCGCTTTTACTTTAGATTCTTCCAGCTGGCCGGCAATTTTCTGCTCAATGCTGTTTTTCTGCTTAAGAGCGAAAAACTGTCTGAAAAAATACCCTAAAACCGCCCCGACAGCAACTAAAAGAACCCAAAAAATCGGACTTTGATAAATCATATATTAAATTGTTTGTTAGAGTAATCACTGATATGCGAATCAAACGCAAATATACAAATTTGTATATTCACGAATACTCTTTTTAGAAACAAATAAATTACAAATTAAACCGCGCTTTAATAATATAAAGAAATCAGAATGATGTCAAAAAATTAATATATTAGTTCAGAATTTAGTTTTTAAAAAGCGCAGCAAAGCGTGTATAAATTCCAAGCTTCGGCAGATGTTGGTTGAATACCCGCGACATAATACCCATTTGGACATACCATTGCGCCGCCGCCAGTATATAACCAGTAACAATTGCTTTGTGGATGACTTGCCGCCGAACTCAACCACCTTCCTGTTGAACCTAATAGAACATCGCTGAAATAAGC
>JASEHZ010000037.1 GCA_030018585.1 Patescibacteria group bacterium | reverse complement strand
AATCACCTATCGATATGATTTGAGTGGATACAAGCTATTGAACTTTATTCGTTTAGTGATAAAAATCTGCTCTAGAAGCGAATTTTAAATATTTTTCTTAAGCAGCGATGGTATAATAAAACATATGGAATCTATTGATGTTCTAGATAAAAATGGGAATCTGGTTGGTTTAACAAAATCACGGGATGAAATTCATCGCGACGGGGATTGGCATCGTGCCGTGAATATTTGGATTAAAAATAATCACGGAGATGTTCTCGTTCAAAAACGCTCTGCAATGATAGATCTTTTTAAAAACCGCTGGGATGTTTCTCTTACAGGTCATGTGCGTGCCGGTGAAAAAAATACAGATGCGGCGCAACGGGAGCTTAAAGAAGAACTTGGTATTGAAACCGATGCACGCGAGCTGCAATTTATTGACACAATAAAATCGAAATTAAAAGACGGAGTATTGCGCGACAACCAGTTCTGTGACATCTATCTTTTGTGCGGCGATATAAATTTCAAAAAAGTGAAGAAACAAAAAGAGGAAGTTGCGCAGACAAAATCCGTCCCTTTGGCTAAATTGGAAACATTCATACAAAAAAATTCCGATAATTTTGTGCCCCGCCGAGAAGAGTACAAAAAAATGCTTCGTTATTTACAAAGTAATTTTAAATTATAAGCTTACTGCAACAAAAAACCCGCCAGTTAGCGGGTTTTTAAAATTAATCAACTGAAGCGGATTTCTTTTTGGGCTTTTCTTTCACTTCTGTTTTTTCTTCTTTTTTAACCTCCGCATTTTCTATTATTTCGACACCATTTTCTTTTTCTGTCGGCACATCTCCTGGTGGTATATCTGCTACAGCCACGCCGCCTTCTTGAACTTCTTCTGGTCGCGATTGAGACCGTACGTCAATTTTCCAACCCGTAAGCTTAGCCGCCAATCTCACGTTCTGACCGCCCTTGCCGATCGCAAGCGATAACTGGTCTTCGGCTACAAGCACTCGCGCTTCACGCCGAGGCAAAACTTCAACTAATTTTACTTTAGCCGGCGACAGAGAATTGCCGATAAGTTTGGCTGGGTCATCTGACCATTCAATAATATCAATTTTTTCATTGCCAAGTTCATTTGTCACCGCCATTACTCTTGTGCCGCGTTGGCCGACCGCCGAACCAACAGGATCAATGCCTTCCATTTTTGACACTACCGCAATTTTGGAACGGCTGCCTGGTTCACGGGCAATTTGTTTTATTTCAACTGATCCATCTGAAATTTCCGGCACTTCCATAGCAAAAAGCTTTGATATGAATTTCGGATGAGACCGAGAAAGAACAATGCCCGGCCGCCGCGCATCATCCTGCACCGCCAAAACAAAAAATCTCAATCTTTCGCCAATCCGATAATGCTCGCCGGGAATACTTTCGTTATGAAACATAATGCCAATGGCCCGACCCAAATCAACATAAACATTGCCGCGTTCAAAACGCTGGATCATGCCGCTTACAATTTCCCCCTCTTTATCAGCGTATTCTTCTTTTACTGACATTCTTTCGGCTTCCCTAAGATTTTGCAAAATAACCTGTTTGGCGGTCTGGGCAGCAATCCGGCCAAAATCTTCGTGAGTTTCAAGCGCAAATTCCAATTCTTCGCCGACTTGCGCATCGGGTTTAATGACTTTTGCTTCAGCAACAAAAATGTGTCTATCCAGATTATATCGCGGTAAAACATCTTCGCCTTCTTTTTCTTTTGGAGTCTCTTTAGGAATTTCTTCGCTTAGATCAACAATACGAACTTCTTTGGGATCAACCACGATTTTTATTTGATAAAACCTTAGAAGGCCGGTTTTTAAATCAAACTTGCATTTAATGACTTCTGAACGTTTGCGATATTCTCTTTTGTAAGCCGCGGCAATTGACGCTTCAATCGCGCCCAGCACTTGTTCGGCTTCTATTCCTTTTTCTGAAGCAATCTGTCCGATTGCAGATGACAATGCTTTTAAATCCATGTTAATTAATGATGTATAAATTTTCGAGCGATGCTGTAGCGACGAAAATTTATCTACAGCATTAAACACCGAGCACATAATTTTATATAAAACTATATCGTAATCTTTCTTTCAACCTTCGAACTGTTTGACCTCGCTGTTTTAATTTTATTTCTCTAAGACGCGCATCTTTTTCTGATTTATATGCTTCGTAGTATATAAGCTCGGGATTTTTTTGTCGATGTTCACAAAAGCGTTTTCTAAGATCTCGAGTATGTCCTATATGCGTTTCTTTACTAACCTTATTTCTTATAAAATACACGTAATACATATAAAATTATGTGCTCGGTAAAGTTTTCTTACCGAAATTTATATATCATGCTCTAAATTTCGGAGAAAGCCTTTAGAAATGAACCGCTCTTGGGCGGAGCGGCAATTCAATACTATAACCAGTATAGCAAACGAATTTAAAAAGTCAACCCGGCACTAGAATTGCGATTATAATGTTTGTTTTGATAAGCTTTAAACTGTTTTTGTGTTAATAAATATAGAATTTCTGAATATTTCTAAGGTTTCTGAAATAAATTAAAACCAATCGCAATTTCAGTGCCGGGTCAACTCGACAAAAAACCACGGCCTAAACCATGGTTTTATTCTTATGGTTTTTATTTGTTTTGTTGAATATTCTTTATTTTATTGTTAACAGACCACAACTTCCCGCCAAGCAAAAACGCACCAACAAACATCCAAACAGCTACGGCGGCAATAACCGAGGTTGGTTCGCTAATTTTTGTTTGAATCATCCCAATTGCTCCCAAAGTACAAGCAACAACCCAAAGACAAATCGCAAATATCATGCTTCTTTTTTCTTTTATAAAATCTTGGCGAAACATAAAATGCCAACCGAAAAAAACGGCAATACCCGCAAACACACAAAAAACACCGGCTAAGATAATTAAAACCATTTTTCTTCCTTTCAAAAATTGATCAAATAACTGGCCTGAAGTATAAAGTCCGTTTATATTTATGTCAATTTATATATTTTCGTAGTGATTTATCTGAAAATTATTTGCAGTTTTTGTCAAAGCAACAACATCAAGCCGCCATCCTTTTTTATCATCTATCAAATCTTGTCTGTAACCAGCATAAAGTTCTGCGGCTTTTTTGAATTTTTTTATTTTTGATGCGGTCATTTGGTCTTCGGCGCTTATCCCTTGAAAATTGTTCTCTGTAACAGTCTTTACTTCAACAAAAACCAGGGTTTTATCAGGCGCTTTTGCTACAATATCAAGCTCGCCCCAAGGCCGTTTAAAATTTCTCTCAATAATCAAAAATCTCTTTCCCACAAGATACTCACATGCTTTGTCTTCTCCGATTTTACCTAATGAATTTTTATTAAGATTATTAAGATTATTTGACACAATAATAAAATTATAGCAAAAAATCTGACTTAAAAACAAAAACCCCAGTCAATAAACTGGGGTATGAATAAAAATCAATGTGCTTTAAGGATTATTTTTTTGTAATTCCGGCAACATCATATTTTCATTGCTTTTTAATTTGCGTCTTATGTTACGCAGACGAATCATAACAACCAAAAAGAAGCTTCCTAACCATAAAATAAAAAGTGTAAAAAGAGCGAACCACCCTTCAGAAACCGAAGACTCTTTAATGGTTCCGATAATCGATAATAGTAAATACAATCATCAACGAAAAGAGCATAAAAGACGGAACTAAAAATTTTCTTTCTTTGGTATACTCTTCTTTTTTATTGGCTCTTTCAGAAATCATCAAAAAACCGTTAGCCAAAAACCCAAAAACAACAGCAATCCACCACATAATAAAATCCTTTCAAAAATTTTTGTGAGAAATTAATTATTTTCAAATTACTGATATAAGCATAGCATACTATGTTATGTTTGTCAAATGTGCGTAATGGTTCAATAGCTTGTATCCACCCCCTGGTAAAGTAAGGGAATGGCATA